>CAYIRB010000037.1:0-10435 GCA_964365765.1 uncultured Candidatus Peribacteria bacterium
TGCGCTTCATCAACGACACGGGCGCGAACATTCTGGTTCAATCCTATGTCGATGGCACCGACGCCTACTACGTTTTTTACGGCACGAACGACGGACGCTCCGTGCAAATGTCCGGTCCCGTCGCCTACAATTACAAAAAAAATGACGCAGTCCTGACCGAATACACAAGCCAACTTTCGGAAGGAACACGCAAATTGAAAGAGTACGCGCACACGGGCTTTGACGTTGACTGGTACCGCTCGGTTTTCAACGCGGACGGAACTATTCGAATCGATAACGAGCTGATTCATTCTTCATACCAAGCGCGCCCCCTTAAATACCAAGAAGGTGTCACCGAAGACGACCCGCGCGCGGGCACAACATCGACAGAAATATCCGGTGCTTAACGCTACAGACCCGCCTTCTTCTTTGCCAAACGCAGCCGCGCCCTCACTTCTTTATTGTAGGGATCCGACTCAAGCACCCGATTCAGAATTTCAATCACTTCTTCAAGACGGCCGAGCTGTTCATAGTAATCCGCCAAAATCATTTTCAAGTCATTGTTTTTCGGCTTTCTGCGGGAAGCCAATTCAAAGTATTTCAAAGCCTTTTCGCCGTCACCGAGTTCGTGGTAAACCTGCGCCAGACTTTGCAGTCTTTCCGAACGTTTGTCGTCCAAAGCGATGGCGTTCTCGTAAGCTTCCGCCGCTTCAATCAAACGTCCTTGTCTGTACAACGCGGCACCCAAGTTGCTGTAATAAACGGGATCCTTTTTCAAGTTGATTAATTTTGAAAAGGACAACTCCGCGTTGCCGAAGTCGGCGCGCTTCATGTACAAAAGTCCAAGCCTGTGATGCGAGTCCAAATGAGTTTCATCCGCCGCGACGGCGTTCAAAAAATGTCCTTCCGCCTCATCATATTCTCCTCTACCGAAATGCATGTCGCCCTTTGTGAAGTGTTGGCGCGCGCTACCCCTCACTTCATCGCCTTCCTTATCCGCTTCCTCACGAATTTCAATATCTTCTTCTTGGAATTTCTGTTCTTCCTCGAGATCTTTTTGGAACACCATGTCGCGCTTCAATATGCGCATTTTCCGAAAGGTCAAAAGAGCGAGTCCGACTATTGAAGCGATGAATAAAATCCAAACAATCATGTTATGGCACGAAAGGAATTAAAAGATTTTCAATGACGAGTTTCGGGTTAACGTAGGCGATTATATCACTTTTCGCTTTTTCAATCGCCGGTATCATATCGGTAAAATCCAAATGCTCCAAGGCGTCACCGCGCTCACCGGACAGCAATACCGCCCGACTGCGGATGAGCAATATATCCAAAAAATCATGGAGCAGTTTTTTGTCCTCGAATTTTCTTTCCATTTCGAATACGCGTGGCAAAGACGGGCTTTCGAAAAATTTATTGACGATGGCGTACATTTCCCTGTGCGAACTCAAGTACTCCGTGTATTCCGTCAAGCGCGTTAATTTACCGGGGCGGCCCATCGCGAATCTTACAAGTTCGTCGCGGTAGGGATTTTCAGCGCACGCGCGCAACATATCTGCGTCGGGAACGGGATAAAAAGTACTAATCTTCGAGCGCGAACGAACCGTGGGGATAATGTCATCATCGCTCTCCGCGGTTAAAAAAAAGAAGACACCCTCGTTGGGCTCCTCCAAAACTTTCAAGAGAGTATTCATGGAGCCGGGCGCCATGCGCCCGATCTTTTCAATTATGAAAATCAAGTTCGGCCGCGCGTGGCTTTGCGCGGCTCTCGCGACAATGGCGCGAAGCTTTTCAATCGGCAAAACTTCTCCGTCGTCCGCGAAAATAATCGTGTCGGCGTCCGATCCCTCGGCGATTTGTTTGCGAAGAACGACATTGCTTTCATCCGGACACTGCATATGCGTGGCAAGCAAAAGCGCGACTTTGGATTTTCCGATTTGACCTCGGCCCAAAAAAATCTGCGCCGGATGCAAAACACCCGCGTCCGCCTCGGACTTCAACCGCTCGAAAATTTGTTTATGTCCGATTAACATCAAATATGTTTAAGCCAATAAGGTTCTTGCCTCACAAGCAAAGTCCGCGCGAGCTCGGGATCTTTCATGCACATTTTCACGAGCTGTTCCATACGCACCTCGTTTTGAGAACCCTTGGCTAAAATCACGTCGTGTTTTTCAATCATGCCGCTCAAAAAAGTTCCGGCCTCGCGGGAAGTTTTAAAAACATGGATCATCGACTTGGGCATTCCCGCGCGTGACGCACCTTCCGCCATGTCGTTCGCGTGCTTCCCGACCAAAATCAAAATATCCGCCGCACCCGCCGCCATTTTCCCGACTTTGATGTGGGCGCTTTCCGCCAACTCCCCCAATTCGTTCATTGTGCCGAGCGCCGCGATTTTTCTACCGCGGAACATGGCTAAAATCTTTAAAGCTTCTTCAACGGTGTCCGGCGACGCGTTATAAGAGCTGTCGATAATAAGCGAAGCGTTTTTGCCCTCGATTTTAACCATTCTTCCTTTCGGCATTTGAAAATCCGCGAGGCCGGCTTCTATTGTTTTCCAATTCAAGCCGTTCACGAATCCCACGGCGATAGCGGCCAACACGATGGTGACGTGGCATTCGCCCAAAACATTCGGCATGAGCACGGGCAGGGCGTTCCCTTCGTACTCCAGTGTAAATTTGAGTCCGTGTTCATCGGCATGAACGCTTGTCGCTCGCAAATCGGAACCCTCTTCGGTGCCGATTTTAATAACCTGCGCCGGTAACTTGCTTTCCAATTGCCGAACAAACATATCGTCGTGATTCAAAATCACCCAGCCGTCTTTCGGAACCATGTAGCAGGCTTTTGATTTCTCCTCGAAAATATGCTCGCGATTTTTAAATTGGCCTTCCCCCCGATGCACTTCTTTCACGTTCAAAAAAACCATGATGTCCGGACGCACGACTTCCAAAATTTCTTCCATTCCGCCCGGATAATCGATTCCCATTTCCATCACGAGCACGTCGTAAGAATCCGGTTTTTGAAAATTTTCCACCAAACATTTAAAAATAATCGAAATCCATTTTTCGATCGAAGAAAAACCGCTCGGTTTTTCCAAAATTGTCAGCAGACTTCCAAAGTCGCTGTTGTAACCGCCGGGACTTTTATGTACCAAAAATCTGCGTTCAAGCACGGACGCAATCGCGTCTTTCGCGCCGGTTTTTCCCGCACTGCCGGTAACGCCGACTATTTTCGGTTGAATTTTTTTCAAACGATTTTTCGCGAGGTATCTGAGCAGCTCGCGCACCCATTTCTTAAATTCGGCTTTCATAAGCGGTTTTTTAGAGCTCGATTATACCAAATTAAAATAAAAATTAAAATACCTCAAATAATATAACTGACTAATAAAATAATTTGCTGACATGCAACAGAATAGAATTGCATAATTGTAAATATAATCGGACAATGTAAATTGAAATATTTCATAACCTCCTTCTTCCATGGCCGCAAAGAAAAAAAAGGCTGCTAAGAAAGCAACCCACAAGAAAAAGAAGACGACAAAGAAAAAGAAAAGATAGCACTCACCAAAGGTGAGCTATCTCTCAAAAAGCCCCGCCTTGGCGGGGCTTTTTCTTATTTCAATCCTTCAACAAAAAAATCAAGACAAAGTCGACTTCACGATTTCGTCAAACACTTTCGGTTCAAAAATCGCAATATCGCTCAAAATCTTCCGGTCCAAGACGATTTTTTTCTTGGCCAATAAATTGATGAAGCGACTGTAGGATATTCCGTGAGCCCGCACGCCGGCATTCAATCTCGCTATCCAGAGCCTACGGAAGTTTCGCTTCTTATTGCGTCTGTGTGTAAACGCATAAGTGCCTGCTTTCGTAGTAGCTCGCTTCGCTTGAGTGAAGTGCTTACTGCGGACCCCGACGTATCCCTTGGCGGCTTTAAGTACTTTGTTGTGCCGTCTTCTTTGGACGACACCACGTTTTACTCTAACCATATAAGGAGGGGGTTAAAAATGCGGACCGCAAGGCGAGGCTGTAAAAATGCCCGGGTCCCGCCATAATAAATTAAATTGGAAGAAGTCTCTTAAACCGCTTTAAATCCGCCGCCGAAACTACAAATTTCCTTCCGCCGATTTTCTTTTGGCGCTTCGACTTGTTTACAAGCAAGTGTCTTTTGGAACCCTTTTCCATCCGGATTTTACCGGAACCCGTGAATTTCGCGCGTTTTTTCATTCCGCTGTGTGATTTCTGTTTCATTTTATTGGGGTGATAATATCATGAATAAATTATATCCTTGTCTTTTTGGCTCTTGGTCGACTTTCGCGACATCTTTAAGGGCTTCTTTGACTTCATGCATCTTCGCAAGTCCGAGGTCATAATGTGTAATCTCTCTTCCCTTGAAAATCAAAGCGACTTTGACCGAATTGCCGTCTTTCAGGAATTCGCGGGCTTTTCTCACCTTCACTTCGATGTCGTGCTTGTCGGTTCGAAGTGAAACGCGAATGCCCTTCACCTCGCTCTTTTTCTGCATCGCTTTATGCTTCTGATCAAGTTTTCTTTGCCTGTAAAGGAACTTCCCGAAGTCTATAAGCCTGCACACCGGAGGATTGGCCTGGGGCGAAACTTCCACAAGGTCGAAACCCCTTTCTTTCGCAAGACCCATCGCCTTTTCGATTCCTATGATTCCGAGCTGAGCTTCCTTCTCGTCAATCAAACGAACCGTTACGGCTCTGATTTCCTCGTTTTTTCGGAAGACTTTGCTTATAAAACTTTTGTCAGATAAAAGACACAGGGCAATCTACTTATTTAACAGATAAATGTCAAGCGCTATGAGGACGTTGTGATAATGTTAGCCTCGGGGCTTCCCTTATCATACATGCCGGTGCCCAGCTTATTAGAAACCGACGCGGTAGTTACCTTGAAGTAAAAATCTTCAGCATCGCCATCCGCGTACGCATTGTAAATATCTCCAATAAGATAAAGCGTTTTAGTGCTTGCCGCCGGAACGGTGAATGAACCAAAGTTTAGAGTATAGCCGTCGCTTTCGAAACTCACCGGGCCCGTCAAGACGATACCTCCATCATTCTCAATTCTTATATTATTGATGTAAGTGCTCAAAACACTGCCGTGCTTGCCGCTACTTGAAGACGGTTCCAAGTCAAGAGCGTCGCGCCCGCCGTTATCATCTATGTAACCGTGAATAATTAAACCGGTTCCGCTGTTAAACACGCAGGCCCCGGGCGATTTGCATTCAACATTCATTGCCAGAAGCTTCACGTCGTTCGCGATTGCCGTGGTACCGCCTACCCCGACGGATCCATTTGACAAAACTACTCCATAGGAAAGGCTGAAGTAAAATGCGGGCGCCGTATTTAAGCCGTTCGGTCCGATGTTAACGGAGAGAGCCGTCCCCGATCCATCAACGGCCGTCACGTCGCTTGCCGCCGCAATCCCGAACGCTATGTTCTCGGCATCCCCATCGGAAAATTGCGTGCCCAAATTTACGCTGGCTTTTGTTAAGTAAATTGTTTTTGTTGTATTCGCGCTTATTACGATTGGAGACGTAGTGCTCGAAAAAGGAGTACTTGAAGAATAAGAAACCGTACCCAATGGAGACGTAGTGCTCGAAAAAGTGCGCGTAAAAGGAGTACTTGAAGAATAAGAAACCGTACCCAATTTTGTGCCGCCGGTGGCGCTGTCATATAAATACATGGTCGTCACATGATCCAAAGTGCTACCGTGGGTTGTCGAAGAGCTGTCGGTGGCGAAAGAGGAAGCATCTCCATCATCGTCCAAGTACCCTTGAAAACTAATCTGGCTTACAGAGCAGTCGGTTGACGATTGACATTTGAAGTCCATCGCTAAAGCCACAACCGTTTCACCGTACTCATATACTTTTTTATTCTGCACGCTTTTATTCGCGGTAATTGTCAAATTCGGACCCACTGGTGTTCCCCCGCCCTTGGCCGAACTAAAACTACCTTGAAGGTCTTTGGTCCCCGCACAGGAAATCAAGAAAAATATTCCGAGCGTAAAGATTGCGAACAGTTTTTTCATATAGACGTGGTGAAGAATGAATATCGATGTTCAGTATACTATTCGACCGACTTGCAAAGCAAGGATTATTTCTCTAGATTAACGGAGATTTTTATGATTTATGGCCATACAAAGACGAAAAACACGAACCTGCGTTGTCGGCGGACTTAAAATCGGCGGCGGGTTTCCCGTGCGAATTCAGACGATGACGATGGGGAAAACCGAAAACGTGAAAAAATGCGTGGCGGAAATTAAAACGGTTGAACGCGACGCGGATTTGATCCGCGTCGCTATTCCGAATTTTGAAGCGGCAAAATCAATCGCGGAAATTAAATCTAAAATTAAAATGCCGCTGGTTGCGGACATTCACTTTGACCCGCGCCTCGCGATTGCGGCGCTCGACTACGGAGCGGACAAAATCCGAATCAATCCGGGAAATTTCTTCGACAAAAATTATTTGGATAAAGTTATTGAACTCGCGAAAAAGAAAAACGCCGCGATTCGAATCGGCGTGAACGCGGGTTCGCTTGAAAAAGATATTTGGGCAAAACACGGCGCGCCCAACGCGGACGCGCTTGTGGAGTCGGCGCTTCGCTGGGAGAAATATTTTTTAGATCGGGAATTCCCGAACTTTACGGTTTCGCTCAAAAGTTCCCGCGTGCCCGTAATGATTGAGGCCTATGAAAAATTCGCGGCAAAATCCGACTCGCCCTTGCATTTGGGGGTCACGGAAGCGGGACCGACTTTTTCCGGTACGATTAAAAGCTCGATTGGAATAGGCGCCTTGCTCGCGAAGGGTATCGGAGACACTATCCGTGTCTCCGTGCTCGACAAAATCACAAAGGAAGTCGAAGTGTGCAAAGAAATTTTGAAGTCGCTCGGACTTTACGGCAAAGAGCCGGACATCGTCGCCTGCCCCACATGCGGCCGAATTGAAATCGATCTGAAAAAAATGCTCGCGGAAGTCGAAAAAAAATTGAAAGAAATAAAAAAGCCGATTAGAGTTTCCGTCATGGGCTGTGTTGTGAACGCGGTCGGTGAGGCGAAGGAATCCGACTTTGCGATTGCCGGCGGAAAAGGTTGCGGCGCTCTTTACTATAAAGGTAATCTCTACAAAGCGAACGTTCCGGAAGCCGATTTGGTCGGGGAACTGCTCAAACTGATAAAAGACAAAGCATGAAAAAATTTCTCACCGCGGCAAAATTTTCGGCGGTGATCGCGTGGTTCGCCTTCGTATATGTGATTTTTTACATCGTCAATAAGTATTACGCGGATAGCCTATTGGAATGGAAAAGATGGATTTTTTTGATGATTACCGCGCTCGCGCTTTTCTTTCTATTCCGATTTATCAACAAAAAACGCGGCGGAATAGATCTGAAAATTCTCGCGCTCGGCTTATTGATTCTTCCGCTCGTTTTGACGGGATACGAATTTTTAAGCAATCAATACGCCTACGTGGATGGCGGAAGCATTGTGCGCGAAGGCACGCGCATTTATTTTTTGCCGGAACCCGAATCGACCGAAGGCAAAGATGTTATTTTTGAGCAAGACTTGGTTGTCCCGCGCTTTGATTTCGTGAAAAAACAAGTGCCGGAAGACATGCTTCGGTATTTTAAAAGAGTATCGCTCGTGAAGGCCATGGCTTCGGTGGAAAAATTAATGCTGTTGAACGCCGGCGGAGCGGCAGCTTACTTTTTGATTTTTTACGGACTTGGCGCAGCGGTTTTTTTCAGAAATCGGCGTCTGGAAGCCACCGACAGGGTGCTCAGCTTCTTTTTGGGCGCGAGCATTATTTCACTTCCGATTTTTCTTTTGGGTGCGTTCAAACTTTATTCGGCGGCGGCTTTTTTGGCGCTGGTCGCGCTCGTTGTTGCCTGTTCATACAAGCGGATTTTTGAATTCATAAAGTATATTTACACGGAAAAACTCCAATTCGATCAAACGAAATCCGTCGCGTTTTTCAGCGTCGTTTATCTGTTTTTCGGAATGCTCATGATAGATATTGTCAGGGTGGTTCCAATCGCGTGGGACGACTCGAATCTATACATGCGCGGCGCGAAACTTTTCGCGCAAATAGGCGCTTTCACGTATGGAATCGGCCCGACATCCTGGACTCTTTTGCAAAGCACGGCATGGCTTTTCTCAGACAAGCCTGAATTAAGTTTGACGCTTTTGTTCATTACCTTGCTCGCGGGCATGTGCGTCTTTCACGCTATCGCGAAAAGATTTTTAAACAAGGAAAGCGTATTTTTCGCCGATCTTTTTTTCATGAGTATCCCGATGATCACCTTTTTCTCCGTCTTGGACACAAAAACGGAATTGCCGCTTCTGTTCACGGGCGCCGCAGCGATTTTGGCTTGGCTGAAGTGGCGAGAGAATAAAGAGAAAAGATACTTGATTATTTACTCGGTTTTACTCGCCTTTGCGGTATCCATAAAAATAACGGCCGTTTTGTTCGTCGCGATCATTGTTCTGGCGACCATATACGTCGAGACTTCATTCATTTATTTGGTCGCGGCTCTCTACGCTTTCGCGCTCGCGTATTTCGCGCTGACGGGTCAAATGCAAACTCTGAACGCGTTCGAAATATCGTCAAAACCGCTCGGCTGGTTGACGCTGTCGCTTGGAATTATTTTACTCGGCCTCAGCATTTACAAAGAGAAGTTTTATAAACATTTGAAAAAGTTCACGCCCCTGACTTACATGCTCGCGGCGCTTGTCGTCATGTTACTGCCATGGATAATTCTGAACGCGATGCACGCTCTTTCCGTGTTGACGGAGCTTGGCTACCGCGATTCATTCCACGCTTTTTCAGACTCCCTTTTCGGTTTGAAAAAAAACGCGGATTTCTCCGCCGGATTCTATACATCCCCCGATAAATGTAGACTGAGCGACCTTTCGTTTATAGCGGACTACAAGCGTTATACGGGCAGCGGTAGCGGACTCAAAGCACTGCTCTTATTCCCATTTTCCGTAACGATGACTACGGATTTAAAAACTTTCATGTCGGACATCACTCCGGTTTTTTTATCGATACTGCCACTCTGGCTTTTATTTCCGAAAAAACTTTTCGTTTCGAATAAAAAAATACTGTTTTTATTGGTCTCGACTTTGGCATTCGTGATTTTATGGAGCTTCACGAGTAGCGGCGTGATGTGGTACGGAATTATAATGTTGATAGCCGGCACGATACTTGTGACTCATACTTTGGATCAAAAGGAAAAATGGTGGAAGTATCCGCTGACTTTCTTTGTAGCATTTACGATACTCGCGAACACTCTTTTAAGAACGCAAACTTTCGCCGAACTTTTTCATTTGTCTTACGCCTTCGGGATCAAAAGCGAAGCCGAAATAATCCATGCTTTTTACCCGGGTTTTGAAGAGATCGCCGCCATGCTCGCGGAGTATCGGACCGAGCGCGGCGAGGTAAAAATTTATCGCGTCGGCTCACAAGTCAGATATTTCCTTCCCTTCCCCGACATAGACATTATGGATGACGACTTTTTGGATCAATACACCTGCATCGCTTATGAGAAGTCTGCGGAGGAGATCAAACAAGCTTTTGAAAAATCCGGCTTTACGCACGTGTTCATCAATACCAACGCCGGCTTGGGCGACGCGGCCTACGGCGACTTGTACAAAGAAAAAATCAATGGTTTGCGCCTGTTCCTTACGACGAGCGGATGGACATTGCTATATGACGCTTACAACAATCAGCTTTACGAAATCCCGCAATGAAAAAAATAGTAATTTTCGGTTCGACCGGCTCGATCGGGAAGCAAAGTCTGGACATGATCGCTTTGTGCGGAGATAAGTTTAAAATTGTCGGACTCACGGCATTTACAAACAAACAATTGCTCGACGAGCAGTCGCGAAAACACGGTGCGGAAAGCCATTTGGGATATTTAGATGAAAGTACGATTCGGGACTTGGTATTGGCCGCGGACTACGCGATTAACGCCGTCCCCGGATTTATCGGACTGAAAATTTCGATTGAAACTTTAAAAGCCGGCAAGGTTTTATTGAGCGCCAACAAAGAATCTTTGGCGATCGCCGGCAAATATTTAAAAACTCTCGCCGACCGATGCGGAGGGGAAATCAGGCCCTTGGACTCCGAAGCTTCGGCGATCTGGCAGCTTCTGCGGGATTACGGAAAAGAAAATTTGGCTTCGGTTACACTGACTTGCAGCGGCGGACCTTTTTTCGGCATGAACAAAGATGATTTGGCGCGAGTGACGGTTGCAGACGCATTAAAACATCCGACATGGAAAATGGGGCCGAAAGTTTCAATAGACTCCGCGACTTTGGTGAACAAAGTTTTGGAAGTTTATGAAGTCAAAAATCTGTTCGACCTCGACATCTCGCGAATAAACATAGTCATTCACAGGCAGAGCGTGGTCCATTCCATGATTCACACGAAAAGCGGCGCCACC
>CAYIRB010000038.1:0-10205 GCA_964365765.1 uncultured Candidatus Peribacteria bacterium
TGTTCCGCAAAAGAATAATGCTGAGCCCGCACCATAACTTTGCTAATACTTTTCGATTTTGGTTCGAACCGCGTGTATTCCTCGGGGTTCATAAAAATTACATACTCATTTTTATTATCCACCTCTTGTAAATTTTCAATCAATTCGTAAACATATCTACCGATCCCGGTAAACTCACTGCTATACATTCTGGCATCTATTCCAATTCTCATAGTCCGGCAGATAGTAGCACGACCCGGCAAAATAAAAAACATTGCAATTAAAATACTGGTTTGATACAGTTCGACCGTTTTCTCATGGGGCCTCAACTGGAACGCGAATCATGTTCCCAACTTAGGCCCCTTCCATGGGGTGATAGCTCAGTTGGTTAGAGCGCTGCCCTGTCACGGCAGAGGTCGCGGGTTCGAATCCCGTTCATCCCGCCATTACTCGACGAAGTCGAGCTTGTTTGGCACGCGCGAAGCGCGCTTATTCGATATCCGCTAAATCGTAAAATTCCGTCTTATCATATTCGTTGGACGAGTAAGACCGATACGTCCGGCCCAAACGTCTTTCACGCTCTGCCAGCGCGCGTCTTGATGATGATCGCGAGTTCCGGCAATAAAGCTCAACCCCGGTCTTTTTTCATCATCGAGGAACAGCGAGTGCCTGATTTTGGTTTCGGAACTGAAGACCGTACCGTCTTTCCAATATTGGTAAAAAACGCTGCCCACGGGCTTGGCTCTTTCCACAACCGCTCGAACCTCAACACCGGTTTCCTCGCACATTTCTCTTTCAAAGGTTTCATTTTCGGTTTCTCCGGCGTCATGATTTCCGCCAGGATACTCCCAAAGATTGGGTTTGGAAGAAGTGGCGTCTTTTTGAAGCATAAAAAGTTCCCTGCCGTGTTCCACTATTCCGCGGACGACGCGTTTACGACTGGTCATCCACTCGGGATAGGAAACGTATGATCGGCGCGGCGCGCCCTCGCTTCCCAATGTGTTTTGTACGGTAAAGCGAAGTTCGTTATATCTGTTTTTCGAATGTATGGAGTGAGTCGCGGCAAAGTCGTCGCCCATGATCCCCTCCAGTTCTCTTCCGTCCCACACGGCACTGAATCCGAGCGCGTCAAAAGTGTCGGCCAAGGCGTTATCATTAATATCCGGTTCGACGATAAGCGGCATCCCCTGCTCCTGCGCGGCCACTTGCAACTTAGAAAAAAGAGACTCCCTTTCTTCCCGACTCATATCACGAGGGTCTCTCCACCACGAGCTTCTCATTTTCATATATTTTCCGGGGACCCTTCTAAGAATCCACACCGCGTCCAGGCGGTCGCGGACTTTATCACGAACGAGTCTCACAACGGTATCTTCGTTCAGCAAAGACTCCCCGTATTCCCCCTTGCTGTAGTCGGATTCGCGGCCGTGCAAATCGGCATACTTCGCGGTGATTCTGGCGTGACCCTCCCCGTGGGTTTCGTGTTTCAACCACGCGCCGTAAGGAATGGTGATAATTTCAGAATCGCCGTCAGTTCTTCTGTCAATCTGATCCATCGGCCTATTTATACAGCTAAAATGCGATTTGTCAATTACTTTATGATCTTGCCGTTCAAATAAACCAGGACTTCTTTTTGAGTTTGAAGTCTTGAGGGAGCGCCGTTCACGACCACGGTTTGGTCGATGTCCCCATGTTCACGCGTAAGCTTAGCGGCTTCCGTGAAAAGTTGCAGTTTGACATTCGCCGCTTCTTCCTTGAGCTCCTGAACTTTTTTGCGATAGTCCGCGTAATCGTCGTTGCCTTCCAAAAGATTCTTAATTTGTTTTTCCTTCCCTTCTTTTACTTGTTTGCGCAGATCTTTAAAGGCGAGCAGAAGGTCTTCCAGTTCCATCGGAACATCTTCTTCAAGCTCGCGCATAAGGTTTTTAATTTCCTTCAGAGCCTCGAGCTTCTTGCTCAGCTCCTCGATAAGATTTTGGAATACTGTGTTGTCCGCCATAATGTGATTGTTAAATGTTACGGGAAAAATATCATACAAGTCGCGGAAGAAGAAAGCTCGGTTGGTTTTGACTAAGCGGCGCAATCATGGAATAGTGCGCGCATGAACAGGTTGGAACTACATAAAAGACTGTCGGGCGAACCCGCTTTCCGCGAAAAACAAATTCTCGAAAATGTCTACGGCGTGAAAGTTAAAAGTTGGGAGGAAATGAGCAACATTCCCGAGGCCCTTCGCGAGAAACTCAAAGACATTCCGTTTTTGTCTTTTGAATCTGTAAATCGAGTTGTGAGCAAGGATGGAACCATCAAAACGCTTTTCAAAATGGCGGACGGCGCGCTTATCGAAACCGTGATGATCCCGAATAAAGAATTCCGCACGGTTTGCGTTTCTTCACAGGTCGGTTGTGCTATGGCCTGCTCCTTTTGCGCGACTGGCACACTCGGTCTAACCCGCAACCTGACGGCCGATGAAATCGCGGATCAGGTTTTGTATTACCGCCAAACCGGAAAAGTCACAAACGTGGTTTACATGGGAATGGGCGAACCACTTTTAAATCTGGACAACGTTTTCGCCAGTATCGACGTTTTGAACGACTTGATCGGAATCGGCGCGCGAAAAATTTCCGTTTCGACTTGCGGGATTATTCCGGGGATCAAACGAATCATGGACTACCCGAAACAGATAAATTTGGCGATTTCCATTCACTCGCCGGACGACGCGCTTCGCTCGAAAATCATGCCGGTCAATAAAGGATTCCCACTCCCGCAACTTATCGAAGTTTGTGCCGAGTACATCAAAAAAACAAAACGAAAATTGATGTTCGAATATGTGATGCTTTCGGGAGTGAACGACAGTGATTCTCACGCATGCGCGATAGCACATTTACTAAAGCCGCTCAAACTTGTAATTTTAAATTTAATCCCTTTCCACCAAACTTTTCTGCAGTTTTCTTCCGCTTCGAAAAATAGAATTCACGAATTTCAACGCGTGGTGAAGGGACTTGGAGTGGAATGTCATATCCGGCACTCGGCCGGCATGGACGTGGACGCGGCCTGCGGGCAGTTGGCTTTGCAAAGCGCGGCCCCTCCGCGCGAGCAAAAAGAGTGAAAACCCTTATTGCAAGCCACTTGCAATAAGCAGATTAAGAACGAATATCTCTCGACAAATACCCAAGCTTGTAAATGCAAATTACTTGCAATAAGAGAATCGCCCATTTAGCATGCCGGCATGGGACGAAAATATCTTACGGACGTCGGACTGAGAAATCGCGGCTATCGAATTACGGAGGGCAGGAATAAAATCATGGAGATTTTTTCTCCCGCGAACGCGCGCGCGTACACTTGTAAAGAAATCACGAAAAAAACAGCACTCGACCAGTCCACCGTATTTAGAATTTTGGAAATGCTGAAAAAGGAAAAATTCTTGCATAAATCCCCACTCATGAACCGTTACTATTTGTGCGGAGTTGAAGACGAACAAGTTTGTCATCAAGCCGTGATTTGCGAGACATGCGGAAAATTTGAAGAAAATCCGCTTTACGAACACGCGCATCCCAAACTGAAAAAATTCTCAATCCGCCCGCAAAACCATGAACTTTTAGCCACCTGTAATTTATGCAAATGAGCGAATATATTATTCCGATTTTTTATTCCGCGCTCGCGGGTTCGGCCACACTGATAGGTCTGGGCATGGTTTTGTACGCTCAACGTTGGGTGCGGCGCTACTCATTCGCGATTGTGAGTTTGGCGGCGGGAGCTTTACTCGGCACGGCCTTTTTGGATCTTCTGCCGGAAGCGCAAGAACTTTCGCAAGATTCGGTTTTTCCTTGGTTACTGGCGGGTTTCGCGGTTTTTTATATGATCGAATCGATGGTGGGTTTTCATGCTTGCCGCGAAGATAAAGAAGTCGCGCATGAACACGTCTTCGGGCCGGTGGCGGGAATCGGAATTTTCTTTCACTCGCTTCTCGACGGAGTTGCGATAGCGATAGGTTTTGAAGTCAGTAATGAAATCGGCCTGATAACAGCTTTGGCCGTTTTGCTTCATGAATTGCCGGAAGGGATTTTCACACTTTCAATATTGCTTCATGCCAAGTTTAAAAGGAAGGAAGCGATTTGGTGGACGGTTATCGTGGCGCTCGCGACGCCCTTCGGCACACTTTTAACTTTACTGCTTTTCCCAAATTTACCGGAGTCGGCTTTGGGAATAATGCTGGGGATTGCCGCGGGCTCTTTTGTCTATATCAGCGCTTCCGACTTGGTGCCGGAAAGCCATAAATCAAGGTCTCTCGCGTCCGGTGCTTTTGTGGTCGCGGGCATTTTGATTATGATGGTTGTCACAAGTACAATAAGCGCATGAGCATTACAACGAAACGCGGAGATAAAGGGCAAACCGATCTTTTTGACGGCACGCGCGTCGGCAAGGCCGACGAGCGCATAGTTTGCCTCGCCTCGATTGATGAATTGAATTCTTGGCTCGGCATTATCGGCGGACTTGAAGAAATTCAAAGAGACCTTTTTTGCTTGGGGGCGATTGTTGCGAATCCGAAATCGCTTGAAAATATGGGCGAACATTTGAAATCACTGGAGGCGCGGACGACGGAGCTTGAAGGAGAAATCCCGGCATTGAAAAATTTTATATTGCCCGGGGGCGAAGCAAAGGCTTGCCAAATTCACCTCGCCCGCGCCGTGTGCAGAAGAGCGGAAACGCAATTGGCGGCCGCACAAAACATTCACGAATCTTGCCTCGCCTACTTGAACCGGCTTTCCGACGCGCTGTTTTTGATGGCGCGCTCCCGTAATTTGCAAGCCGATAAAAAAGAGGTGATTTGGAAAAAAATGTGATACAATGACACATACCATTTAACCACCCTTGATATGCGAGTAATGCCGGTCGTAAAAAATCTTACGGAACCCGAAGCGGCGCAGTTTCATAGCTACCTTGCCGCGAAGCTGGAACGCCTGAGGCCCATGCTCGACAGTCGTTTTCCCGATGACGATCAGGTAAAAGTTGACGCGAGAATCCGGAAACACGAGCGGCATTCGGCCTTTCAGCTGGAAATGGTGTTTAACTTGCCGCGCGGTAAATTCATGTCCAAGGAAACCAAACATTCGATAACGGAAGTGCTTGACTTTACCACGGACAGATTGGAAACTCAGCTGACAAAACATTTTAAGAAATTAACCCGCGAATGATTTATCTGGATTACGCGGCGGCGACGCCCGTGGACAAAAGAGTTCTCAAACTCATGGAGCCCTACTTGGACGAAAACTTCGGGAACGCGTCTTCCATTCATAAATTCGGACAAACCGCGCGACGGGCGATAGACGAAGCTCGCTCGATCTGCATGAAGATTTTGGGCGCGCAAAAACCGTCCGAAATAATTTTTACCGGCGGCGGCACGGAATCTTGTAATATGGCGATTTTCGGCAGGGCCTTCGCGCGCGGTCGAGGCCATATAATAGTGAGCGCGATAGAACACC
Source organism: uncultured Candidatus Peribacteria bacterium (assembly GCA_964365765.1). Taxonomy (GTDB): domain Bacteria; phylum Patescibacteriota; class Gracilibacteria; order UBA1369; family 2-02-FULL-48-14; genus CALRGE01. Next base: position 5,457 of record CAYIRB010000038.1, read on the forward strand.
CTTCCGTACTCGAACCCGCGCGTTATCTTCGCGATAATTTCGGATTTACCTTGACGGAAGTCGCTCCGGACGAGAATGGAATAATTTCGGCCGACGATATTGCAAAAGAAATAAAAGCGGAAACCATTCTGGTTTCCGTTATGTACGCGAACAATGAAATAGGCACAATTCAGCCCATAAAGAAAATCGCGAAAATTTGCAGGAAGAAAAAAGTCGTTTTTCATACGGATGCCTGTCAAGCGCCGGGCTTTCTGGACATAAACGCGGAGCACTTGGGTGTCGATTTGATGACTTTGAACGGAAGCAAAATCTACGGGCCCAAAGGCGCGGGGCTTCTCTACATTCGTGAAGGAATAAAAATTACGCCGCTGATTTTGGGCGGCGGCCAAGAATTCAGATTAAGGGGCGGCACGGAAAATCCGGCCCTGATTTACGGTTTCGCGAAGGCATTGGAGTTGAAGCTTAAAGACGGAAGAAAAGAAGCGGATCGCGTAAAAAAATTAAGAGACAAATTGCTTAATGGACTACTGAACATCAAAGGTGTGACTTTGAACGGGGACTCAATCAACAGATTGCCGAATAACATCAACATACGCGTTAAAGGTAAAAAAAATGAAACTCTGGTTATGCGTTTGGACATTGAAGGCCTCGCCGTCTCCGGCGGCTCGGCCTGCTCTTCCGGAAAAACCGAACCGTCGAACGTGCTTTTGGCGCTTGGTCAAACGCCGAAAGAAGCCTCCGAGTCTTTGCGTCTGACACTGGGGAGTCCGACAGACGCGGCGGAAATCGGCAAAGCATTGGCAATCCTCAAAAAAGTCCTGAACAAACTCCTAATAACTCATAAATGATCATTATTACGATGTTTCTTGGAGGGAAGTCGATTATTCAACAAGCTTGCCACCCCCACCACAAAATTGTTATACTTAACGCGTTAATAATTAACAATCCAGTTGAATGAAAAAATTCATAGCCTTATCCGTCCTGACAATTTTCTTAATTGCCTGTGGAGGCACGCAAGACCTTCAGGGTAAGTTTGGCACCAAATCAAACCCCTCAATAGAGGCGCCAACCAATCCAGGGACCGTCGTACCTCCATATGATCCGATACCACCACCTCCTCCTCCGCCAACTGAATAAAGTCGGCTAAACTCCCGAATGTAGGTCTGCGCAGTAGTTTTAGCTTGTTAATTTGGCGAACTTTCTCATGATCAACCCCATATTCAAAGCGCACATTCGATTAACTTGAGGGCGAAGGATAAATGTGGCTCTTGCTATAACCGACTATCAAATAAAGTAACTTTCCATTAAACTGTCACCGAATTAAAAAACACTTATGCAACACACTTGGAAAATACTGGTAATTATCTTCGTCGCGGCGATAATCGGGCTCGGACTGTTTACGGCGAACAACCCGAATTTAAAGGCGCGCGTCGACATATTCTTTAAGGAAATATTTACAACAACCAACGGTAATTGATGTATTTATTTTTAATCATTCCCGCCTTGGCGGGCTTGGCAATCGGGTACTTTCTGCCCGGCAAATCCGCGCTTTCAAATGAAAAAGAAACCGAGGAGCTTTTGACTCGAACGCGAGCGGACGCGGAAAGAATCAAAGAAGATGCAAAAAAACAACTCGAGCACGTGAAAAAGATTTTGGAGCACGAAGAAAAAGACTTGGAATCGGCCGCGCAAAAATTGGAAGAAGTAATAAAGCAAAAAGAAGAAATTGCCGAAAAACGCGAAAACCGCAACCGTGGATTTGAAGGCAACGTCAAAGGATTAACCCGTGAAATTGAAGAAATTCGCGGGAAAGAAAAAGAACTCGGCGAAAGCATTCTACATAAACTTTCCGCAGTCAGCGGCGTGGCTCCCGCGGCGGCGCTTGAAAGCATCCGCGGCGATTTTGAACGACTGATTACGGAAAACAACGAAGCCCGCCTCGCCGCGCAATTGGAAGACACGAAAGAAGACGCGATAAAACACGCGAAGGCGATCATTCAAATTGTTTCGCAAAGAATGGCCACTCCCAGCTCGGTGGATAAAAACTCCACCGCCGTGACATTGAAAGAAGACAAATTCAAAGGTTTGTTTATAGGTAAAGCCGGCGCGAACATCACTTATTTTGAAAGCCTCATAGCGGTCTCGATTATTTTCAATCTTGACCCGAAAACTTTGCACGTGGGAGGCGTGAATCTTTTGCGCCGCAACATCGCGAAAAAGGCAATCGACAAACTGCAAATACAGGCGAAAAAAGCGGGAAAAATCGACCATCCCATGATTAAAGCCGCCGTGGACGAAGCCGAAAAGGAAGTTATGGCTACTTGCGACCGCAAAGGCTTGGAGCATTTGAAAATGATGGAAATCGACCCGAAAAAAGTGGACAAACAGTTGGTCAATTATGTCGGGCGAATGTATTTCAGGACAAGCTTCGGTCAAAACGTAATTTGGCATTCGACGGAAATGGCTTTCCTCGCGCGCATGATAGCCGACCAGCTCGGCTCGGATGTTCGCATCGCGACCGAAGGAGCTTTTTATCACGACATTGGAAAGGCGATAGACCATGACGTCGGCGGCGCGCATGACGATCTTTCAAAAGAGATTTTGGAGAAATTCAACTACGATCAAGGCATTGTTCACGCGGCCTTCGCGCATCATGACAAAGTCCCCTGCGAAAGCCCCGCCGACTTCATTGTTAAAGCGGTGGACGCGATTTCCGCCGTCAGACCGGGCGCAAGACAAGAATCCGTCACGAATTATTTTGAACGAATAAAACAGCTTGAAGAAACCACTGCATCCTTCCCCGGCATCAAAAAAACATACGCGATTTCCGCCGGCAGAGAAGTCAGAGTCATTGTGGATAATGACAAAATTTCCGACCAAAATATGGAACCGCTCGCGTCCGAAATCGCGGGCAAAATTTCCGAAGAACTTTCTTTCCCCGGCATCATCAAGGTAAACTTGATACGCTACACGAAGTCCACCGATTACGCCCGCGAAAAATCCAAAAAATAATATGCCAGACGAAAACAACAAAAAGGAAGAGTCATCCACCCTCGACAAAATTGTGATGGGGGCGATAATCGGAACGGCGATAGGTTCCGCGATAGGCATTACCCTGGCGCCGAAAAAAGGTGAGGAAACCAGAAAAATTCTTAAAGAAAGTTTCGGCGGGAAAACAAGCGAAGCGAAAGAAATAGTTAAACTGTCCAAAGAAATCTTGCACGGTCTCGGCAAAATAGCCAAGCGCATTTTTCTCAACCGTCGAAATAATTGAAAATGAAAAGTAGACGCCAAATCCGCGAAGCCGTGCTGATTTTGTCCATAGTGGCGGCGATTCTTTTCAGCGTAGCCGCCGTATACGCGCTTAACAAAATTCCGGAAGAAAATTTCGTGAAAAAAATGTCCGTGCCGCAAATGTCCTTCGCGAATTTCAACACTTTCGTCGAAACCTACTCCGCGCTCGAAGAGAAAGAACTTGAATTTTTGGCAAAAAAAATACACTGGCGTCACGCCGAAGGCGTGAGCATTGGCAGTTTGGAAATGTCTGTAAGCGACTTGAAGCCCTTCAGCAATCTCCCGGAAATTCGCGACTACTTAAACTCTTTCATGACCGCGACGCCGGTAATTATGAAAGCGAAAATTCTCCTGTTCGGGCTGGAAATACCATACAATCTGACGTTCGACACCGCCGAAGTCAAACAAGCTTTCGCCGAATCGGGAATTGAACAAGGCGTCGCGGACGCTTACTACGTTTGGGACGGCAAAATCAGCGTGCATGAAGAACAAATCGGAATCGGAGTAAACGCTCTTGAAGTCGCCGCGCTGGTCCGGTCTTACTTTGAACAATTTGTAATTCCGGAAAGCTCGCCTCTTCCATTGCTCACAAGAAATCCGGAAATACGAACGGCGTTCTTGCTTGAAAACATCGAAAAGGCCGGCGACTTGGCCGCGAAGAACATGACTTTGAAAGACGAAAAAGGCCAAACGTGGAAAGTCGCAATGCAAGACCATGTCGATTGGCTCCTACCGCAAAGCGGCACGGGCGCTTTCATTCTCAACCCCGAACTTTTCACCGCCTATATCGGCAATGAAATCGCCCCCGAAATCACATCGGAACCCTCGCCCGTCGTCATCACGGAGAACCCTGACGGCACAATTGATTTTGAAGGCAGCGCGCGCGACGGTCGTGAAATAAACATGAACAAAATTCTCGCCGCTTTCACGGACGGCTTGAACGGGGAGACGAGTCTAATCGACATTCCGGTCGACATGATTAAGCCGGAAATCACGGTATCGGAATCGCTGGAAGAAAAAGGCGTCACTGATTTGCTCGGCGTGGGCTATTCAACGCTGAAAGGTTCCCCGGCAAACAGAATACATAACATCAAATTCGGCGTGACAAAATTCAACGGCATCATAATCGCGCCGGACGAAGAATTTTCTTTCACAAAGGTATTGGGACATGTGAACGAAGCGAACGGATGGCTCCCCGAACTTGTGATAAAAGGCAATGACACTTTGCCTGAATACGGCGGCGGACTGTGCCAAGTTTCAACCACAATGTATCGGGCCGCATTATACAGCGGGCTCCCGATTACCGCTCGCACGAATCACTCCTACGCCGTTTCCTACTACGCCTACCCTTACGGCTACGGCCTTGACGCCACCGTTTACGAACCGTGGCCCGACCTGCGCTTCATCAACGACACGGGCGCTAACATTCTGGTTCAATCTTATGTCGATGGCACC
>CAYIRB010000039.1:0-10147 GCA_964365765.1 uncultured Candidatus Peribacteria bacterium
ATAGTGTTGTACACATATAGTGTGAAGCGAGTAGATAAAAAATCTAATGATAAGGAATTTTGGCTCGCTAAATTCACCCCTTTAATTCCCCATGAACTACAAACACACTCAAATTGCTTCCTTCGGGTCACTTCAAGTGATTATTGATGAAAAATATTTACAAATTAAATTTGGCTACGGTATTTATAAAAAAAAGTTTTTACTTAGTGATGTAATATCCGCTAAAATCGTAAAGAATCATTGGTATTTTGGTATTATGGATGGGGAATAAGAGGATGGTTATGGCCCAAGATGTGGATTTACAATGTTTCCGGTTTTGATGCGGTTGAAATAAAACTGAAAAATGGTAAAATGTACAGGATAGGCACGGATGAACCAAAAAAATTAGAATAAACAATTCTGCATTCAATTAAGTATGGAAACGACTGATATCTTAGGATACACTGCCGGAATTCTCGTGGTCATTTCTCTACTTCCTCAAACAATAAAAAGTTGGCGAACGAAGTCGACCAAGGATCTTTCCCTCTGGAGGTATATTATTTACTGTACAGGGTTGATTCTTTGGATTTATTATGCGGTTCTTATACAAAATGGGCCCGTAGCGGTAATGAATACCGCCGGACTTTTACTCGCCCTTTCAATTTTAGGATTAAAGTTAAAGTACAAATAGCTAATACCACAGCTTATGGAAAAACAATATCTTGATGGAACTTTAATCGCGCGATTTCACTCCGAAGCGGACTCCGTAACAATTCAGAGGAGACTTACCGAATTGGGATTAAAATTTGAAACATGTGATAAACCCGACTTAAAAGGGTTGTACGTTATAAGGACAGCGGAAGGCGCCGAAAAAGAGACAATAACAGCCATCAGAGCAAAGTTCTCCCATAGAATGCTCCGGTTCGTGGAGTTGGCGGCGGCCAGGACGCCTCAAACATAAGGTATTTAATAAATCCACCCACACGTGCCTAACAAGTTTGTAATCGCGGGAACCGGAATCGTACTCATTGCCATTTTGGGAATTTCCGCCGCGCTGCAAAATCCGCAAGAAAAAACCGAACTTACCGTGGAAGAGGCTTATTGGGAACAAATTTTTGCCAAGGCTTTTGAAGAAATTGATTGTCCGGAGCCGCCGGAACGGAATTTTCCCGACAACTACTATAGCGGACCGATGATAGATACGCACATTCACATGCAAAGTCTTCCGGACGGAGCACCAGGGCTTCCGATAGAAGAATACAGCGGCTCCAATATCGGAACCAAACGCAGTGTAAGCGAGTGGGTCTGCATGATGGACTATGAAGGCACAAGTAAAGTCTTCGCTTTTTTCCCCGCTTGGCGACCCATTACAAACGAGTCGCTCGAGCTGGTTAAAAGAACCTTGGAAATGTATCCGGACCGCTTTGTTCCCTTTCTCATGACTCCCGATAGCGACGGGGATCCGAACGGTTTTGTCACGGTGGACGCCGCGGAGTTGAAGTCCATGCTCAACATTTACCCGGGACTGGTGAAAGGGTTCGGGGAGATCGGTTTGTACGGACATCCGGGCGGAGCTCCGGCGCTTCATCCCGATTCGGAACGGCTGACGGAAATTTATCCTGTTGTGCGTGAGAACAAATTGTTGGTTTATTTCCATTTGGGCGAAGGACAAAAAGCGGAGTGGGAAAGAGCGCTGGAAGCCAACCCGGACATCACTTTTATTTGGCACGGAGACCAATTGATCGATTGCGGATCTTGCGACGGCACTCTGGACGATGTGGCGGAAATTCTCGAAAATCATCCCAACGTTTACTATGGAGTTGATGAACTCTACGGGGATGTCTTTCTTTTAAACGACAATCACAGCAAGGAAGAATTCATAGCGCATTTTGAAGATTACGGGCCTTTGCTCGAAGAAGATTTGGCGACATGGAAAGAATTCATTGAAACTCATCCCGATCAAGTCTTGTGGGGCACCGACAGAGGAGTGGGGTCGACGTGGTCCTTGGACACGGACGTAGCGCTAACCTTAAACACCTACACCCGCGCTTTCATCGGACAACTGGATCCCGCGGTCCGGGAAAAATTCGCTTATAAGAACGCCGAGCGCTTGCTGGCTCGCACAGCGCCCTATTACGCCTTGATTTTTTCCCAAAGGCCATTATCTTATCCGCGCTACTGATTTACAAATCCCCTTGAAAGATAAGAATAAACAAACATCGGACTTAATCTTAAGCTACAGAGATCATTTTCAGATCACCATGAAAATCGCTTTTACCACGATTGGCTTGATGGCGTTGTTTGGCGGAACAGGTTACTACATCGACAAGAAAATTGATACTTTCCCCATATTATTCATCATCGGTCTTGTGATTTCCTTCCCTTTGATACAGATTCTTGTTTACAAGCAGACGAAAGGTCTGATAAATAGTTCCGAAGGAAGCAAAAGTGAGCTAACTAAAAAATAACGCTACGCGCGATGGAAGAAATCAGCTTGCCGGCACAGGAAATAATGAAAATCGGATCGATTTCGATAAGCAACTCTTTTGCCGCGACGGTTCTTTCAAGTCTTTTGATTATTTTTGTCGCCTTCCTTATAAGAAGAAAAGCTGGAATAGTTCCGAGCAGACTTCAAGTGGCTTTTGAGATGATTCTTGAATTTTTTCTCGGTCAACTGACCTTGGCTTTGGATAATGAAAAGAGAGCCCGCAAGATTCTTCCTTTGATTATGACGATTTTCTTGATTATTCTGCTTTCGAATCAATTTTTCCTCCTGCCACTGGTGGGCGCGGTGGTAACGGAGGGCCATGGCGGACTTGAAGAGCATTTTTTCAGAGTGCCGACCTCGGATTACAGTTTAACCGTGGCTTTCGCGGCATTGGTGATTATTCTTTCCCATGTGCTTGCCTTGGCAATCGCTCCAATGAATCACATAAATAATTTCATCAGGTTCAAATCATTGTTAAAGATCAGAAAATTCAGCGACGTACCAAACGCCTTAATCGAATTTTTCCTGGGAATTTTGGAAGTCATCGGGGAGTTGGCAAAAATCATTTCGCTGGCGACTCGTCTTTTCGGCAATATATTCTCGGGCGAAATTATTATTGTCATCGTGTCCGGACTTATGTTTTACACGCAGTTTTTGGTGCCGATTCCCTTCTATCTTCTGGGTATTTTGGCGGGACTCGTGCAGGCCTTTGTGTTTACCATCCTCAGTCTCTTGTTCATAAGCGGGACTATTCGTCACGCCGAGCACGCGCATTAAATCAATCATCCATAATATTATTTTTCTAACCCCTTAAACTTTATGGAAGCAGAATCAATGAAATTACTGGCCGCCGCCCTATCAATAGGATTCGGAGCCGTCGGAGCCGCCATCGGCGAAGGCATGATGGCCAGCAAGGCGATGGACGGAATGGCGAGAAATCCGGAAATGGCCAACAAACTTTTTACCAACATGATTGTCGGTATGGCGATTATCGAGTCAAACTCAATTTACGCCCTTGTGGTATCCTTGATAATCTTGTTCGTTTCTTAATTTTATTACAGCAAACACATTATGGAAGCTCTGTCCAAATTGGGAATAAATCCTTGGAGCATACTGCTGTACCTGATTAACTTGGGTTCCGTATTGCTTGTAATGACCTATCTTTTATACAAGCCGATTCTGGGTTTTATCGACAAGCGGAGAAAAGAAATTTCCGACAGTATCGAGGAGGCTAAAATTCTTCGCGACGAATTCGATAACACTCTCGCGAAATCCGAAAAAGAAAAGAAGGCGATCGAGGCGAAGTTCCGCGACGAAATGTCGAATCTCAAGAAGTATATAGAGGAAAAAAGGAGCGAGCTTGTTAAAGAAATGGAAGTCGCTCGCACCGAAATGATGGCTAAGGCTCAATCCGAAATTGATGAAAAGAAAGCTGTCATTATGAAGGAAGCGGAAGCGGCGACGATGGCGCTTATTAAAAAAGTTATTTTGGAAATCGTACAAAATAAAGTTCCGGAGAATGTTATTCAAGACAGCATCAAGGAAGCTTGGCATCATTATAAAATTAAAAATGTTTAAAGATTTTCTATCCGCTTTGGTTTACGAAATGCTCGCGTTTGCGGCCAAAAATCCTGAAAGAAAGGAGTCCGAAATGACGAACTTGAGAATCCCGGCCGTGTTCAAGGAATACCTTGCTCAAGCGGGCGAAAACGAGTTGGCGAAAGATTTTAAACTGATAATCCAATTCTTGAGTGATGGCGACGTCAAAAATTTAAAGCTTAAAAAAAGTAAATTTTTTAAAGCTCTTGTGCGCTTTTTAACTGAAAATCTGGCGGGCAAACTTGATAAGCTGCCGAGCGAATTCTACCTTCTTCCGCAAAAAAAGCAGGAAGAAGTCATTGATAAGCTCATCGCCAGCGAAAGTCTTGTCGCGAGAGCCTTAAAAAATTTATTGGTGGTAAATTCATACCAGGAAATCGCTTCCGAAATTACCGAACTCGCGCGAAATATCGCCGACGCTCCCTACCTGGTGGTGCAGTCTCCGCGGGGAATGGACGGCGAGTTAAAAACTGAAATCCGTGGAAAATTAAACGCTGATTTCGAATCCGGTTTCCCTATTTTCCAAATTAATAAAAACCTGATTGGCGGACTCAGGGTTTTCGCGAACGGTCATTCTCATGATTACTCTTGGTTGTCGCGTATTTCACGTATTTCTAAACTCACCAAAGGTGAGCTATCCCTAAAAAACTCATAATATGTCAAAAGATACTCTGCACAGTTTTCTGGCACAGGTGGAATCGGCATTGGCGACGCTTGATGTCGAAGGCGAAAAAATGGCCGCTGACGAAGGCGTGATTCAGTCTTACAAAGACGGAGTCATCCACGTTAAAGGTCTTTCCGGCCTTTGTATGAACGAAGTCGTTTCGATCGAAAGCGCGAACGCCGAAGCCCTTGTCATGAATCTGGAAAAGGACTCCGCTTACGCGCTCGTTCTTCAAGCCAGCAAGGAAGTCCGCGAAGGCGTTTTTGTTAAATCGACGGGACGCTTTCTATCGATTGGCGTGAGTGAAGAAATAATTGGACGAATTGTTAATCCGCTGGGAAATCCTTTGGACGGAAAAGGTAAGATTAAAGTCGAGAAAGAAATGCCTCATGAAGCTCAAGCGCCTTCCGTCATGGTTAGAAAGTCGGTTCACCAACCTGTACAAACGGGCATCGTGTCGATTGACGCTTTGATTCCAATCGGAAGGGGACAACGCGAACTGATAATCGGCGACAGACAGACCGGCAAAACCACAATCGCGATTGATACGATTTTGAATCAAAAAGGTCAGAATATGATTTGCGTGTACGTTGCCATCGCGCAAAGAGAGGCGAAAACCGCGCAAGTCGTGGAAACTTTGAAAGCCCACGGGGCTATGGATTACACCGTCGTGGTTTCCGCTCCGGCTGCCGCCTCCGCGGTCATGCAATACCTTGCTCCATACGCCGGCTCCGCGATTGCCGAATACTTTATGGCGCAAGGAAAGGACGTATTGATAATTTACGACGATCTTTCAAAACACGCGGTGGCTTATCGAGAAATGTCCCTTCTTTTGAGAAGACCTCCGGGACGTGAAGCTTACCCGGGCGATGTGTTTTATCTTCACAGCCGTTTATTGGAAAGAGCCGCGAAAATGAACGAAGAAAACGGAGGAGGTTCGATTACCGCGCTTCCGATTATTGAAACACAGGCCGCGGACGTATCGGCTTACATTCCCACGAACGTAATTTCCATCACGGACGGGCAGATTTTCTTGGAACCGAGCTTGTTCAATAAAGGAATCAGACCGGCGATCAACGTCGGTATTTCCGTTTCACGCGTGGGAGGCAGCGCGCAGACAAAAATCATGAAGAAAGTTTCCGGCACGGCGAAGCTGGATCTCGCTCAATATTATGAACTCGAAGCATTTTCCCAGTTCGCCTCCGAGTTGGACGAAGCCACCAAGAAACAACTGACAAGAGGACAGCGCGTGGTTGAGGCCTTGAAACAGGGCCAGCACAAACCTTACACATTGTGGCAGGAGGTGCTCGTGCTTTACGCGGCTTCAAAGGGTTACCTTGATGCTTTGCCCGCGAGCGAAGTGGGGGAAAAGATGAAATCCCTACTCGCCCTTGTGGAATCCAATCACGGCGACCTCGTCAAACACATTGAGGAGAAAAAGGAGCTTGCTCCCGACATCGACGCAATGATTAAAAAAACTTTAGATAAATTTTTTGCATAAATTATGTCCGGAGGACTTTTAGAAATCAGGAAGAAAATCTCGGGTATCAAAAATACTCGCAAGATTACGAAAGCGATGCAACTTGTTGCGGCGAGCAAAATGCGCCAGTTCCAAAAGCGCGCGGTTTCCACCAGAAGCTACGTTTGGGATCTTTTGAAAATCCTTGAAAACAATATCGGAATCGAGAGCACTTACTCGGAACAACGCGAAAAAGGCAAAACTTTGTTTGTGCTTTACACTTCCGACAAAGGTCTTTGCGGGCCCTTGAACAATAAACTCATAAACGGTCTTTTCAGGTCGGATACTTGGCATAAAACGGAAGATAAATTGTTGATTACCATCGGTAAAAAAAGCTACGACTTCGCAAAAAACAACAAAATTACGGTTGAAAAACATTTCGGCGGAGTGCCGGAAAAACTTTCCAATTTCGACGCGATACAAATAATCGAGAAAATTTTGGAATACTGGAAAAACGGCATTTGTAAGAAAATTATTTTCATCGCGCCGCACTACAAAAACTCCTTCACTTTCTATCCGGTTTTAAAAACTTTCCTTCCTTTTTCGAAGGAAATGATTCTTACGAATATCGAGAAGATGGAACCCACCGCGGCGAAAAAAGATGACTATATGATTTTCGACCCCTCGCAAAAAGAAGTTGTGGGAAGTCTCCACGAGCAGATCATTTCTTCTCTTTTTGTGCAGTCTTTCTTGGAGTTGAAGGCCAGTGAATATTCAAGCCGAATGATGGCCATGCAGAGTGCGACGGATTCAGCGGATAGGATTACAAACGAACTATCAATCACCTACAATAAGGCTCGCCAGCAGGCGATAACGCAAGAAATCGCGGAGCTTGTCGGTGCCAGTGATGCCATTTTCTAAACTTAAAATCCTTAACAATGAAAACAATGCCAAAGGGAAAAATCGTAAGAATTATCGGGGTGGTTGTGGACGCCTACTTCGCCGATCACACACCGAACCAATATTCGGCTCTAAAAGTTGAAGGTCCGAACGGAACCGTAACGCTTGAGGTTCAGGCCCACCTTGGTAACGGAGTCGTAAGAACCGTTTCAATGTCCACGACGGACGGACTTTCTTCGGGTCAGGAAGTTATCGACACAACGGAAGAAATTTCGGTTCCCGTCGGTAAACAGGCTCTCGGCCGCGTGTTTAACGTAACCGGTGATTTGATTGACGGAGGACCACCGCTTCCAAAAGACGCCGAAAGGAGATCGATTCACGCGGAGCCCCCAAGTTTTACCGAGCAGAATCCGAAAGTCGAAGTGTTTGAAACCGGTATTAAAGTCATCGACCTACTTTGCCCCTTCATTAAGGGAGGTAAGGTCGCGCTTTTCGGAGGAGCCGGAGTAGGGAAGACCGTTATCATGCAGGAATTGATTCACAACGTGGCTATGAGCCACGGAGGATATTCGGTTTTTGCCGGAGTCGGAGAGCGTTCGCGCGAAGGTAACGACTTGATTCACGAAATGAAGGAAAGCGGTGTAATAGACAAACTTGCCATGGTCTTCGGGCAAATGAACGAACCGCCCGGAGCTCGTATGAGAATCGCTCTTGCCGGACTTGCCATAGCTGAAAAATTCCGTGATGAAGGAATGGACATTTTGATGTTTATCGACAATATTTTCCGCTTCACGCAGGCGGGCGCCGAAGTTTCCGCTCTGTTGGGTCGAATGCCCTCGGCCGTAGGTTATCAGCCGACTCTTGCGACAGATATGGCCATGTTACAGGAACGTATCGCTTCGACTCAAAAAGGATCAATCACTTCCGTTCAGGCGGTTTACGTACCCGCGGACGATCTTACCGACCCGGCTCCGGCTACAACTTTCGGTCACTTGGACGCGACAATCGTGCTTTCACGCAAACTCGCTTCAATGGGACTTTTCCCCGCTGTCGATCCTCTCGACTCATCTTCCACCGCTTTGAAAGCGGAAGTTGTCGGCAAAGATCACTACGAAGCCGCCACGGCCGTTCGTCAAATCTTGCAACGCTACAAAGAATTGCAGGACGTTATCGCGATTCTCGGTATGGACGAACTTTCCGAAGAAGATAAAAAAACGGTTGGCCGCGCCCGCCGCATCCAAAAATTCCTGACTCAAAACTTCTTCGTCGCCGAGGCGTTCACGGGTCAACCCGGTCAGTACGTGAAAGTTGAAGACACCGTCCGTTCCTTTATGGAAATACTTGCCGGTAAGCATGACGACCTGGACGAGCAGAACTTCTACATGGCCTCTACGATTGAAGACGTGATCGAACGTCAGAATGCTAAAAAATAATCAATGAACACCTTTCATCTAACAATTCGAACCCCGGAAAAAGAAGCCTTCAAAGGCAAAGTTTCATCTTTGACTTTTGATTCCGACGGCGGACGCATGCAAATCTTGGGAGGACACGCTTCCATGACGGCGGCGATGACTTTTTCCACTTTGGTTTTGAAGATGGAAGATCGGGACGAAGAATTTATCGCCCGACGCGGCATTTTCCTCTTCGACAACCGCAAAAACGAAGCCCTAATGCTTTGCCTGATTTGCGACTTGAAGTCCGAAACCGACCACAAAACCGCCCTCGAATATTTACGCTTCATTTCCGATAAATTAGCCAATCACGAAAGTCTCAGCGACTACCAAATCAAATACTTGGAAGGTGAAAAATTCGCCGTTGAAAAACAGGTGAAGATGCACCAGTGATAACTCCTCAATTCCATAGTTTCTGCGAATAATATTGACGAAGCGATATTTATTGTTTGATATGTTCCCGGGAACAGTTTTACAGGTTGGATTGCTCAGACTGCACTTATTTTTCCGGCGGTGTTTGATACCCGGCCATAAAGTCACAAAGATCTTCAACTTGATCATCCCAACCTTCTTTCTGATCTAATTCGGGTTTTAACCAATTTCCTTCGTAGGTAAAACCTTCGTACGCACCCAAATTTTGACACTCATCACGTGATGTAAAAACTGTTTCATCCATCAATTCGAAAGCATAAAACTTTTCTCGATCGTCATATTTCAGATCCGCAAATTCCCCATATTGTGCCCTGATTCGATCCCCTCTTTTGCCAAGAGGTCTTATTGGCTTGGTAGACCCTTTGGTAACTTTCACCGTAATACAATTACTTTCCACCGGATGTAAGTGCTCGGTAAATTGGTTGCGATTGTCTCTACTCATTCGAGCTCTAATATCTTCCACTTCAATTGTTTCCACATCATAAGTTTTACCTTCGTTGGTATATCTTCTGATTCCACCGTAACAATATGAGTAATCATATCCGGATTGTTGAGACGATAAAAGACTGTCATGATGAAGAGGATTCCTGTAGGGGCCCATGTCGGGGCTGTTATATTCTACCGCATTCATCTTTAGTGCCAGCGGAATCGGATAATAACCTGAATGGCCCTGCCAAAGATGACTCGGAAATTCCGACCCCGAAATGACATGGGCAGCATTGAACTCCTCCAAAGAAAAATACGACCATACCATTTTATCAATCAGAGGCATTCCTTCCCCAACTAATTCCTTTGCCCTAACAGCCGTTTCTTGAAGAAATCTCGTAACCTCTTCATATTTTTCCGGATTTGATTCCGGCAATGGAAGCGATTCCGCGTTTGCAGTTGCAACTAAACTTAAAATCGATAACATAGAAGCCGAATCTAACATAAATCGTATCTTTTGTCCAGCCCACCTCTAAAAATTCAGGAAAATTTCAGGACTTTTTATATTTTTATTTGTTATAAATCACTCGCCGATTATGGGACGGGGATGGTTCCGTACGCGGGGTTGTCACCAGGTCGTACTCGGGTTCAATTCCCGACCGCTCCACTTCGGTAAAAGAAAAGAGTCCCATTATACGGGGCTCTTTTTTGGGATGGATTTCCATCCGCTCCACCAGATGTAGCTCTGT
>CAYIRB010000040.1:0-10086 GCA_964365765.1 uncultured Candidatus Peribacteria bacterium
AGCTTACTGCTCTCCCTCTGAAGTCTTCAATTGCGATTCGGACTAGAATTCAAGAAGGACCTTCAAAACAGAGGAATTGATATTAACATACTAATCACGGACGCACTTGACCGACGTGAGGAAAAAATTGATGTGGAAAAAGACGAAATTTCTCGTGAAATCCGCAAGACAAATTCCAGGTATATTCCTGTGAAAATCAAAAACCTTCTTAAACGGGAATACGGTGAAAAATGTTCCATCCGCGCTTGCATGATGTCGGCGGAAGAAATACACCATACCCAAAGATTTTCCTTGGCACGAACCCACGATCCGCGTTACCTTGCGCCGCTTTGCAAAAATCATCACGCCATCGCGCATGCGATTAACCTGAAAGTTCAAGAAAATAGGATTTTCTAGCTTGAACTCTATTGGGATACCAACTCGAAAAGTCTTCTCATAGTGTCATGATAAGCGTAGGCATATTGAAACGCGTATAGAGTCGCACCTTTTCTTATCGCCAAATGCACGGTTTTATTTTTGATTTTATGGTTGAAATAGAAGGAACTGTCACCGTAATTACCGGCTTCGTTTACATCTCCCAAATTGTTCAATTGCAAGGCGCGATCCCTCAAAGTTACGTAACCCTGAAAACCGCCCGTTTCGCTGGGATAGTCGACTTCATAGATCGAACCAACGAAGATTTCGCCCTCGAAAAGATTCCATTCGTGTATGAGCGCGTCGGTTTGGTCGGAAAAAGTTATGAAAGTGAACATATTTCCGTCAAAAACCGCTTCTTTCAAGACCGGCTTTAAAAAGCCCGCCGCCTTGAAGTGAGCGAGTTCCAGTTGCGCGTCGCTGTTTGTCGGCACCGCCTCCGGTGCGGGAGTCAATTCCGGCGGCGCGGCGCTCAAAACCGAATCTTGACTGACCAGAGCCGCGCTTTCAACATCGTCTCGCGAAAGATAATTGTGAGCCACCATATCCGCGAGGATAAGCAAGACAGATATCGAGAGCAGGATGGAAAAAACGGTAAATTTTTGCATGGAAGGGCAAATTACTTCTTCTTAACTTGATCGAAGTCAAGTTCCACCGGTGTTTCACGGCCGAAGATTGTAATCAGCACTTTAACTTTACCCTTTTCTTCGTCAATTGTATTGATAACTCCTTCGTAACCCGCGAAAGGTCCGTCCAAAACCATGACGAGATCTCCTTTCTCGAAGGAAATCTTGAATTTCGGTTGATTATCGTCGCCGATGTGTCTTTGAATGATTCCGAACTCTTCGGCGGAAACGGGCACGGGAATGGTTCCGCTACCAACGAAACCGGTAACGTTGGGAGTGTTTCGAACCACGTACCACGAGTCGTCGTCCACCATCATTTCCACAAGCACATAACCGGGGAAAAGCCTCTTTTTTTCCGTTTTCGGCTTTCCTTTCTTAACTACGATTTGAGTTTCTTTCGGGACGATTACGTCGAAAATCTTGTCCTGCATATTCATCGACTCGATTCTTTGCAGGAGCGCTTCGCGCACGGCGTCTTCATAACCGCTGTAAGTGTGTACGACGTACCAATGACGTCCTGTGTTTTTTGCCTGTTTTGCCATTTTATTTGTTTAAAGTTTTTAAAGCCGCTTGGTAAAGCTCCGCGAGACCTAGATCAAAGACCGCTATCAAGAAAGCGACCGCCAAAGTCACTCCTATCACAACGGCGGTTAGCATGGCCGCCTGTTCTTTGGTGGGCCAAGTCACTTTACGAAATTCTTCAAACGCGGAGCTAAAATAATCCGTAACCGGATTCGCCTTTTTGACTTGAGCGGGGTCATTCATATATAGAGGTAATTAAAAAGAAGCCTCTCGGCCTTTCGTCAACACTCTACACCCGCGCGGCAAAAAAAAGCAAGTGATTTCTTTCCTATCCTATGATATAATATTAACAGAGAAAAATTATCCCGCCACGTATGGATTTGTTTCAAAACAAAAACATAAAAAAAGGATTGCTCATATCTATGTTTTTGGCTGTCGTAGCCGCTTACGCGGTCCCGGACGCATTCGCGGCTTTTTTGCCCTTGCCGGATAACACGACTTTAAGCGTGCCGGCGCCTTCGGGCGACACGGCGGTAGATAAATTTGAGAATTTTTTGGGACCCGTGGCGAGAACGGCGAGAATAATCGCGGCGGCCGTCGCCATTCTGATGATGGTTATTTCCGGATTTACCATGTCGATAGCGGGGGACAACGAAGGTAGTGTGAAAACGCAAAAACAATCGATTACATGGGGTATTATCGGTCTGTTCATGATAAGTATCGCGGGGCCGGTCGCGGAAGTTTTTGACTACAGACAGGGGAATTTCCTTGAAAGCGGCGATGCTCTTGTCGCAAGAGCGGCGGTATTCGACAACACCGTGAAAATCGTCATCACATTCATAAAGTATCTTTTGGGCGCTTTGGCGACTTTGATGTTTATAAGAGCCGGCGCCGTAATGGTTTCGTCCAGCTCCAGTGAGGAAGACATGACGCGTGAAAAAAAGAATTTACTCTTGGGTGCCGCCGGACTAATTTTGGTATTCGCTTCAGACCTTATTGTACGAAAAGTGCTTTACTCGGCGCAATACAACACTTCGACTTCGGAAACGGTCGTAACAATCAATCAAAACGAATTTATCAGGCAGATAGTCGCCATTACCAATTTGATTGTTTCCTTCGCGGGGCCGGCCATGTTGCTGGGCATCATAATAGGCGGGGTACTTTATATCACCGCCGGAGGAGACGACGGCAGGATGGGAACCGCAAAAAAAATCATGCTTAACTCGGGCATAGGTTTGGTGATTATTTACGGTGCTTTCGCCTTGGTATCCACAGTAATTTCCGGCGTATTATAATATGAAAAAAATTATTGCCTCCATTGTCACATTGGTACTGTACATCTCCTTGATGGCTCCGGCTTACGCGGTTTCTTTCACCGACACATTAAAAGACTTCGGCGACGACATTAACACGCAAAGCCAGTCCGTCAGTGACGAAATTAACAAAAACAAAAGCGAAGGCGAGTCCGACTCTCAGGCAATTACTTTGCCGACTTATCAGGATAGCACGGAAGGAAACGCTTACGGCGAAGGCGGACTGAAAGGAATAACGGGGGCGGTCTTCACTTTTTTGGATTTCTTTAAATTGATAGTCACACCTGTGGCAATTCTGTTTATGGTGGTGATGGGAGTGCGAATGGTCGCCGCCGGCCGCGACAACTCGGAGGTGGAAACAGCTTCAAAGAACTACATCCGATATGCCTTGGAAGGTCTTATAGTCATTTTTATTTCCGACGCGATTGTCAGAAGCGTGGCATTCGGCATTGAGGGTGACATTTTCAGGGGCGGTACCGCCGGCGCCGCTCAATACGGACGTCAAGCCTCCAGTTTCTTGCAAGGAATTTACACTTTAATCGAAGTTGTAATCGGTTCGGTGGCCGTCTTCGAACTTGTAACGGCGGGCATGAGATACATAGCGGCATCCGCCAGCGACGACCAAATCTCAACCGCAAAAAGGCAAATCCAATGGTCATTGATAGGCTTGTTTGTCGTGGCGATCTCGGAATTCGTGGCAAAAAATATACTTTTCAAAAATCAGGGCACTCAATTGGGCTTTTCGGACACAAAAAACTTGCTTGTTCAGATCACGAACTTTGTGTCTGGAACAATCGGCACGCTTTCTTTTGTTTTCCTGCTCTACGCCGGATTCTTGTACGTCACGGCGGCCGGCAAGGAAGACAATGTGTCAAAAGCTAAAAAAATATTGATGGGCGCGGCGATAGGAATAATCCTTGCCGTTTCCGCGTTCGCGATAACTTCCACGATTGTTCCACTTGATAGCTCGAGATAAACATATAGAATATGAAAGATAAATTCCACGTCATGAACTTACAGCGATTCGCAAAAATTTCCGTTTTGACTCTGACTTTGTTTTTGAGTACTTTCACATTTCAGAGCGCGCGAGCGGACATCTCGATTGATTTTGATTCTACCACGACCGGCTCCGACGAGTCGCAAGGTAACGTGACCGCAAACGACTGCGCGCAATTGGAAACAAGCCTCGCGGCATCCTTGGGTTGCGACCAATCAAGCGAAGTTTCGGACTTCACGACTTACACAGGCAAATTGGAAGCGCCGGATGCTTCCGGCTACGACTCCGCTCTGACTCAAGCCACGGACGCGCGATCCCTTGTCCAAAAAATCGTCAACTTCGCGCTTTCATTTTTGGGTCTTATCGCGATTGTAATTGTAATTTACGGCGGTTTTCTTTATGTAACCAGCAGGGGAGACGACACTCAAGCGACCGAGGGCAAGAAAGCGATTACCTACGCGGCAATCGGCATTCTGATAATTCTGGGTTCATACGCGGGCGTAAACACTTTGCTCGGGGCGACAGGCGCGGATACGGGTACGAGGACTACAACGGATCAAACCATTTCGGAGGCTGGCGATGCCTTTGACCTTCGTTCCGTCCTTGAAGAAGTCAACAACATCGCCAGCGAATACGTGAATGCCTACCAGACTTACTTGAAGGTAACTCAAGAAGTCTCTTATTTGAAATCCATAGAAATGCCGCTGATTGTGGATGTGACGGAAAAGGATTACACGGTGGGCGGATTTATCGATTGGCTAGGTGGGGAGATAAGCGGGACCGACACTGATTTCGCAGATCAATATAGTCTGATTAACAAGAACGACGTTTCCGACTACAGCGAAAAACTGAGAACCGGTCTGCGGACAATCCAGTCCAATGTCGATTCCTTGAGTGATGTCTACGAAACTTCGCAAGGACTCTACAATTATTTAAGAAGCGGCACGACTTCGTATCGACAAAAATCTTTATTGGAACAAATAATTCCGCGCGCGAATGCCTACGCCGGCACCACCGGATGTTCCGGAAGAGAATATTCTAACACATACAGTGATATCGGACTGGGCATAACGTACAATGACACCACAGTCTCCGCGCTGGATGACAGTATTTGTTCTTACTTGGACGCGATTACGGAAGCGGCCTCCGCCGATTATTTCAACTCGGTAAGCGACTTGGTAAACCGCCTTGATACTCTTGCCAAGCTCTTTGACGTAAGCGGCACATCGGGCTCGACTCTTAAAACATTGACCTCGCGCATTGACATGGTTCAACAGGAATTCGACAACGCGGACGATATTTCAAAGGTCTCCGCGTCATCGGTTTCAACGATAGTGGAAAATTTGAACAAGATTTATCAAACCGTTAAGAACGTGCAATTCGTGCGAGCCGTGATAAACACAAGTGCGACCGACGGGAACGCTCCCTTGATTGTCAGATTCGATACTTTGGGCTCCATCGACCCGAGCAACAAGACCATTACGGATGAACAAATCACATGGGACTTGAACGGAGACGGTAATTTTAACGACGCGATGGGCGCGGCGACGAATTACGAATATGACTCGGCGGGCACTTATCGCGCGGCGGTGCGCATAACTAGTTCAAAAGACGACATCGCCGCAGGCATCGCTTACGCGACGGTTGAAGTTTCACCCAGATCATCAGTTATTAAATTGACCGCAACGGCCGGAGGAGAAAGCACGGCATTGGCCGACTATTCGCTTTTCCCCGCTATAGATAAGGAAACGTATAAAGTGACACTGAATGAAGCGAAATCGGGACTGACTTTTGACGCATCGAATTCAACGGACGGAGCGGGAGAACCATTGATTTTTTACAGCTGGGAATTTGGCGATGGAGAAATAACCGAAGGGTCGCAGGAAGGCACGGTCACGCATGCATACGGCAAAAATGGCACTTACACTCTTGCTTTGACGGTCACCGACAGCACCGGAATACGGGATCGTAAATATGTAAAACTATACGTGGGATCACCCGCCGCCAGAATTTCCGTATCTCCGGATTCGGGAAAAATCGGCACGAAATTCAGATTCAGCGGCGCCGGATCGACAACCGACATCGGTACAATAATCAGTTATCAATGGGGCGCGACCCTAGGGGGAAGCGCATATTCGCTTGCTTCCGACAACGGTGTGCAAATAGATGATGAATTCAATGAGCCGGGAATTTACGCCGTTTCATTGACGGTCACCGACAGTTCCGGCGGTAATGACACCGACACGGTTGAAGTTTTGGTTGAATCGCAAAACCCCGTGGCCAAATTCACATACTCCGTTCCGGACTATACTCAGCCGGGCACCTGGGTTTTCGACGCTTCTTCCTCTTATGATCCCGATCCGACAGACACCTTGACTTACGCCTGGGATTTTGAAGGTACGGAAGGTACCGATTGGGAAAAGATTTCCGAAGATTCCGGTGGAAAAAAAGTTACCTTGAAATTCCTCACGATAGGAGAAAGGACAGTAACATTGACCGTTGCGGACAATCATGAAGGCGAACTGCAAAAAACCGCCGCGGCCACGGCGATAATTGATGTAAGCAGTGTATTGGACATCGGCTTGGATACGGGCACCGCCACATATAAGCTGGATTCATCCGGCACGGCGGAGGCCGGTTTCTCGGCAATCAGCAATACGGGGTCTAAAATCGAAATTGATTTCGGCGACGGCGAAACGGGTTTCGCCGGTTCTCTGAGCGCGGGCAAAGCGACATTCCAACATTCATACAAACAAGGAGGCGTATTTAACGTAATTGCCACGGCGCTGGACGATAACAATCTGACAAACAGCGTGACAAGAAGAATATATATCGGTTCCGGTGACAGTCCCTTGGCTGTCATCAACGTCAAATCGGACGGAAGCGACATCGGTTTTGGCGACACTCTGAACGGTAGCGTTAAAACTGTTTTCACTTTCGACGGAAGTTCTTCGATCAATCTGGACGGGACCGGTAATAATTTAAGTTACAGCTGGAATTTCGGGGACGGCACGACTTCGACACAAAAAAACGTTACGCATTCCTACGGTGAAAAAGGCGAATTTACGACGACGCTGATTGTAAAAGACAGCGGCGATCCGACTTTGACGAATACCTCGACTATTGGATTGAAAATCGAGGGCATTCCCCCGAAAATTACCGGCTTGAGCATCGCGCCTTCTTCCGCAACCTTGGTTACTCCTCTTAAAGTGGATGTAAAAGTTGACGCGACCGATACCGACGGCAAGATTTCCTACATAAAGGCTTGGTATTACGACATTAATGATTCCGCCCGTGAATTGGGGACACTTACTTCGCAATCGACTTCCTTCACGATTACCGTAAATACGAAAGGCGAGGAAGACCAAGTTGTGACATACGGTTTTGCCGTCGAAGTGACGGACAACGACAATAACGTCGTTGCGAGCGGCGACCAATTGGAGGAAAGCGGAATACCGACCTTAACTGTGACAAACGGTCCGAACAAAACTCCAAGCGCTTCTTTCAGCGTGGACAGAACCTCGGTTAAACTTGGGGACGAAATTAATTTCACAAGCACGGCTAAAGACACTGACGGCACAATTATTTCCTACATTTGGGACGTGGAAGGTGACGGATTTTTTAACAATGAAGTTCAAACATCTCCTGCTTTCTCATATTCATACAAAGAAATACATAAAGAAGGAATTCCTGTTTCATTGAAAGTCGAAGACAACAGTGGAGCAACGGCCGTTTCGGATTCAATAACGGTTTTTGTGGATTCAAACACGGCTCCTCCAAGGGCGGCCTTTCTTACGGACATCAGCGGCACTTCGGTCAAATTTACCGATAATTCCGACATAGATACCGAACACGGAGCCGCCCACGCGGGCGTTTATTGGGACTTCAATACCAAGGTGGACTCGGACGGAGACGGCGAACCCGACAACGACGTCGAGGCGCTTAATGAAAGCAATCCTTCTTATACATATGACGCGCTTGGTATTTACTCCGTCAAAATGACGGAAGTGGATAGCACGGGTCAATCCGACTCGGTCACCGCGGACGTGAATGTTATGACAACTCTCGCCCCAAAAGCGTCCTTTACGTACACGGTCGCGGACAAGAGCGTGACTTTCCGGAACAATTCCACTGCGGACACGTCCGGCAACGTGGATATTCGCTCCTACCAATGGGACTTTGATACCGCGGTGGATTCGGATGGCGACGGCAAATCCGACAATGACAAAGACGCGGATACAAAAAGCATGACTTACGATTACCCTGAATACGGAGCTTACAATGTAAAACTTACGGTTACGGACACGACGGGCAAAGAGGACGACGCCACCAATTCCGTTGAAGTCGCTTCGCCGATTGCGCCTTTGGCGGCGAACTTTACAAGCGTACCGGCCCCGGATTCAAGCGGTAAAATCGTTTTGACCGGCACAAGCGGATATGTGACTTTCCATTTCAACGCGACCGGCGGAAGCGGGGATTATTCCTTCCTGATAGACAAAAATATTTTCTACGACACAAACGGGGACGGCGTTCGGACCAACGACGCGGACAATACGACCGCCGCATCGGGTTCATGGAAAACCAATTTTGACAAATCCTATGGACAAATTGTGGCAAAGTTGACTGTAACTGATAACAAAACCGGCGACAGCGCGATAGCGACGCTTCAAGTTACTTTCCAAGGTTCGCTCGGTGGTGCTAATCTCTTTAACGCTACGAACTCGGAACTGCTTTTATTTATCTTTAGCGCGCTTATCGCGGCACTGGCGGGAACGGCACTCGTATATAGAAATAAACCCAAACATTAAATGACTGACCAAATAACAAATGTAACGCCTGTTAATCCGAATCCCGTTCAAGTTCCATCTCCGACTCCGGAACAAAAAGCGGCTCGAAAAAAAGAAATGCTCAGAAGACTTGGCATACTGAGCACCGCGCTTTTCGGCGGTCTCTTCCTTTTTATATATGTATGGGCCTTTACGGCGGCCGGCGCGGATTTCGCGTTTTTTAAATATTTGGGTGCAAAGCAGAAATCCTTCGACGGTCTTTTAATGACTCTGCTTCACGTTCAATACGGCTTGATGGCCCTTGCCGCCTTGATTGGAACATTGGTGTTTTTGTATAAGTCGGTGATGATAAAGAATCAAGATGTACAGAATAAAAAAATCCTTTCAAAGAAGGCGGCGATGGGTGGAGGAGCATTTTTCGGATTGGCGGCGCTTTGGTTGCTGTCTATAATTTTTCTGGGCCCCAAGCTGGTCGCGGAAGTCAGCGGAGGCATAGTCACAGATCCGGCGAACACAATCGGCTTGACCGCGCCCGTTGAAATTTCATTCGACGCGAGCAGATTGCCGATAGACACGGACGCTGTGCAAATTCAGTCATATACTTGGTATTTCGGGGACGGAGCCACTGCGAACGGAAGCATGGTCAAACACCGATACACCAAAAAAGGTTCAGCGGACGGCAAATATACCGTAAAACTTTCGGTCGGTTTGGAGGATTTTGCCTCAAAGCAAGAGTTCACGCAAGAATTTACGGCTGAAGTTGTAATTGTCAACGAAAGCACTTCGGCTTCATTTACCATGAGCCGTGACAGCGGAGAAATTCCCCTGGAAGTTCAATTCGACGGCACATCTTCTTTTGATCCGGACGGTGAAATTGTTTCCTATGAATGGGATTTGGACGGCGACGGTCAATTTGACGACGCGGCCGAAGCCAGAGTCGAATATACATACGAGCAAGAAGGGACTTTCGAAGTTTCTTTGAGAGTTACAGACAACAACGGCGCGTCCGACATCGCGACCGAAGAAGTTGACGCGGGAACGGTAAACGGTTTGCGGGCTATCATAAATTCGGACGCGGGCGTGGATGAAATTTACTATATGGGGGAAAAATACACTTTCTCCGGAGAGCTTTCGCAGATCAAAATCGGTAGCATCAGCAAATATTTATGGGATTTCGGGGACGGCTCGCCCAAAATACAGAGCAAGACAACAACCCATACTTTCTCGAAACCCGGAACTTATACAATCAAACTGACCATTCAGGATTTGAGCGGCAACCAAGACACTCAAACCGAAGACCTGACTGTCGTGGATAAGGGCAAGGCTCCGGTGGCGAAAATAGTAAGCAAGCCGAAGGCGGTGGACGGCGTCATAAGCGGTCCGGTACCTTTCGAAGTCGCCTTTGACGCGTCCGGATCAATCGACAA
>CAYIRB010000041.1:0-10057 GCA_964365765.1 uncultured Candidatus Peribacteria bacterium
CTCAATGTCTTTGTAGTCCTTGTTTTCGGCTTGCAACCAAACATGATTGCCCTTTCTGCGGAACCTTTTTACGGTATTTTGTCCGTCAACCAGAGCCACGACAATATCGCCGTCGCGGGCTTTCATATATCGATTGGCAATCACAAAGTCACCCTCCAATATTCCGGAGTCAATCATGCTTAGGCCGGTAACACGAAGGGCAAAACAGCCGTCCGGCTTTTTTAACATATCCGCGCCGACTTCAAAATAATCAATCACATGCTCTTCGGAAAAAACGGGACCACCCGCGGGGATGGTGCCAAGTACCGGAATTCTGAACATATTGCCGGCCGCTTCCAGTTTTGCTTTGACGCTGTCCAAGAGTTTGATGCCGCGAGGGGTATCGTCTTTTTTGATATAGCCTTTTTCATGCAAGGCTTTAATGTGTTTCAAAACGCTGTTATCGCTTCGCACGCCAAAATTCTCCCTCATTTCGCGGAGGGTGGGCGACGCGCCGTTGGCCATTTGATACTTCTCGATAAAATTGAGCACCGCCTTTTGCTTATCAGTAATCATTTCCATATTTTTTTGGTAAGTGAACACGGCCATAGTAGGTGAGTGACGGCTCACCGTCAAGAACATTCGCATTGACGCTAGCCGCAAAAAGAGTTTCAATCCACTCAATTATAAAATAAATCTATGGAAAGATCGGATGACGGAGTGCCGGACGAAATGGATTTATCGAACCCCGATGTTTTTGCAAGCGCCGTGGGGGAACTCATCATGAAACTTAAAGAACACAGCGCGGTAAGCTTAACAGCCGATCTTTTCAGGGCCTTAAGCGACGGCGCAAAAGTGAACGGCGGCGAACTCGGCAGATTTCTCTCTGTTTCTTTGGGGAAACCCGTCTTGATTTCCGACACAAAGTCGGCCATATACATGTGCGAATTGCAAGACGTGGCACACCTGTTGGACAATAGCAGTTGACGGAACCGCACAAACTATTGATTCCAAACAACCAATATGCTACAATACTAATAATAGCACTATTTAAAGCACTATGAATAACACTATCACTGCAAACGATCTGAAGTTGGGCGGTGTTTCCGCACTTGAACCCATTGTGACTCAAGGGCTGGAAGCCATAATCACCGTCCGTGGCAAAAGCACTTATGTAGTCTTGTCCAACAAAGAATATAGCCGCCTCCGTGAATGCGAACTCACTGTAGCGCTTAATGAGTCTGAAGCGGATGTGTCTGCGGGCCGCTATCACGAAGACTCTGTAGAGGATCACTTAAACCGTATCGCGAATGCCTAAGTTGATTTTCACAGAAAGCTACGAGCGTCGTGCCGCAAAGTTTTTAAAAAAACATCCCGAGCTCAAAGACCAGTACGCCAAAACCTTAAAACTTTTAGCGCTAAACCCATCCCACCCATCTTTAAGATTACATAAACTCAAAGGCGTTTTGAAAAAGCTCCAGTCCGTTTCCATCAACATCAGCTACCGAATGGTTTTAGACTTCATCGTCAAAAAAGACCTCATCATTCCTGTGGACGTTGGAACTCACGACGAGATTTATTAAAAACCAATGAGCAGTCGGCACACACGACGGCAAAGACAAACGCATATGGTGCCCTCGACAGGAATTGAACCTGTATCTACCCCTTAGGAGAGGGTCGTTCTATCCGTTGAACTACGAGGACTACGCATTAGGACTTCGTCCTAATGCGCTACACTATAAAGATTAAAGGTTCAAATATCAATTCCGCTGTTCACAAAATTAATTTTTGTTATGATGTTCTTGATTCACCCCCGCGCGCATGTCGAAATTGACTCCGATGATGGAACAGTACCGGGAAATTAAAACCGAATGTCGCGACGCGATTCTTTTTTTTCGATTGGGAGATTTTTATGAAATGTTCGGGCAGGACGCGCTGGAAGCCTCGAAAATCCTGGACATCACTTTAACGGCAAGGCAAAAGGATGATCCGGTACCGATGTGTGGCATTCCGTACCACGCGGCGGAAAACTACATCGCCAAACTTATCAAGGCGGGGCGGAAAGTCGCGATTTGCGAACAGATTTCCGACCCCTCGCTTCCGGGAATCGTCAAAAGAAAGATTGTAAAAGTCATCACTCCGGGCACCACCATAAGCGAGCAAATTCTGCAGAGCAAAACCAATCGTTATATTCTCTCGATTTACGCGAAAAAAGACTATTTCGGAATAGCCTTCGCGGACATGAGTACGGGCGAATTTCAAGCCGGTGAATTGAGCGGAATCGAAGCTCTAAAAAATGAAATCTCAAGGTTAAATCCGGCGGAAATCGTTCTCGAAAGAAACCAGTACGACGACCCTTCCGTCAGAACCTTGATCATTTCAGTCTCGCAAGCCGTAATTTCAAACGTTCAAATTTACGAGGACTCCGGTCAATTTTTGCGGGACTCCTTAAAAGTTAAAAGTCTGGAGGGATTTGGAATCGCGTCATGGCCATTCGCGATCGAAGCCTCCGCGATACTCATGAAATATTTGACGGACACGCAAAAAGACGAAATCAAGCACATGGACGGAATTACGGCCTACCACAGGTTAAATTGGATGTACTTGGACGAAAATACAATTCGCAATCTGGAGCTTTTCGGCACCATGCGTGAAAAAGAAGAAGAAGGCAGCCTGCTCAAAGTAATCGACAACACGATTTCACCGGCGGGCGGCCGACTTCTGAAAAAATGGCTGCTTAGACCCTTGATACATAAACAGGCGATTGTTGAAAGACATGAAGCGGTTGAAAACTTGATCGCGGACGACGACTCGCGAAACGCTCTGAAAGATTCGGTTTTGAATATCGCCGACATGGAAAGGCTTCTGGCGCGCTTAAGTTCAAGTTCGGGTAACGCGCGCGACCTTCTTTCATTGGGGAATTCCCTCAAGCATATTCCAAAACTCAAGGAAATTTTACTCAAAATGAAATCGCCGCTTTTGCTTTCCCTCGCCCATGATTTACTTGTGCTCGATAAGCTCGCGGACAGCGTTGCGAGTTCAATCAAAGACGACGCGCCGGTCAGAATCACGGAAGGTGACATAATCGCGGACGGCCGTAACGCCGAGCTCGACGAACTGCGCGGGCTGATGCGTGACGGCAAAAGCGCACTCAAAGACATCGAAAGGAAGGAAATCGAAAACACGAAAATAAATTCACTGAAAGTGTCCTACAACCGCGTTTTCGGCTACTACATAGAAGTCAGTCGCGTAAATTTGGACAAAGTTCCGGAGCGCTATATTCGCAAGCAAACATTGGCGAACGCGGAACGTTTCATCACTCCGGAGCTGAAAGAATACGAGGAAAAAGTCCTCACGGCGGAGGAAAAATCCTTCACCTTGGAGTATGAAATTTTTCAGGAAATCCGCTCGCAAGTCCTCGACTATATAAAAGAAATTAAACGGAACGCGCAATTGATAGCCGAGGTTGACGCGCTAATGTCCTTCGCTTTCACCGCGATTAAAAGAAACTATGTCAGGCCGGTTTTGACCGACGATAAAATCATGCGAATTAAAGAGGGGAGGCATCCCGTCGTGGAATCCATCACTCGCGAAGCGAGTATTGTTTCCTTCATTCCGAACGACGCGAATTTCAAGACCGGCGAAACGGAACTCAAGCTGATCACCGGCCCGAACATGAGCGGAAAATCCACTTATCTGCGTCAGGTCGCGCTCATCGCGCTACTCAACCAAATCGGTTCTTTCGTACCAGCGAAGGAGGCGGCTTTGCCGATCTTCGATCGCATTTTTACAAGGGTCGGCGCGAGCGACAACTTGGTTCGCGGTCAATCAACTTTCATGGTTGAAATGCAGGAGGCGGCTTATATTTTGAATCACGCGAGCACGAAAAGTCTTATAATTCTCGACGAAATCGGCCGCGGCACAAGCACATACGACGGTTTGAGCATCGCTTGGTCCATTCTTGAATATCTTCACGACAAAATCGGCGCTTTCACGCTTTTCGCGACTCATTATCACGAACTCATTAACGTCGCCCAAAATCTTCCAAAAGCCAAAAACTACTCAATCGACGTGAAAGAAACTTCGAAAGGCGTACTGTTTTTACATAAAATCATTGAAGGCGGAATCGACAAAAGTTACGGCATAGAAGTCGCGCGTCTTGCCGGTGTGCCGACCGCAATCGTCGAAAGATCTTCGCAAATTTTGACCGATCTCGAATCTGAGAAAATCCAATCGCAAGCAATAAAAACCCCCGAAAACCAGATGGGCCTTTTTACGCGCACTTACGTCGCCGAAAGACATCCCGCCTTGGAAAAATTGAAAGGAATTGATATAAATGAACTGACGCCACTTGACGCGCTCATCGCACTGAGCGAGCTCAAAAAATTATGAAATTCAATTCCAAAGAGCAAGAGACCGCCTATCATCGGGCGATGAAACATCCTTTTAAAGCCGTCGCGTTCGACGTGGACGGAACTCTCACAAAACTCGCCAAGACGCATATCCCTCATAAATTATCCGAAAAACTCGGCGCACTCATCGGAAAAGTCCCTTTCATAATTTGCAGCGGCCGCGACATCGACCATATAAAACTCAAAGTCAGCGCGATTTGCGCCTATCGCAAGGGAGCGAAAACCGGACGGGAAAAATACTTCGTAATCTGCGAAAACGGCGGCTCCGGCTATGTTTACAATTGCAAAACTTCAAAATACAAACAAATTTTTGAAGTCCCGTGGCCGGACAATATAATCACCCTCGACGAATTATCTCATCTGTTGGAGAAAAAAATGCCGTGGAAAATTATCACCCTGCCGCGCGCCCACAGCATTGTGCTTCACTTCCCGGCCTTTTTTTACATTGTCCCGATCCTCATTCGCCACCTTTCCGCGCTGCTCGCGCTCTCGCTCCGCCGAATCCTCAAAAAAGAAGGTCTCGACAATTATTTTAACGTGGAAGACTCCGGCATCGGCGCGATTATCATTCCCAAACAAAGCGGAAAAGGGAAAGCGATTAAAATACTCTCAACCCTGCTCAAAATTCCCCTTCGCGATTTTCTTGTTGTGGGCGACATGCCGGAACCGGGGAAAAACGACTGCGAATTCCTTTCCGGCAAATACGGCACCGCCTTCACCGTCGGCAAACAAACTCACAATGTTTTCCCGCTTCCCGTTTACAACGAGCATGGCAAAAAACTCAGCGGCCCCGAGGGGACTTATTGCTTGCTGAAAAACATTGTGATATAATTAGTACGACTTTCTAACTAAAAGTAAGAATTATGGAAACAACAACATTAAGAAGCAAGGGGCAAATTACCATACCGGTCGAAATGCGGAAAAGCATTGGAATGGAGGAAGATGATTTGATTACCATCTCGACTTGGAGTGATAAAGCGATAATAATTTTCCCTCAAAAATTGAAAACCGCCGAGCTGCTGCGGAAATCAGCTAAAATGGCTAAAGATAAAGGTATAAGCTTGGAAGATTTACTTATGGAGCTTGATGAAATCAGACACAATTCATGAAAGTATTTTTCGACAGCAGTGTGGTTATAGCGGCATTGTTTTCCGACACAGGTGCTTCCGGAACGATAATCACATTTTGTGAGCCAAAATTGATCGAAGGTTTTATTTCGGATGGAGTAGTTGATGAAATAAAAGCGGTTTTGAAGAGAAGATTTCCCGAAGCAACCGATCTTTTCAATGAATTCCTGAAGATTTCAAAATTAAAGATTATTACAGTGAAACCTAAATCCAGAATTACAGCGGCAAAAAAATGGATTAAAGACCCTAACGACGCGAAAATATTGGCCGCCGCCAAACAAATCGGAGTGGATTATCTTTTAACACTTGATATAAAACATTTCATTCGTGATGCAAATGTTGCAAAAGTAACCGGTTTAAACATTCTTACTCCGGGTGATTTTTTAAATACGGTGTTCCGCGCCATGATTTAAAGCGGACTCGTGATTTCCCGAATCATCATTTTCAAAACGCATGCATCTTTCAATTCCACCTAAACCTCATGATCCTGCTTGCTATACGAAATGATTTCGCATATAAACTAGTTATATGCCATTGAATTCGCCGCACAATCCATTGACTTTTTGTCAAAACTTTGATTTAATCCATTCCTTATTCATTTAATCACACACTATGTCAGATACATACGACGAAAAACCAACCCTCCTAGCTTACAGTGAAGAGCCTCTAAGTGTGGGTGCCGGTGGCGGCATGTTTGGATATGGAGGAGTTGCAGTACACCAACCAGTAGAAGGCGATCCTGGAAGACTTAGCATGTATCCAGAAAAAGAACCTGGCACTCTTGGGGTTAGTTTTTCTTACAGTGATACTGCAAGAATCACTGTTGATGGCCTAAGGAAATGGATAAATTTTAATCTCGCTGATGTTCCAAAAGGAAGACAGGACATTAGAGAAACAGGAAAGCTACGAGTAGAACTTTTTGATACCGAGCAATTAAATGCTTTTATAAAAGACAATCGAGAGTTCTTTAATAGGCTAGGATTAAAATTTATCCAATAATTTAGGCGGCGAATTCAACAGCATATAACAGAGAATAGGCGGTTTCGTTCAGTCGCTTCACTCCTTCACTACACCCATATTTGCTGGCGTTTAGCCCCTTCGGGGCATATTATAACGCCAGCAAACATCGCCTATTCTCGGACGTTGTGCGAAATAAACGGAAGTCGGCATCAAGTTGTAGCTTCGCCAACTTTCAGCCTCGTCCTGTTTACAACGCCCAACACGGTTTAACCAGTTCGTTCAGTCGCTTTGCTCCTTCGCTCACCCAAATTTTGCAGTGGTAAGCACTTCGTGCTATTTTACCACAGCAAAACTTTGTTTAAACCGAGACGTTAGCCGAAATACACTTTTACGTATTCCCTTTTTGCCGCTCCGCTTTTCGGACTTTTAATAAGGAGGGGCGAATTGATTCTTTTTTATAGGGGGGGGGAGAAGGGTTTTCTCGCTTCCTCTGGTCTCTCAAAAACGGTCTTATTTGATTGAACATTTCCCTAAATTGAGCTATAATTAACAGATTGAATTAAAATAATATGGCAAATCCGGATATCGTACAACATTTCGAAGTGAGACATGGCGGACCGGAATTAAATATAAGCGACTCTCAAATCAACGAACTTTTTCTTGCATATAAAGATCAGTATGTTCGTCAGCAAGCCGACGGATCGATGCCCGATGAAGAAATTCTTACTTACTTGAAAAAAGCGCTAAGAGAACCTGAAACCATTGTACTATTTAATGATGATGATGAAGTAGCAGGCATGATTGGTATCAATTATTTTGATGAGAATAAAGATTTCCCAAATGATTCATTAGTAGAGTTTAAAACTCTTATTGTTTGTCATAAATATAGAGGGCAAGGAATTTCTGATAAACTTCGTAAAATGCTACGTGATGAAACAGTGGCGCGTTGTCCTAAGGAGCGAGGTATTATTTTTACTTCAGTTACAAGTACTCCACAGGTTATTCACTTACTACAAAAGGATGGGTACGAAGAAATACCCGGAATAGACTGGGCGCAAATGACAGGATGTACGGTACCGGAAGCGTATCGGCAAAAGTACGGCTATCGAGCCTTTATAGATAAAAAACATGGTTATCCAACCGAACTAAACTCACTGAGAGAGGGCTTTGAAGACAAGTTTAATGAGACAGCCCAAGTAGACGGCTGAGGTAGTTTAATCGACATCGCTTTTTGGCATTGATGATTTTTTTGAATTGGATATAATTGGACATAGTCAAAATATCCAATTACACCCATGCTAAAGATCACCAGAAAACGAACAGAACCATACTTACCTAAAGACAATTTTTCAAAACGCATTGAGAATACATCTTCCAGTATTGTTTCAAAAATCGCCAAAATTGATGAATTAAAAGGACAATGGATAACAGGGGCTCGTTTGAGCCCACAAGTTCTGGGGAGATTAAAACGGTCGGTTTTAATCACTTCAACCGGTGCGTCCACTCGTATTGAGGGCGCACGCCTAACGGATGAAGATATTGAAAAATTGATGCGCGGTATTAATATCCAAAAATTTACCAATCGTGATAAACAAGAGGCTCAAGGTTACTACGAATTACTGGAAAACGTCTTCAATTCGTGGAAAAGCTTAAAATTCAATGAGAATCTGATCAAACATTTTCACCAAGAGCTTTTGAAATATGTAGAGAAAGACAAGTTGCACCGTGGAGACTATAAAAAGAGCGAAAATAAAGTGCATATGGTAGATGATGCGGGCCAGTCTATTGGTATCCTTTTTGACACAGCACCAGCTTACCTTACACCGGGTAAGATGAAGGACTTGCTTGAATGGACTCAAGACACATTAAGCAGGGAAACGTATCACCCCTTGTTGGTAATCGGAAACTTTTTAGTTGAATTTCTCAAAATACATCCTTTTACTGATGGGAACGGGAGATTGTCTCGACTACTGACGAATTTGCTTTTACTTCACGCAGGATATTTATATATGCCCTATGTCTCTCATGAGAAATTAGTCGAAGACAATAAACCGGATTACTATATTGCTCTTCGAAGAAGCCAGAAAACACTTGGCACCAAAAAAGAAAATATTACTGACTGGCTCAACTTTTTTCTGGGTATTGTTTTGGAGCAATCAAAAATAGCCGTTGAACTTTTATCAAAGGAAAATATCGAAAAAATTCTGTCAGAAAAACAGCTTGTCGTTTGGCACTACATTGAAAAAATGAAGGAAACAAGCACAGGTAATATTATGGAAAATACCAAGATAGCAAGACCCACAATCAAGCAGGCTCTGGAGGTTTTGCTTAGACTTAAAAAGATCGAAAGAATCGGTCTTGGTAGAAGTGCTCGATATAGAAAGCTTTAACACCTCAACAAATAAAGGCAATTTGGCTCGGGCAATTCACCCCCGACCCCTCTTGCCCTTGCCAAAACGGAATCAATTCGCCCCTTAAAAAAATGAGTGAAAAGCGATCGCGGCATCGGGAATAGTAAAAGTGTACTTCTTCGGTCGCTTCGCTCCCTCCTACCACGCTGCGCTCTCGCCTTCGGCTCGGGTCGGCTAACAGCGCATAGCCGGTTCGGGCTCAGCTCGCCCTCACGCAACTTTGTCAGTGGTCGCACTTCGTGCTAATTTTACCACTGCCAAAGTTCGTCCATGCGCGAACGTTGTCAGAAATTTTTTGAGGCCAAATACTATGTTTTTTAAAGATTATTTAAGCTCAGTAGCTAACTGTCTTGAAGCAAAACTTCAAGGGTTTAACCAACAGCAGCATTCTGGAGACATTGGAGAACTTTGCGAATTTTTTATTAGAGATTTCCTTCACGACTCATTTTCTGGGAACCTAAGAGTATTTAGGGGCGGTCAAATCATAAATGCGGATAATAAAAAATCCGAGCAGATTGATATTGTCTTATGCTCACAAAGTTCAATAAAAATTTTCAGTGACAAAGGATTATATCCAATAGAAACCGTTTTTGGAGTTGTTAATATTAAGAAAACCCTAACTCACACAAATCTTTTTAGCATTAAGCAGGGTGACTGTGGGGCAATCAAAAACTTACAATCAATACCGAAAGACAATATTAACCTGCACACCGGTTTTTTAAACCGGAACAAAGTTCTCGACGATTTTAAGAAAAGGTTCCCATGTAAAATAATCTTTGCTTATGAAGGTGAAATATTGCCAGCCTGGGAAAATGAATTAAATAGACTGGCGAAAGTAGAAGGGGCGTTGGATTCCTTACCAGATGTCATCATAGTTAATAAACAAGGCATGATTCAGAAATGCGCTAATGGAAAAGCGGTTTTAACAACGGGCGAAACACTTGAAAAGCATTTTCATTTAACAAAATTCGAAGATAATAAAGCGTATCACGCCCCTTTTATTTTTATACTCAATGAGCTGTACAAGAACGCAGGCTGGCAATATTTCATAGGCCCAGCATACGAAAATTATTTTAACAGAGACTTAAGCTGAAGGCCTCAAAAAACTATCAGACAACTACTTATATCCCCGTCAATAAAAAAGTGGTGGTTTTTCATGGATTTGGGA
>CAYIRB010000042.1:0-9417 GCA_964365765.1 uncultured Candidatus Peribacteria bacterium
CATTCCAACCTGCAAAAAACCCGCCGAACACATCCACCATACGCAAATTTTCGCGCTTTCACATACGCATGACCCGAGATACCTTGCGCCACTCTGCCGTGAACACCATGCCATCGCGCACGCGATAAACCTCAAAATTCAAGAAAAACGAATGCGGAGTTAAAAACTCTAAAGGTTCTTATTCCGGCTCAACTCCGCGTCCAGGTCAAAGTTATTGCCCTTGCCGCTTCTTCCGTAGTCGTCAGCTAACTTTACAACATCATCCAGATCGTTGGTCGAAACCTCAAGAATTTCCGAGTCTTCAATTGCTTCGGCGCGGTGAATCGTGAGAGGCGGAATATCCAATTTGTCTCCCGGATTCAAAATCACTTCTTCTTTTCCCATGAGAAATTTTACTTTGCCGGAAAGAAGGTACTGGGTTTCGGTCTTTTTTTCGTGATATTGAAGCGAATAGCGGTGGCCTTTGTTGATATGCAAAATTTTGCCGACGTACTCGGGTTGAACGGCGAACCATATTTCATGGCCCCAAGGTTTGGGAACGCGTTTTACTTCATTTCTTTTTTCCATGTATTTTGGAGACAATTTTTTTTAAATCCTGCGATTTGTCGAGCGGGCAGACCAGAGTATGGCCTTTCACTTTTACCACCGCCATATTTTTAAGTCCGAAGGCGGCGATTTGATTCTCCGTTTCATTATAAACTACGCTTCCTTCGCAATCTTCAAGCAAAACTTTTCCTTTTTTGAGATTGTCTTTCGGATTGGATGTGAGTTCTTCATGTAAAGATTGCCATGTTCCGATGGCGCTCCATCCCAAATCCGCCGGAATTATTCGTACTTTTTTTGGATCCGTTTTCTCCATTATTCCGAAGTCGATTGAAATTTTGTCGCAGGCCGGATAATGCTCCAACATTTGTTCGCCGCGCTGAATCGCTTTTAGATGTTTATATGTTTGAGGAAGGTGTTTTTCGTATTCTTTCATTATGGTTGAGACTTTCCACACGTAGTAGCCGGTATTCCAAAGATAGCTGTATGAGCTTAGGAATTTTTTCGCGGTTTCATAGTCCGGCTTTTCTTTGAACTCTTTGAATTCGTAAACTTCAACTCCGTCGACTTCCTTAATCAAGTGGCCGATTTTTACGTAACCCAAATGCACGTTCGGATATTTTGCTTTAACTTCAATGATATTCAGTGTATTTTCTTTTTTTGCCAACTCGGCGGCGATTTTGAGTTTTTTTTCAAATTCCTTGTTGTCTTTAACGAGATGATCCGCGTAAACCACCGCCATCACCGCTTCCGGGTCTTCTTTTCCTATCAGCGCGGCCGCGAGTCCTATGCATGGGGCGGTGTCGCGCATCGCGGGTTCGGCGATAATGTTTTTCAGCGGAATTTGCGGAGCTTGTTCCAGCACCGTCGCAACATATTCGACGTTTGTCGCTACATAGATGTCCTTTGTTTTCACAAACGAAACTCTCTCAA
This sequence comes from uncultured Candidatus Peribacteria bacterium, assembly GCA_964365765.1. Classification (GTDB taxonomy): domain Bacteria; phylum Patescibacteriota; class Gracilibacteria; order UBA1369; family 2-02-FULL-48-14; genus CALRGE01. The sequence goes on from CAYIRB010000042.1 coordinate 1,477, forward strand.
GAGTTTCTTGGAACATGCTTTTGTCGGTCACGAGTTTTTGGAACTGCTTCGGCTTGCTTGTGGTGCTCATTGGCCAAAGTCTTGTTCCCGCTCCGCCGGCTAAAATTACTATTTTCATACAATGGGCTTATACCATGAGATTGAGATACCAATCAATAAGGCCTTCACCGTAGAAAAAGACAGCGCTCGTGCCCATCGCCAGAAAGGGGCCCAGCGGAATCATGCTTTTCCCCGTCGCTTTTCTTGTCGCGAGAAGATACAAACTTATGATTGTCCCCAGTATATAAGACAGAAACAAGGCGGCGAGGGTGTTTTGCCAGCCAAGCATTAAGCCCATAAAGGCTCCTATGCGAATATCGCCGCTACCCACCCATTTGCCTTTTGAAATCCACCATTGCAGTCCGAAAAAAACGCTTCCGAGAAGGCCGCCGATAAAGGCGTTTTCAAAATTCTTCAGGTAAAACGCGGCGATTAAGGCGAACAATATTGCGGGTAACATGAACGCGTCGTGAATTTCTTGGTACCGCAAGTCGTAAAAGAAAATCAAAATCAGAAATCCGAACAAGACAGCCCAAAGTAACCAAATATCCCATTGTTGAAATTTCATGTATAGCGCGCCGAAGCACAGCGCCGTGCTCAATTCGATTAAAGGATATAGCGCGGATATTTTTTTGTGACAGAAAGCGCAACGCCCTTTTTGCATAATAAAACTGAGAATCGGAATCAAGTTCCATGCGCCCAGCGCGTGTTTGCATTTCGGGCAATGAGAGCGGCCGAAAACAATGCCTTTTTCATTGTGATGCAGGCGCGGAATCAGCATGCCGAAAAAACTCCCCGCGATCAGCCCGATCAGAATCGCGTAAACTGTGAAGAAATTATTCATTTCCCTGAATTAAGGCGTTATATCTTTCCGACGCCAATGCGCTTATGGAGTCGCCGGATTGGGAAAGTTCATATGCTTTTTTGTATTCCCATTTTGCTCCGTCAATGTTGCCTTGTTTTTCCCGAAGTCGGCCCGCGTTGTAGTGTGCCTCGGCAAAATTCGGATCGACCGAAAATGCGTTTTTAATTTCTTTATCCGCCGCGTCCAAGTCGTTTTTTTCAATGTAGACCCAGGCCATCAAATTGTGGCTCATGGCTTCGTTCGGGAAAGTTCCCACCGCCAGTTCGGCCAGACTTAAAGCTCTGTCCAAGTCTTTTATGTACGTGATGGCTATCCAAATCGGCCTCACGAACACGTCCACGTTCCCGATGTCGATTTTCACCAAATGTTCGTAAGCCTCAAGGGATTCCTCGTATTTTTCGAGGAAAAGCTGGCTCTCGGCGATTTTTCTGTAGGCTTCGTTCTCGGGTTTAAAACCGTAGAGCACGGCCAGTTCGAATTCGTTTACGGCTTCTTCATATTTCTTTTCAAAGTAGAGTGCGACACCCAAAAAATAATGAGTTTCCGGTTTTATCGCATCCAGTTTTTTCGCTTGTTTAAACGACTCTTCAGCATCCGTATAAGATTCGGTTTTCAATTGCGCGTAACCGAGCATAATCCACACGTCTCTGTAGTCGCTCTTCGCTCCCAAAATATCCAAAGCCAATCCTTTTGCCAGTTGAAATTGTTTAACGTCGATGAATGCCTGCGTCAGTAAAGCTTTTAGATAAACCGTTTGGCCGTCTTGCACGGCATAAGCGTTCGTGATTCTGTTTATATAAGTCGCCGGAATTGTTCCGCTGAGTGATCGGGCTTTTTCAAGTTTCTTTTTTGCGTCGTCGAATCTTCCCGAATATGAGTCCAAGAGTGCGGCGAAATATTTGCCTTCCTGCGTTTCTTTTGTGAATCCGTCGAATACGCTTTGCGCTTCCTTAAATTGCCCGTTTTTTATTAAGGCTTCACCATACATGCTCATGTATATGAGATTAAGAGAGTCGAGTTCGGATGCTTTTTTGAATTCTTCAATGGATTTGCCGTACTCGTTCAGGGCCATGTAGGCCTTCCCGAGTTTCAAATAAGCCTCCGCGCTATCCGGTTTAAGATTGATTGCGAATGAGTATTCCGACGCGGCCAGACTGTAGTATTCGGAGTTCATCAAGCTGTCACCCTTTGAAATTCTTGTATCGAAATTCACGGGAGCCGGTGTTCGTGATTCCGTCGGCGTCTGTGACATCAAGAGATCGGTTTCTCCAAACTGCACGGCGCCTTTCGCGAATAAAACAAACATTCCTGTCAGAAGGAAAGTGCTTAGAGCGACAATTCCGATTTGTGTGTAATTATTTTTCACGGATATTTTTTATGTGTTGGTGATATCTTAATTCGGCGGAGAGCGCCAACGCAAGGCTAAGCGCGTCGGCGGCGTCGTCAGGTTTTGGAATTTCCTTCAGTTTAAGCTCCAACATCAGCATTTTTTGAATCGCTTTTTTATCCGCCCGCCCGTTGCCGGTAAGCGCTCTTTTCATTTCGCTTGGCGTGTATTCATGAAAAGGAACGCCGCTTTCGTTTAAAGCCAAAATGACGACGCCTCTGGCCTCGGAAACGCTGATGGCGGTACTCACGTTCTTTGAGAAAAAAATTTGTTCAATGGAGCAGATATCCGGCTTCCCGCGTGCAATAATAGCTTTTAAATCATAGTAAATTTCCTTGAGACGCGCGCTTTTTTCGGTTTTTGGCGCGGTGCGAATCACTCCATAACTCAGAAGTTCTTTTTTTGTCGGGGAAGACTCGAGTAAGGCAAAACCCGTGATGTTGAGACCCGGATCGATTCCCAGTATGCGCATGGGGCAATCATACAATCAGGCGCTCATTTGAACAAGCGAGCGTTTTTCGTCCGACAGTTTAATAAATATGACTTCTTGTCCGCTTTTTATATATCCCTTGCCTTTCAGGAATTTCAAGGCTTTTTCGGATTTCATGGCTTCGTCTTTCACCACTATTTTTTCGATACCCCAAAGGAAATTCAGTTCTCTTGCCGTATGAATCGAAGGTGTGATGACGATCACCGGCGTCTTGGGTCTGTGTTTCAGTACGGTTCTGGCCGTGAAACCTTTTTTGCTTAAAATGATAATTGCCCGCGCTTTTATTTTCTCCGCTATATAGCAGGCGTTTAAGGCCATAGTTTCGTCATCACGCATTGAGTTGACGTTTGACGGAACGGGGGAGAGTTCTTTGTCTTTGAAGATCGCTTCCTCGGTAATTCGGGCGATGCGGGCAAGCGTGCCCACGGCTCTATATGGGTAGTCGCCGACCGCGGTTTCGTTTGAAAGCATAAATGCGTCCGCGTGGTCAAAAATGGCGTTGGCGGCATCGCTGACTTCCGCTCTCGTGGCAATCGGACTACTTATCATTGACTGCAGTATTTGAGTCGCTACGATTACCGGTTTCCCGCTCTTTCTTGATAAGGCGATAATGCGTTTTTGTTCAACGGGGACACGCTCAGCTTTTGTTTCAATACCAAGGTCGCCTCTGGCCACCATAATCGCGTCCGACACCTCGATTATTTCTTTTATATTTTTCAGTGCTTTTTTTCGCTCGATTTTGGAAATAATCATCGGCATCGCTCGATTTGCTCGTGTGATTTCCGCCCGCAGTCTTTGCACGTCGTCCGCGCTTTCGACAAATGAAAGTGCGATTGCGTCCGCGCCCAGTTTCAGAAGCATCCGCAAATCTTTTTTATCCTTTGGAGTCAGAGTCGCGGAATGCGGCAATATTGTTTCAGGCAAATTTACGCCCTTGAAGTTTTTAAGATAGCCGCCCGCCGTCACCCTCGCCTTTATGTGATTTCCGTGCACGGACAAAATTTTTGTTCGGATTAGGCCGTCTTCAATAAGGAGCGGTTCGCCCGCTTTTACTATTTTGTGCAAGTCGGGGTAGGGGATATGTATGGTTCCCGCTTCACCTTCTTTTGTTGAGAAAATAATTTGTTCGCCACTTGCCACCAAGAGCTTGCCTCCCTCAATTTTGCCAAGCCGAATTTTTGGTCCTTGCAGGTCTCCGAGTATGCTGATTATTTTCCCGCTTTCTTTCTCGATTGTTCGGATATTCGAAACGATCTTGGTGAATTGTTCCTCCGTGCCGTGCGAACAGTTAAGCCTCGCTATGTTCATTCCGGATTCAACGAGACGTCTCAACGAACTTATATCCTCGGTTGCCGGACCGATGGTGGCAAGGATTTTTGTCCTTCTCATTGTTATTGATTTTGACCGACTCCATTGTTCTTCCTTCTTTTGTAGATGGCAAGAGATATCAATGAAAGGAGAATCAATGTGCTACCGCCGATTGTAATAAGTGGTGAGACTCCCTTTGTCGTACCGGTGGCGAAACCCGTTGTCGAAATTGTAAAGTCAATTTGCACGGGCGCGCTGTGGGAATTGTCTTTGGTGTTTACGGAGTAAACCGTGGCACTGTGTTTTCCGGCTTCCAATCCTTCCGGAGCTTGCAATTTAAAGTTTTGATCGGCCACTATCGTGCTTGTAAGCACAAGACTGCGCCAGACCGCCACAACGGATGAATCGCTTGATATCGCTAACCCTTGAATCACCGGCTTGCCGTTTGACATGTCGATTTTCACTTCCGGCGGACTGACTGTTACCTCGTTTGAAACCTTAAGTTCGGCGGGGTGGGAGATGTTTAAGGTTTTGCCGCTCTTTTTCATCACCGCGATAAGCGTGTATGTGCCCTCATCGACTTTTGAAGTCAGCGTCGAATAGAATCCCTTCGCGTCGGTTTGCGTCTTTGCGATTACAACTTCATTGCCGAATTCGTCTATGGCGACGATTTCAATGTCGGTGTTCGGGCTGGTTGTGGCGCCCAATAAGTATTGTTTACCCGTCGCGTTCACTTGACCCTTTTTAACGTTGGCGATGGATACGGGCGCGACTTTAGACGCTTTTACCGGATTGGAGTCATATAAAAGGACTTCCTGTCCGTCCGTCAAACCGTCCGAGTCCGAGTCGTCCGAAGTCGGATTCGAGCCCAAGCCCAGTTCCTGTTCGTCCGAAATACCGTCGCTGTCCGAGTCGATTTCACCCAAAGTTTCGTTTGAGGCGATATCGAGCCGAATGTTATTATCCGCTATGTATTCTTCCATAACCGTTTCAGAAACACTTGCCGGAGCATATACGGTTGCTTCTCCGGTTTTTTCCTCATCGTCGGGGATTCCGTCACCGTCCGTGTCGTACGCGGCCGGATTAAGCCCTTGATTGATTTCAATCGAGTCGGCAAGCCCGTCGTAGTCGGAGTCGTCCGATTTTGGATTTGTTCCGTATAAGAATTCTTGCGCATCGTTCACTCCGTCACCGTCCGTATCGGCATCTTCCGTAAGAGTTACATCGGCATTGCCGAAGTTTTCGGTCTTCCACCAGTCTGGCAGACCGTCCGTCGAGCCGGATATTTCCATGAATGAAGCGGATAAAATGCTTTCATTCATAACCGGCGCCACAGTGGGTGCTTCAGGTGTGATCTCGGTTGCGGTTGTTTCCACCACTTCTTCCACGCTTGTTTGTGTTTCTTTCGGATATAAATTTACATATGTGTAAGGTTGTACCGCAGTTTCCGTAACGGCCGTTTGTGTCGGAGTCGGAGTGGTGACTACCGTTGTTTCACTTCTTACGTTTGTTTCTTGTTCCGGTTCTGGTTCAGGTTCAGCTGTTTCGCTAGTGCTTGTTGTGTCCGGTTCCGGTTCGGGTTCCGATTCGCCAGCCATGCTTTCCCCTTGATTGTTGCTTGCGCTTGAATTTCCAGTTGTTGTAGGTCCTCCGCTTGAGGAACCAGAGGTTTTTGAAATTATCACGGTTGTATAGCCGGACGCGTGCGCGGTTGCGTCGATTGCGTTGATATTATATGTGGTTGAGTTGGCAGAAGTGACCAAGACCAGCGTAAATGCGCCGACGGAATCGGCGGTGGTCGTGTAAACGTCATTTACGTAAATCAAAGCCGATGCCTCGGTGGTACCGGTGATTGTTGTCGGGTTGGTCGCCGTGTAGGGATTGTAGGATATTACCGGCTGTGACGGGGCCAAAGTATCAAGAGTTACGGTATATGTACCCGTGGATGATACGTTGTCCGAGTAGTCGTGTGATGAAATTGTCAACGTATTCACGCCTTCCACAAGGGAAGTCGAGCTGGTCCATGATGTGGTGTTATCTATTGTCACTATTGACGCGTCGGCGTTATGCACGGTTGTGTACTTGTCTTTTGTTCCCGTGAGCGTATATGAAGCCGATGTCACCGTTCCGGTGCTTGATGTAAGCACCGGAGCCGATGGAGCGGTATTGTCCGCCGTAATCACACCGGTCGCGGAAGTGGCCGATGTATTATTCGATGTATCTACGATGTAGTGCCAATAGTTGTTTGAATTACTTATCGCGACTCCCATATCCCAGGTTGAATCCGCCGCGACCGATCCCGTTCCAACCCAATAGGCATTGCTTCCGGTACCGGATAGCATGAACATTTCGCTACCGGCTGAAACCACCACGCTGGTACCGGATGATCCGGACGTATCCGCTGTGATGATGCCGAAAACCGCCGTACTCAGGGCCGAGTTTGAGGCGTTTGTGTTGCTGATGGGCGCAACGCCGTTTCCCAAGAAGTTGTTTTTTGAAATTTTATTGAAATTGGTCGTGTTTCCGTCCACCGATATACCCAGGTTGGTATTGTAATCGATTTCTTGTACGGAACCCGTTTCGGAGCCAATGGTCGCCAGTGTGGCGCCGTTCCCCAATTCCACACCGATCAAGTTACCTCTTTCCAAGCCGACGGAAGTCGTACCGATGTAATTGTTTACGATCACCGAACTCAGCGCGTTTCCGCTAAAAATTCTTATTCCCGCCGCCATATTGGAGGCTATTGTATTTTTTTTCGTGTCATCGCTTGCGTCGCCCACAACCACAGTGGCGTTCGCATCAATACCTTGTGTGGCATTACCGAGAGCCGTTGTCCCGTCCACGCCGAGACCGATAGTGTTTCCATATATATAGGTTGTACCGGTCGCGTCTGATGCTATGGCGATTCCGGCTCCGCCGTTACCCGATATATAGTTATTTGAGACGGTCGTTGTTGTCGCGGAGCTTTCAATAAATACACCGCTGCTGGAATTCGGTACGGCCGTATTACCGGTACCGTCCAGACCGATGTAGTTGGACGCGATTGTATTGCTTACCGCTGATGAACTTACCACATGAACTCCCGCGAAGCCGTTACCCGAGATCACGTTTCCCGCGCTTGTAGCTCCTATGATGTTGCTTCCCGAGGATACGGATATACCATCTATGGTATTACCAACGTCGAAACCGGTGGAAGAAACACCTATATAGTTGTTTTTCACGCTAACGGCGTTTCCGTTATTGATTATTACAATTCCGTTTTGGTTTGCCGAAATATAGTTTCTTTGAGTTGTTTCCGTACCGCCGATCAGGATATTGGTGGCGCTCGCGCTGTTTATTTGAATACCGGCTGCGAGATTTCCCGATGGATTACCGCTTGTGCCATCGACACCTATATAGTTACCGGCGATGGTCACGCCCGTACTTGCCCCAACATCAATACCATCGGCGCCGTTGTTCACAATGATATTTTCCTGTCCGCCGGCGCCACCTCCGATGTTAATGGTTGTACCGCCCGTAATATTAATACCCGTTGTGTTTGCGGCCGTCGTTCCGATGGTGTCGTTATAAACGTTTATAGTGGTACCGCCCTCTATCGATATTCCGGTAGTACCTCCGTTGATGCTCAATCCGGGTGATCCGGAAACTCCGAGATTTACTCCGCTCGCTCCGTCCAATACTTGCACGCCTTTTCGGCATGTGGAAAAGTCCACGGATTTTATCGTACCCGCGCTTCCGCTTCCGAATACCATACAGTCGATGGAGCTTGTACCAAGTATCAAAACATCCGCGCCTGTCTGATAGTCCGGTGCGGTTGTACCGTCGATTGTAACGTCACCGGTAATCGCATCC
>CAYIRB010000043.1:0-9394 GCA_964365765.1 uncultured Candidatus Peribacteria bacterium
AGGCCAGCGAATACCTTGAAGTTCAAGGCGTGGTCATCAGCTTGATCAGACAATATTAAGCAGAACCAATTCCGTCTTTTCCCCGGGCAGTTCGCTTCGGGATTTGACGGAGAATTTATCGGCCTGACGCGAGTCCGTCTTTCCCATGATTTTCAGAAATTCGGAGGGCGCGCCGTCGTAGCAGGAAGGAATAACTATTCTGGGATCAACTTCTTCCACGATAATTTGGGCTTGTTTCGCGCTTAAAACATCTTTCGATCCGACCGGAATCAGTAAAACATCAACGTCGCCGATGGTTTCAAAAGTCGCTTCGCTCAGATCGTCCGAAAGCGCCCCCATGGAGCAAACTCGAATGCCGTCCATGGTAAAAGAAAAAATGTTAATGGGTTTTGCACCGGGCACCGCGCTTGGAATCGACTCGATCGAAACACCGGAAACTTCAAACTCTCCCGGAATGTTCAAAAGCTTCGCGTCTTTTACTTTAGGGTCATTTTCTTGTTTCGATTCCATGACAATATCGGCTTTTACGCTGTCGTTTAAAGGATCCAATGCGATTGTGGCGTTCGAACCCTTGATTGTGAAAGATGATTTGCCGTGCCAACTGATTTCCATAACATTAATTAAATCGACCGGCATTCTAACAAAGCTTGGTCGTTTAGGGAATGCTAAATTTCTTTTTCTCAACGGGGATCAAAGATACTCGGATACATGATCCTCGTATCTTCTTCCTGAAATTACCGTTTCGAAAAAAAATTTTACCATTCCCTAAATTCAAGTATGATTCTGACGTCTAACACTATCATGATGAGCAATATTACGAAAATACATGCGCGGGAGGTGCTCGATTCCAGAGGAAATCCCACCATTGAGGCGGAAGTGACGACCGAAAAGGGATTCGGGCGGGCTATGGTGCCGAGCGGAGCCTCAACAGGGGAAAACGAGGCCTGTGAGCTTCGCGACGGAGATAAAAGATATGGAGGAAAAGGAGTTTTGAAAGCGGTTGCGAATGTGAACGGTGAAATTGCCGGATCGATTGTCGGCATGGATGTGCGGGAGCAAAGCTCCTTGGATAATAAAATGATAGCTCTGGACGGGACTCCCGATAAAAGCCGCCTGGGGGCCAACGCGATTTTGGCCGTTTCGATGGCTTGCGCGCGGGCGGGCGCGGATGAGGAAGGAGTAATGCTTTGGAAATATTTGAATCCGAACGCGAAAATCCTGCCAACCCCGATGATGAATGTTCTGAACGGCGGCGCCCACGCGGACAGCAACGTTGATTTTCAAGAGTTCATGATTTTTCCTGAAGGTGCGCCGAATTTCAGAGAAGCATTGCGTTACGGAGTGGAAACTTTTCACGCGCTGAAAAAACTGCTCAAGGAATCCGGTCATTCGACGAGCGTTGGTGATGAGGGTGGTTTCGCGCCGAATTTCAAGTCGAACGAAGAACCTTTGGAGTTTTTAATCAAGGCGATCGAAGCGGCGGGTTATGTTCCGGGGAAGGATATTTCCATTTGTTTGGATCCGGCGGCCAGCGAATTGTGGGACGGCGGGCAATATAATTTCAAGAAAAGCGGCGGCGGCGTAAAGACATCCGATGAAATGATTGCTTTGTGGGAAGCATGGATCTCGAAGTATCCGATTGTTTCCCTTGAAGACGGACTTGCCGAACGCGACTGGGAAGGTTGGAAAAAATTAACCGCGAAATTGGGGTCGAAAATTCAATTGGTGGGAGATGATCTTTTGGTTACGAACGTGAAATTTCTGCAACGCGCGATAGATGAAAAAGCTTGCAACGCGATTTTGATAAAAGTTAACCAAATCGGAACGCTTACGGAAGCCAAGGATGCCGTGGACATGGCTAAGGCCGCAAATTTCAAATGCGTGATTTCTCACAGGAGCGGCGAAACGGAAGACCCGATAATCGCCGATTTGGCAGTCGCTTGGGAAATCGACCAAATCAAAACCGGCTCGGCTTCAAGAAGCGACAGAATCGCGAAGTACAATCAATTATTGAGAATCGAGGATATGTTGTATATGGGGGTTACATTTTGACCGACGATTGAAAATTCAGGAAAAATTAAGCTTTTATTCAGGACTTTTTGTAGGTTGCTGTTGTATGATTTTGTTTATCCTAATTTTACAATATGCGCGTAAAAAGATTTCTGGAATGGATTGGTTTGAAAGAAAAACTGCATTTATCACTGCAACAAGCGCCGTATGTTTCCGAAGGTCAAGTATGGTGGGCCAGTTTAGGCGAAAATATTGGTTTTGAAATTGATGGAAAGAGTAATCAGTTTACAAGACCTGTTATTATTTTTAAAAAATTATCAAACGGGTTTTATTTTGTCATTCCTCTAACCAGTAGGTTTAGACTCGGAAGTTGGTATGTGAGTTGTAATCTGAAAGGCATGGAGCAGATTGCTTGTTTGCATCAAGTGAGAGCAATTGATTATAGACGACTTTATTCAAAACTCGGCAGATTGGATGATTTGGAATATAAAAAAGTCAAAGAGGGATTTGTACGACTTTATCTATAAAAAAATATTCCCTGCCATTTCTGGCAGGGTCGCAAGAGAATCTTGAAAGCTCCTGAATTGTATGTCGATTTTTTATTCAAGTCAAACAACAATTCAGACACATAAAAATCGACCCTTATTCCCGGCTGTAGAGGATTAAAGCAATCCAATCAGTCGATTATGGGAGAAGAGTCGATTTCGTGAATGGCGACTAACTCATTCTGTTTTTGTTTTTTCTGCCTTGTTTTGGTCGACTTTAGGGCCGGACCGGGGCTACTCTGGGCGTGGAGCTGGCCGCTATAACCGAAGTCAGGGAGACGGAACGCAGTCCACAGGGTGGAGGGTGAGAGTCTTGCTCTCTTGGGAACTCCCGTCAGGAGCTCCATCACAAAGCGAGAAGAAAATTTTCGAGCCTTTTTTCGGGCTCAAACGCTTCCCAAACGCTTTGTGGGCGTTGGCCCCGCCGAGGCGGGGTTTTTGTTTTGGTTTTCAATGTTCGGATTTCAATTAAATTTGTTTTTGTTTGATTGAAATCATGTCATTATAACTCGCATTAATTTATATGCAAGTTTCTTGTCTGGACGAGTAAGGAAAATCATTGTGCGATAGCATTATCACAGGAGTGGCTTTCTTGGCTTTATACTGGACTTTTTTGAATTGATCGTTATAATTTGGTCGATTTATACCCGATATGACAAGCTTTTCAGTCTTCGATATTGCGGGGCCGGTGATGGTGGGACCATCGAGTTCGCACACTGCCGGTGCCGCGAGAATCGGGCAGTTTGCCAGGGCTATTTTTGACGCGACTCCGACCAAAGTTCATTTCTTCCTGCACGGTTCATTCGGCGAGGTTTATAAAGGCCATTCGACGGATAAGGCCTTGCTCGCCGGAGTGATGAAGTTTTCTCCTAATGATGAGAGAATCAAATTCGCCTTTGATATCGCGGATAAAAAAGGACTGAAATATGAATTTGAGCCGGGTGATTTGGGAAGCGGATATCATCCGAATTCGGTCAAGATTACTCTGGAAAATGATGAGCGAAAGATGGTTTTGATAGGATCTTCCATCGGCGGAGGAAATATTGAAATCAATCAAATAGACGGTTTCGATATTTATTTGACCGGTTCAAGCGCCGAACAGTACTTTACTCTGGTGGTGGAAAATGAAAATCTGCCCGGGATGCTGGCGAAAACGACTTCATTTGTGGGAAATCGCGGAATTCGAATCGTCAACATGCAAAGTTCATACTTGGCCGGGGAAAATAAAGTTTTGAGTGTTTTAAGCATAGATAAATCCCTGACTCTCAATGAAATTCTCGAACTTGAAAAAGAGGAAGGAATTATTTTCGTCCGTTCATTATCTAAAATCGCACAATAATATGGCTTCTTCATATATTTTCAGAAATGCGCAGGAACTACTCGACAGATGCCGAGAGCATAAAATGTCTATCTGGGAAGTCGTGCTGAATTATGAAATTCAGATGTCCGGAAACAGCAAAGAAGAGATTTATAAAAAATTGGACGACAGGATGAAAATTATCTTCAAAGGCATTGACGCGGCGGTGAAAAATCCGGAAGTTTCACCGAGCGGAATGGTTGGAAAGTCCACACCGCTTTTGGTGAAAGCTTTGAAAAATTGGAAAAAAATCGAGAAAGAAATGCTTTTGGATGAAATCGCCGTGATGGGAATGCTCGGCGCTATCGCGACAGGGGAAAACAACGCGAGAATGGGTGTGATTTTGGCCTTCCCGACTGCGGGAGCGGCCGGCGTTTTACCCGGAGTAATGTACGCGGCTCGTAAAAAGCTAAAATTGACCCGCGAGCAGATGATAGAAATGATGCTTACGGCATCCGGAGTGGGAATAATTATAGCGAACACCGCGACACTGTCCGGCGCGGCCGGAGGTTGCCAGGCGGAAGTGGGTAGCGCCACCGCAATGGCGGCGGCGGCATTGACCGAAGTGCGCGGCAGAAGTCCGGAAACGTCACTGCACGCGAGTTCATTGGCTTTGAAAAATATGCTCGGGCTCGCCTGTGACCCGATAGGCGGACTTGTGGAAGTGCCTTGCATCAAACGAAACGGAATCGGCGCCGTGTTCAGCATGGCGGCGGCGGACATGGCTTGCATGGGAATTGAAAGTTTCGTTCCCTTCGACGAAGTTGTTTCCGCTATGCGCGCGATCGGCGACATGATGAACCCGAAAATCCGTGAAACCGCATTGGGCGGTCTGGCCGTGACCCCAACAGGTCAAAAAATCGCGGAGAAAATGGGTCTGATCAAGTTGGGAAGCAACCCTTGCTCGAAGTAATTAATTAACCTTGAATTTTATGAGAGACTCTCCTGACAGACAAAAAAACACTCTCTTTGACAGTTTCGCGGAGCAATTGGCGGCGATCGACCCCGAACTTTCTCCAAAAGAATGTTGGGGTAAAGTCAGGTTGGTCATCGACCAATTGGGTATCGGCGGTATCAACCTTTTTACGACCAAATTCGCGGACGAGGTTGAAATCAAGGAAGATGGCGAAAGAATTATCATCACCGTAAAAAAATATCCAAAGGGAAGCGCTAAAAAGCTCCGCGTCCTGCATCTTGTCTTTCATAGAGATGTATATATGAAGTTGGATACGACCGGCCTCGGTTCGGGAATTGAGCCGTCCGCCTTGCCGAAACACCCGACGAAAACTTTGACATATATGGGTTATCTGTCCGGCCTTGAGAATCCGGACGAGCGTGAGGAGTCGCTCAGGAAAAGGTACGCAGCCAGAGTTGAGAGGGAACAGCGTGGCATTCAAGCGGATGTTGAAGATGTGGTGGATGATGACGACATTGAATAATAATAAAGAATTGTAATATTTGAATTTATGATGTACACTTAAAGCACTCTAAAAACTCATATGGTAACTAAATTTGTAGGAATGAAAGATTTCAGAGATAACATGGCAAGTTATGCCAAGAAATCTAAAAAAGGAGTGAAATATATCGTGTTACGAAAAAATATACCTGTTTTTGAGCTTACACCTATTGATGAAAAAAAATTTGCAATCGAAAGATTATCTGCTGAATTAGAGGCGGCGGAGGCAGATGTTAGAGCTGGCAGGGTATATTCTCAGGAGGAAATAATGAAAGAATTTGGCTTGATTTAGTATGTATAAGGTCATCTATTCACCCGATGCAAGAGCAGATCTTCACTCTCTTGAAAAAAGCGTGGCACAGCGAATAATTGGGAAAATCCATTTTTTCTCTACCCAAAATAATATAAGTCCATTTTGCAAGGCTTTGAAAAACTTTGGCACTGAGAAACATTATCGATTTAGAATTGGTGATTACAGAGCTATTTTTCAAATTGATAATTCTGGTAATATCCAAATTCTAACAATATTAAGAATTAAACACAGAAAAGATATTTATGACTTATAAAGTAGCAATTTTGGCATCCACTCGCGGCACGGATTTACAGGCTATTTTGGACGAAATGGCGGCGTGTGAGCTGGAAAATGTGGAAATTTCCGGAGTTTACAGCAACGTGAAAGACTGCGGAGCGCTGGAAAAAGCGAAAATGGCGGGTGTGAAGGCGGTTTTTGTCGATCCCGATGGAAAAAGCCGTGAAGAATTCGATAAGGAACTTGCTTCGCAAGTGGGTGACGTCGATTTAGTTTGTTCGATCGGTTATATGCGGATTTTGAGTCCTTCATTTATAAAAAAATACGCGGGAAAAATCATAAATGTGCATCCGGCACTCTTGCCAAAATACGGTGGGAAAGGATTTTACGGGAAAAACGTGCATGAGGCGGTTATAAAAAACGGCGACAAAGAAAGCGGCATGACCATTCATTACGTGACCGATGATGTCGATGGCGGAGCGATTTTGATTCAGAAAAAAGTTGCGGTGGCGGAGGGTGAAACACCCGAGACGCTGAAAGAAAAAGTTCAAGCGCTTGAAAAGAAGTATTACCCCGAAGCCATAAGGTTGCTATCCCAAAATAAAAGGAATCTGATATAATGGGTTCTCAAATATGACAAGAAACAAGCACAATCATTTCACATGGATGGTGGGCGGTGAGGCCGGATACGGAATCACCACGATGGGACAAATGTTTTCGCGCGTCTGCACGCAAAGCGGTCTTTACGTTTTTGGCTACGTGGAATATCCGTCATTGATTCGAGGCGGACATAATATCGCGATGGTGCGCGTCGGCGGTCAACCGGTGTATTCGCACAGTGACAAAATCGATATGCTCTTGGCTTTGAACAAAGAAACAATCGACCTGCATGTGATGGAAATGAACCCTGGCGGCGTGATTATTTACGATGGCGAATCCGTGCAAATCGACCCTTCGGCGCGCAACGATGTTATATTCGCGTCCGTGCCCTTCGCGAAAATCACGAAGGAGCTGAACGCGCAGATATTGATGAGAAACACCGTGGCTTTGGGAGCTTCATTCGGCATGATGAATTACGATTTTTCTTACGTTGAAAAAGTACTGGCCGATACTTTCGCGAGAAAGGGGCAAGAGGTTGTGGATTACAACATTAAGGTCGCGCGAGCTGGCTATGATTTCGCCGCGCAAAATTTTGGCGGAAAAGTAAAATTGCCGGATGGAATAACACGCGCCGCAGGCGCGCTATCCCACGCGCCGAAGAGAATTGTTTTGTCCGGAAATGAAGCGATTGCCATAGGCGCGATAAAAGCGGGGCTTAAATTTATGGCGGCTTATCCGATGACGCCGGTGACTTCCGTGATGTTGAACGTGGCGAAGTACGGCGTGAAATACGGGATTGTAATGAAACATACCGAAGATGAGATCGCGGCTGTGAACATGGCTATCGGCGCGGCGCACATGGGTGTTCGAGCGATGACGGCAACCTCCGGAGGCGGCTTCGCTTTGATGACGGAAGCGCTTGGAATGGCCGGCATAACCGAGACGCCTCTCGTTGTTGTCGAAGGAATGCGACCGGGGCCTTCCACCGGATTGCCGACTTGGACGGATCAAGCCGATTTGCGCTTTGTCATGCACGCATCGCAAGGCGAATTTCCGCGCGCGCTTTTCGCGCCCGGCGACATCGACGAATGTTTTTACATGACATTGAAGGCCTTTAATTTGGCGGAAAAATATCAAATGCTATGCATGATTTTGACCGACAAATACATCGGCGAATCCGTCATGACAACGGCTCCCTTCGAACATAAAAATTACAAAGTCGACCGCGGTCTTTTGATCGCGAAAAAAGAAGCGGAAAAAATGGCTGATGGAGAATACAAACGTTTTGAATTTACGGAAAACGGTGTTTCCCCCCGTGCCCTTCCGGGAACTCCGAATTGTATTTATGCCGTTTCGACGGACGAACACAAAGAAGACGGCGACTTGGACGAAAGTGGTGAAAACAGAATAAAAATGGTGGATAAACGCGCGAAAAAATTGCTCGCGCTAAAAAAAGAATCGCTCACAAAAAATGATGTGATCGGAATATATGGATCCGCTGACGCGGATCTGACAATCGTGAGCTGGGGTTCGACCAAAGGGCCGATTATTGAGGCGATTGACTTGGCCTTGGCACAAGAAAAAAAGGTGAATTTTCTTCAAATCAAATGCGTGCTTCCCTTCCCCGCGGAAGAAGTCGCGGAAGTTCTAAAGAAGTCGAAAAAAATCTTGATGGTCGAAACAAATTCAGAGGCGCAAATGGCGGGCGTGATAGCTCAATACACGGGTATAATAATTCAAGATAAATTTTTACGTTACGACGGCCGGCCTTTTCATCCCGCTCAAATTTTAGAAAAAATATGTCAAACAATTTAAAATTATTGTCGGATTTGGATACGGGTTCCAAATGCAATTGGTGTCCGGGTTGCGGCGACTTTGGAATTCTGGTCGCCTTGAAACAAGCGCTGTTCGAACTCAAAATCAATCCGGAGGAAACAATGATAGTTTCCGGAATCGGTTGCGGTTCGCAGGCACCGCATTTGGTGAAGGTGTACGGCTTTCATTCGATTCACGGACGCGCTCTGCCGGTGGCGACCGCCATGAAAATCGCGAATCACAAAATGAATATTATCGTCATCGGCGGTGACGGCGACGGGTATGGAATCGGAATGGCGCATTTGGTGCACGCGGCGCGCAGAAATTTCAACATCACGTATATTGTGCAAAACAACCAAGTGTACGGCCTTACCAAGGGGCAAACTTCGCCCACCAGCGAACACGGATTCAAGACAAAATCCACGCCGGAGGGCGTGATTGAAGTCCCGATTCGACCGCTTTCCATAGCGCTTTCGTCCGGCGCGACTTTTCTTGCTCGCGGATACGCCGGTGACATTATGTATCTTAAACAATTGATAATTGAAGGCATTCAACATAAGGGCTTCGCACTGATAGACGTGTTGCAACCCTGCGTTACTTTCAACAAAATCAACACATACCAATGGTACCAGCAAAGGATTCATAAACTGGACGCGGAAAATCCGACCGACAGAATCGCGGCTTTCAAATTGACCGAAGAATGGGGGGACAAAATTCCCGTAGGCGTATATTACAAAGAAACCCGCCCGACTTACGAAGATGAACTCCCGATGATTGTGGAAAAACCGCTTGCCGAACATTCCATTGATAATATCGATATTGATCCTATAATTCAGTCCTACTTATAATATATGCCAAAAATCACGAACAAAAGTTTGGGAGTAAGCGCGGAATGTCCCGCCGGTTCAAAACTCAGGGAAGCCGCCATGCAAAATAATTTAGGAATTCCTTTCGGTTGTGAGAATGGCATTTGTTCGACTTGTTTGATTCAAATCAACAGCGGAATGCAAAATTTGACACCGCGCACCGAACAGGAAGAAGCAACTCTTTCAGTCAGAGGCGCCGAGCCCGAACAACGCCTG
>CAYIRB010000044.1:0-8892 GCA_964365765.1 uncultured Candidatus Peribacteria bacterium
GAATCGAACCTGCGGCCAACAGCTTAGAAGGCTGCTGCTCTATCCACTGAGCTACCAGGGCGGGTCGCCATTTACTTTTAGAATAATCCGAGTGGATTTACAAGCTCATTTAAAAGCCCGGGATTGTAGTACAATAATACTTCCAGAGAGAAGGCGACTCCGTTGTTCAGGGCATGGAAGCCTATCGCCGTCCACAAAGATGAAGTCCTTTGATAATTGTAATTCAATATCAGTCCCAAAATAAAAAGCGGGATAAAGCTTTGGAATTCAAAATGAAAGAGCGCGAATAAAATCGCCGACATGAAAGAGCCGAACCCGACACTCCAAGTTTTCACAAGCACTCTGTAAACAAAACCGCGGAAAAAAATCTCTTCGAACAAGGGTGCCACAATCACTATGAAAAAGGTGGCGCCAAGCATTCCGATAATATCGGTTCCGAATAATGGCAGGTGTGATTCCTGGGGACGGTAACCCGGCAAATCTATTTGTTCTTTGTACAGTATCGAGGAAATAATGATTGTCAAAATAAAATAAAAGATATAAGAGCTCAAAACGGTTGACGTGAACTTCCAAATTCCGACTTTCATAAAACCGAAATCGAAGGCGGTGGCTTGATATTTTCTTAAACAAAAAATCCAAAGCGGTATGAATAAGATCAAGAGCTGGAGCAAGTATTGAAGTGAAAAAGCCAGGGTCGGGTGCAATGAATTTAAAATGTCCGTGACTTGCGAAAACAGGTTGAAAAGTATTACAAACAATGCATATAGAAAAATGCCAAGCCCAAATACTTTGGCGAAATCCTTAAATTCGAATCTGGTCTCCATCGGGCGGGTTAATTATTCGCATTATACGTAATTGTTTGCTAGATTTAAAGTAATAATCACCATATGATAGAAGAAAACAAGGCGCCGGCGCAAAAAGGAAACGCCAATCTTAAGACTCAAATCACCGAGGAAGATAATTTTTTGAATGAAACCGCGCTCAGGCCCCAAGTGATAGTCGATTACATCGGGCAAAAGGAGGTGAAAGAAAATTTGAGGATTTTCATGACGGCCGCGATAAAAAGGGATGAGCCGATGGAACACCTTTTACTCCACGGAGCCCCCGGCTTGGGAAAAACCACGCTGGCCCACATAATCGCGAGAGAAATGAGGGGACAGATCCGTGTTACCAGCGGGCCCGCGATAGAAAAACAAGGAGATTTGGCCGCTCTGCTCAGCAATCTTCAGGCGAACGACGTGCTTTTTATTGATGAAATCCACAGACTTCGCCCCGCGGTTGAAGAAATTTTATACAGCGCGATGGAAGACTTCTGTTTGGACTTAATTATAGGGAAAGGGCCTTCGGCCCGCAGTTTACGACTATCCCTTCCCCGCTTCACATTAATCGGAGCCACGACAAAGCTGTCCAGTATTTCCTCGCCTTTGCGCGAGAGATTCGGCAACGTTATCAAGTTGGAATTTTATGAGGAAGATGACATTTGCAAAATTATCAAAAGGAGCGCGAAACTGCTGCAATTGGAAATAAGCGACGAGGCGGCCAATAAACTTGCCAGCTGTTCACGACGGACGCCGAGAATTGCGAACAGACTGCTACGAAGGGTCCGCGATCTTTCACAAGTGAATGAGCATGACGGCGTAAGTCTTTCTTCGGTCAATGAAACCCTAAAAATGCTCGGGGTCGATGAATTGGGTTTGGATTCCACCGATAAAAAAATCATGAAGGTGATGATTGAAAAATTCAAGGGAGGCCCCGTCGGACTTTCGACTTTATCCGCCGCCACCAACGAGGAGGAAGAAACTCTGGAAGCGATTTATGAACCTTTCCTGTTACAAATGGGTTTCTTGGAAAGAACCCCCAGAGGTAGACTTTTGACCGAACGGGCGTATAATCACTTGGGTTTAAAAATCTAAGTTATATGAAATTCAAAAAAATGTCGGTGGCGCTTCTGTTCATTGGCGCTTTGTTTCTGTTCGGTTGCAAGAGTCAAGAGTTGAGCGAGGCGACCGGAAGGGATTATCAAACTTATGACGGCGAGTTGAAATCCTTGGGCGGAATAAGGGTGAACAAAATTGTGACGAACGTCTTTCAGAGCGATGAAGGCGATGTTTATTACGCATATTCGGAAAGATATGATTTGTCCGATTCAAAATACACCGGCAAAAGAATCGAGGCCTACGGACTTGTCACGACTCACGACGAATTGGACAAAGAGCTTTTTGAAATAAGAAGAATCAGCGATGCTCCCGAAATAAAAGTCGAGGGTACCGCGGTTGAAAACAAAGAGTACAGTAATGAGAAAATAGGCTTTAAATTGACTTACTCGAGCGATTGGACGATTGAGGAAAGCGTATCTTCGGTGATTTTCACGGCACCTTTGGTCAAACAGGAAGCAAGCGGGACGGGTAGCGTAATCGATGATTTTCAGGATAATGTTCAAGTATTAAAAACCGGCGCGAAGCTTGTGACAAGCACGGCCGATTCACTGGATGCGCGCGCGGATGATATTCGCAATTTCGTAAGGGCCAATTATACCGAGTTGGTTGGAGTCGGGAGCGAATTGAGCTACTTTGGGGTTGATAAGCTTTTCGCCGTGAAATACAAGACTTCCGACGGCGATCAATTCTACTTTGCGCCGCGCGCAGATGCTTTATACGAAATTTCATACGCCCACTCGAACAAAGGCGACAAAGTTAAATACACAAACGTTTTTTACGATATGATTGCCACCTTCAGATTTATTCCGGCGGAAAGCAACACCGGTGGAGAGGTCACGGGTGAAACAGTTGTGAAAACCGATGTTGAACCGACGGCCGAAACCCTGGCAATTCCCGCTCCAACTGGTTACAGGGAGTTTGAGAGTAATCCTTTCAAGTTCAAGATTTTATACCCGTCCAGCTGGTATTACAGTGGCGGTAGCAGCGGTTACGACTTTAGCAACGTGCCGATTGAAGACGATTCGGAAGCCTTGATCAGACTTGACCTTTCCGAAAGCGGGACGGTTGGCATCGCCGCTTCCGGCGATAAAGTGACAGTTACGGTGAAAGTCGGTGACAGATATTATGTCCTCAGTGGGGTTATTGAACTTAAAGGAGTGCTGGAAACAATGTCGAAATCCATCGAGGAAATTACAGAATAAACATCGGTTTAGGCAAAGCGGAATAGGTGAAAAGTCTTTGAAAAAATGGTATCATTGTCGGACTCATCAACATTAAAATATGTCTGAAAACGATAGATTCAATAAATTTACGAGAGAGGCGAAGCAAGCCCTTATTGTGGCGCAGGACGTGGCAAAGAAAACGGGGACGAATTACGTTGGAACAGAACACCTTTTAATTGGTATTCTCTCACAGAAAAATTCACTGGGGGCAAGCATATTGCAGAATTTCGGAGTTTCTTTGGACAATGTGAACTTGGTGCTTAAAACGGTTGGTAGAACCAATACCGTTCCGCGCACGGGCAAAAATCCGGGCGGTCTTTCGGGATTTGCAAAAAAGGTTATCGAAGACGCGGTAAAATCCGCGGCCGAGTTTAACCATTCGTTTATAGGGACGGAACATCTTTTGTACGCCTTGGTGGGACAGGATAACACTGCGGCAACGGTAATTTTAGAGAATATGAAGATTTCGTCCGATGAAATCAAAAAAGAAATCTTACGAGCATTCGATTCCTTGAAGAACACTCCACTTTCGTCGGATCAAATGCCGGCACCAAACGGACCGATGATGAATCCTTTGGAATTCTTCTTGAACGGTTTGCAGGGTGTAATCGCCGGTAATGATAAGGAGCCGAATTATCAAACCGCGCAAAAAAATAAGGACGGCAAGTCATCCAAAACTCCAGCTCTGGATTATTTTACGACCGACTTGGTTCAGGAAGTACGAAACGGAAAAGTCGATCCCATCATAGGAAGAGCGAAAGAAATTGAAAGGTGCATCGCCATTTTGATGCGAAAAACCAAAAACAACCCCGTTATGATAGGAGATCCCGGTGTCGGAAAAACCGCGGTGATCGAGGGTTTGGCTTATAAAATCGCCAGTGAGGATGTCCCGAGCATGATGCTTGACAAGAGGGTATTGAGCCTCTCAATGGCGACCGTCGTGGCCGGAACAAAATACAGGGGCGAGTTTGAAGAAAGAATCAAACAAATTATTGACGAAGCCGCGAGTCAAACAAACGTAATTTTATTTATTGACGAATTGCATACGGTGATCGGAGCCGGCAGCGCCGAAGGAAGTTTGGACGCCGCCAATATTTTGAAACCCGCATTATCCAGAGGAAGAGTCCAAGTCATTGGTGCGACCACCACAAACGAATACAGGAAACACATCGAGGAGGACGCGGCTCTGGAAAGAAGGTTCCAGCCGATAATGGTGGACGAGCCGACGGAGGACGACACGGTGCTGATTCTAAAAGGCCTTCGTGAGTCTTTTGAGAACCACCACAACCTTATTATAACGGACGACGCCATTGAAGCCGCGGTAAAACTTTCAAAAAGATACGTGAATGACAGATTTTTACCCGATAAGGCGATTGATCTTGTGGATGAAGCCTCTTCCCTTTTGAGCATTCATTCAAAGCAAGACAACGATACGATTAAAACTCTCCAAAAAGAACTGCGCGGGGTGATCAAACAGAAGGAAGAAGCGGTGGGAAGACAAGATTACGAAGTCGCGGCATCGCTGAGGCAAAAAGAGCTGATGTTGCTCGGAGCAATGGAAAACGCGAAACACGTTAAAGTCCCCAGAGAAATGCGCGGAAGCATAAGCTCGGAGGAAATCGCGCAAGTCGTTTCAAGAATGACGGGAGTCCCCGTTACGAAACTGATAAAAGAAGACATAGATAAATTAAAAGATTTGGAAAAAACTCTTTCGAACAGCGTTGTCGGGCAAGAAGAGGCCGTCAAAGCCGTAGCCACCGCGATTCGCAGATCAAGAACCGGTATCGCGAGCGCGAAGAGGCCGATTGCGTCCTTTATTTTCATGGGGCCGACCGGTGTGGGTAAAACCGAACTTGTGAAGACAATCGCACGTGAAGTTTACAGCGATGAAGATGCGCTGATTAAAATGGATATGAGTGAATTTATGGAACGCCATAACACTTCCAGATTGACCGGTACAACAGCCGGCTATGTCGGATATGAAGACGGAGGTCAACTAACGGAGTCCGTAAGAAGGAAGCCTTACAGCGTTGTACTTTTTGACGAAATTGAAAAGGCGCATCCCGACGTCCTGAATATTCTTCTTCAGATTCTTGAGGATGGCGTGCTGACTGACGGAAAGGGCAGGAAAATCGACTTCAAAAACACAATTATCGTTATGACTTCCAACATCGGCGCGCGCAAGCTTACCGAAAGTGCGGCTCCCATTGGATTTTCACTTAATTCCACTGAAAAGGACGCGGCCATGCAAGCCTTTGAACATAAAAAAGAAGAGGTGTTGAAAGAGCTGAAGAATCACGTGAAACCGGAGTTTATCAATCGCTTGGACAGTATTATCGTTTTCAAACCATTGTCACATGCTAACATTAAAGAAATTGTCAAAATCAACGTTCAAGATCTTCAGACCAGGTTGAAAGATAGGGAAATCCGCCTCGAGCCCATCGACGATGCATTAAATTTACTGGCGACTTTAAGCACCGATCCGGAATACGGCGCGAGACCGGTCAGAAGAAAAATCCAAACTCTGGTTGAAGATCCGCTTTCGCAAGGCATCTTGGACGGCGACTTCAAGAACGGCGATACCATTCAGATAAGCAAACACGGTGATGAAATCAAGTTGACCAAAAAAGGCATTTCTCCTCGAAAAAGCGGCGGCTTGAAATCCAAAACTTCCGCGAAAAATTTGCGCTGCAGGTAAAACAGGCAAGATCGGCTTTACAAGTATTTGATTCGCTTGTAGGATTCGCATTGCTTTGCTCCTGTTATAAAGACGCGGGCTTAAGGACGCAAGGCATTTAAACTTAAAAGCCGTGCGCAAATAAAATAATGACACAAATTACTATTGTTCCGATGGATGAGCTTTTGGAGGAGTCCCCTTCTTTGGTGATTCCAAGACCGGGTGAACTTATCACCGGAAGAGTCATCAGCATGGATAAAAAATCCATCATGGTGGATATAAATGGTGTTTTGACCGGTATAATCACCGGAAGAGAAACAAAAGACACGCTGGATACCATCAAAAGTCTCAAGCAGGGTGAAGAAGTCACCGCCTGCGTTTTGGAATCCGAAAACGAGGAGGGTATGGTTGTGCTATCCTTGAGAAAGGCCAGTCAAGAAAAAACATGGGCGAAGTTTATCAAAGCTTACGAAGAAAACGCATCGTTCAAAGTCAGGCCGAATGAAGCCAACAAGGGCGGTCTTCTGCTGGAAATCGATGGTATTAAAGGGTTCGTCCCCGTTTCACAATTGGCGCCGCTTCACTATCCGCGCGTTAACGGAGCTGACAGCGCGAAAATTCTGGCCAGATTGCAAAAACTTATCGGCGTCGAATTTACGGTTAAAATTATCAGCATAGATAAAGAAAATGGCAAACTTATCCTCTCGGAGAAGGAAGCCTTCGCGGCGGAAAGAAACAACACCTTGGGAACACTCAATGTGGGCGATGTGATGGAAGGAACCATCAGCGGCATCGTTAAATTCGGCATTTTCGTGGCGTTTGAAGGTCTTGAGGGACTTGTGCATATTTCCGAAATCGCCTGGGGCCATGTTAAGGACGCGCATGACTTCGGTAAGCTCGGCCAGAAGGTCAAGGTGAAAATTATCGGTATAGAGGGCGACAAGATTTCTCTTTCCATGAAGCAATTGACTTCCGATCCTTGGGCGGAAATCAGCGCGAAATATAAGATCGGCGATAAAATTCATGGAAAAATCACCAGAATCGCTCAATTCGGAGCCTTTGTTGAACTGACGGATGAAATCAACGGTTTGATTCACAGTTCGGAAATTCCGGGAGACCCGGCTGATCCGGCAGATGTGCTTAAAGTCGGAGAGCCTGTGGAAGCGCGAGTGATCGAAGTAAATTTGGAAGAGAAAAGAATCGGACTTTCTTTAAAGCCCGAAACCGTCGCAGAAAGTAAGGTCGCGGAAGTTAAAGATATTGTGGAAGAAAAGCCTAAAAAAAAGTCCCCGAAAGCAAAAAAAGCGGAAGCGGATGACTAGGAATTCAGAGAGAGAATTGCCGAGGTTTATTCAGATCACGTATGGCTTTGAAAAAATGAATGAATCTCGGCAAATGCCTTCCTAAATTCCGAATTATCAATGAGCATCGGGTAATTATAACACCAACTTAATCATTCGTCAACATGCCGACCTCCGTTTTTGCGCTTGGTACAGCCATTATCGCCCTTGTCATCTTCTTGATTCTTTACATGAACAAGAAGTTTTCAGAAATGCAAAAACCTTCCGACGGCATGAACATGTTGTTGCAGACCATCGCCGATTTACGGCGCGACGTGGAAAACTCGCAGGGGAAAAACAGGCAGGAGTTGCAGAATCGATTGGATTCTTTAACCCTAATGCTTAAACAGCAACAAAGCGATTCGACCACGAAAATTCAGAAGCAATTCGAGCAAAGCGCGGTAATTATTAAGGACGTGACAAAAAATTTAACGGGGCTGCTCGAAACGAATAAACAGGTTTTGGGCTTCACCGAAAGCATGAAGAGTCTGGAAAGTATTTTAAAAAATCCAAAGCAGCGCGGGATTTTGGGCGAGTATTTCCTGGATACTCTGCTTGCCAACGTCTTCGCCCCCGAACAGTATAAAATGCAGTATAAGTTTGAAAACGGTGAAATTGTGGATGCCGTGATTTTTTATAATGACACGATTATTCCAGTCGACGCCAAATTCTCACTGGAAAAGTATAATCTTATGACGGTTGAGGAGAACAAGGATAAACGCGAGGCCTTGGAGAGGGCTTTTAAGGCGGATGTAAAGAATAGAATTGACGAGACTTCGAAGTATATTCGACCTTCCGAAAATACAAGCGATTTCGCCTTCATGTTTATACCGGCCGAAGGAGTTTATTACAGCCTTTTGGCGCAAGGCGTGGGGACTTTGGACGTGAACGTGCATCATCTGATGGAATACGCGTTCAGAAAGCATGTGATTATTGTTTCCCCTTCTTCGTTTTTCGCGTATCTGGAGACAGTTTTGCACGGCCTCAAGTCGCTTAAAATGGAAGAATCCCTAAAGGATGTTTTGAAAAACATTGATCAGCTCGGCCGCCACGTCGGGGCTTATGACGAATACATGCAAACTTTGGGGAAAAACCTGAGCACCACGGTTTCGACCTACAATAAAGCTTCGAAGGAGTTTAAAAAGATAGATAAGGATGTCTATAAAATCACCGCCGGTGAAAGTGGCGGGACTGTAGAGGCACTTGCTCTCGAAAAGCCAGCGGAAGAGGAGAATTAGAGCTTTTCCTTTACTTTAACCTTAATTTAACCTAAAATTCGGGGGCTTATTTATGACATTTTGAAAATGGCGGTAACACATGCAAAATTGGCGTCGAAACTTGGATTTACCGATGGTGAACTGAAGAAAAAGGTGCACGAGGTCGGTTTTGATGTGGAGGACGAATACGACGATGAAACCGCGGGGCTTCTTCTGAGTGAATTATTGGGTAAAACCGATAAAAACGTTGCGGATGTCTATGAAGAACTATCCGAAGTGGAAAAGGAAAAAGAAATCGTCAAAAGCCAAAGAAAGCAAAAGGCCGGAAAAATCAGCAAAGGACCTAAAAAGGTCGTCAGGGAGGGTGTTGCGCTTAAGTCGAGCCAAACCGAAATACCCGAACATATTTCCGTTAAAGAATTGGCGGAAAAAACCGGGCTCGGCGCGGCCTCCCTTATCGGAGCCTTGATGAAAAACGGCATTTTGGCGAATATCAAC
>CAYIRB010000045.1:0-7341 GCA_964365765.1 uncultured Candidatus Peribacteria bacterium
CGAAATTATCACGGCCGCGCTTAACAAACGCGAAGAAGAGATTGAAGATGAAAAAAATTCAATTGAAGTCAAACAAACTGATTCAAGGCATATGTCGGTACAGATCAATCGTCTCTTGGAAAAAGAATTCGGCACAAAATGTTCCATTCCAACCTGCAAAAAACCCGCCGAACACATCCACCATACGCAAATTTTCGCGATATCACGAACTCATGATCCCCGTTACCTCGCGCCGATGTGCCGTGAACACCATGCGATCGCGCACGCGATAAACCTGAAAGTTCAAGAAAAACGGTTTGGATAAAATCGGTGGCGTGATATAATTGCGCCACACGCCATATTGATGAAAAAAATCTTATTTTCGATTCCGTTTGTCATATTGATTGCCGCGCTTTTTGCGCCGACGGTTTTTGCCGCAAGTCCACCCGGAACGCCCGGGGACGGTTTTTCTTCGACCGATCCTTGCGGGTATCTTACCGGCACCAGTACAAGCCCCACTTCCGGGAGCGATGAATTGAACACGGGCGGGAATGTTTATTTGGATTTGGGCGCGACCTATAAAACCTATCAAGCCTGCGTTAAGTCAAACGGCTACTTTTACGATTCTTATTCTTACGTATGGAGCAATCAAGTCGGTTGGATCGATTTCAATTGGACGAGGCCGAGTTCCATGAGTGTCGCCGATTATTATACTTACCTTCCGAATGTGGATCAGACCACGGGCACGTGGACAGGTTACGCGTGGAACCAAATTATCGGCTGGGTACAGCTGGATTGGACTTGTTCGAGCTCTTGTTCGACTACGGAAAGAGTTCTGACCGATACAACCGGAGGAAGCGTGACCGGTTACGGTTGGAACGATCAAACGGGATGGCTGAGTTTTTACGGTCTGGCCCAAGAACTTCCGCCTTACGACGTTACGGCGAGCGTGACCGTTGAAACCGGAGACGGATATTCGCCTTCGGAAGTTACCATCGATAACGCGCCCTACGCGGACGGGTTCCAGTACTACAGGGTTAAATTGGTGTTAACAAATAATGACACGGGTGAAAGTCTTACGTCTTCCGATCTTTCCACCGTGCGCGTGGCGGTGAACAGCACATCGGATTCAAATGTTTATCTCGACCAAGTCCATAACAAGGGTTTGGCCACATTGGCCAGCAAAGAAAATCTGGCTTTGACCGACTGCACGTCGCTTTCTTCATCTGTGTACTCTTGTGAAATGCTTGATTCGGATGGAGAAACAAGTTTTAATTATTTTATTTATTCCGGAGCTCCCACGTCCGATATGCTTGGGATAGACAGCGATGCCGACGGGAGTTTCGACATCTACAATGACAGAGATTACGGCACCGCGATTTATGAAAGTCCGACCGGCAACGGTTCCGCGAGTTCCGACAGAACCACCGCTTTTTACAGTCGTGACAGCGCCAGAAATAAATACGCAATCAGTTCGATAGATTTTTCTTTGGCAATGGTTGATACGACCCGCGAGCTTACTTTGAGCGGTTTGACCGACGCGGGATCGGGTTCCTGCGGGCTTGCCATCGTTTGTGAAAAATATACTTACACGCCAAGCGCGGACGTGGATTTGAGTTACAGGCCGAGGTTTCAAAATACAAGTTTTGTGACCGACTACGATGGCTCGGAAAGAGAAACAATTGCGGATTACGACTCAAGTTCGACGGGGATGTATGTTCGATCCTACGCCACCATCGCATCCACGTCGGATGAATTCATGACCGTGAACGGAAGCGGTACCGGCCGCACTTACAGAGTGCACTACGAGGTCGCCAGCGACGCGACGGACGATGCCGATTTAAAATTTTTGATAGATACGAATAATCCGGAAGATGACGTGATGAACGGACGATATCGTGATAACGACTTCAACAGAATACCCGGTTCCGCGACTTACTATTACGGCGGAGGCGTCGCTGGCAGTTCCGTGGATTACAGAATCGGATACGGGCAAGAATACCCCGGTGTCTACACCGCGACCCCGACCAATCCGACTTTGGAGCAGTGGGTTTGCGACGAAATTTCCGCGGATCCGCAAACCGTAAGCTTGGTGGCGGAGGAAAGCGTGAACAGCGGAGTTTCGACCTGCTACTTCACCGGCTATTTACCGCGGCCGGACAGACACGCCGATGCGGAGGACATGCTTTTGATAGGCGCGATCAATTCTTCAATCGATGAGGATGTTGTTTCCGAACAGGATGAAGTTTCGGTTTTGGGGATTGCGAATTACGTAAGTTTGAGAAATGAACTTTACGCGCAAGTTTCCAGACTTGTGAGGAATCAGACGCCGAAAAATTCCGCCGTTTGCGGAAGTTTGAGTTCAAAAATGAACATGCAGGATTCCGGAACTTGCAAAAAAACCGCCGTCAGCACTTTGATGAACGGTCTGTTATTGTACGCCGAGAGTGATGTTTACGTGGCCGGAAGCACAAGTTTTACGGATAAAACTTTGGTTGTGAAAGGCGGGGATGTCTACATAGAAGGAAATGTCTATGGCGGAAAGCTCGGGATTATCGTTTTGCAAGATGACGGCGAGGGAGGAAACGTTTATATTTCGCCCGACGTGACGGACTTGTACGCGAATATTTTCGCCGACGGAAGTATTTTCAGCTACAGTGACACGACTACTTCCGGCGTGCCGACTTGGAGTTCAAGCGACACCAGAGCGGAGACTCTTTTGAACCAGTTATATATAAAGGGCTCGATTGTTTCCAGAAATACCATCGGGGGCGCTTCCGGCGGCGCGACTTCCCCTTACAATTTGGGCGACGGCACGACGACGACGTCCGTGAGCGTTGCGAAGGAATACGATTTCAACAAAATGCGCGAATTCAGTCTTTGTTATCCTTTGGACGCGAGCGGCAACGTGGATGAAACGAGCGCGCCGGAAGACTGTGATGAAGGAGAAAGCCGCTCGGTCGGATATACCGGCACGAGCGACGCGCCTTTGATTGTCGAGTATGATCCGCCGTCGGCGACGATGCCGGTATTCAATAACAGCGGTTTGAATATGTCGGGGCTATAGCGCGCCGTTCCAATCCACCGTGAAGAAAAGATAAGTGGCGATGGCGGCTATCGCGATGAAAATCAAGATAAATAAGAGAGTGATTGTGACCGTGCGGGCGCTGAGATAGCGGAAGCGCGCCGCGTGTTTAACGGCTACATACGCGCATACCGAAAACACTATCAGCAGGGAGAAGTAAATAAATCCGATTATCATTCCCATGATTTGGTCCAAGTGAGGTTTACTTCGGGATACTTTTTAAGTTCCGTTACCATTATAGCGATAATTTCGCGAAGACGCTCGGGACTTTGCGCCTCAAAGCGGAGTGTAAGATTCGGCGATGTGTTACTGCAACGTACCGCGCCCCAAGATGAAGCGTCAAAGTTTACGCGCACGCCGTCGAGCGTAAGGCAGTCGTAAATGTCCACAAAGTGTTTCTTGATTTTGTCGACAATGGCGAATTTTTTGTCGTCGGGGCAGGACGCTTTTATTTCGGGTGTGCAGAAAGTCTCGGGAATTCCCGCGAGTAATTGAGAGAATGGTTTGTCGGATTTTGAAAGAATTTCAAGTATTTTCGCGGCGCCGAGGAAGGCGTCGTCGAAGCCGTAGTAGTTTTCCGCAAAAAAGAGATGGCCGCTGATTTCGCCGGCAAGCGGGGCGCCGATCTCACGCATTTTTGTTTCAATAAAAGAATGTCCGGTTTTTGCCATTACCGGCTTGCCGCCGTGTTTGGAAATGTCATCGATCAGAACTTGGGAAGCCTTGGCGTCAAAGACGATGCTTGCGCCCGGACGTCTTTTTAGAAGGTCGCGCGCCAAAAGCAAAAGCAAAAGGTCGGCGCTGTAATGATGGCCGTTTCCGTCTATCACACCCACGCGGTCGCCGTCACCGTCAAAACCGAGCCCGAGGTCGGCATGATTTTCTTTCACCGCTTTGATCACGTCGCGCATGTTCTCGATTTCTTCCGGATTAGCCTCATGGTTGGGGTAATTTCCGTCGGATTCGGTGAAAAGAGGAATGACTTCACAGCCGAGCGACTCGAAAAGTTGTTTTACGAATGGGCCCGTCGCGCCGTTTCCGCTGTCCACGACTATTTTGAGTTTTCGTTCCAGGTGCGTGATTCCGCATATTTTTTTCAGGTAGGCGGGGAAAACGTTCAATACATCCAAAGTTCCGTTTCCGGTTTCAAAGTCCGCCGTTTGAATCATCTTCAATATAACTTGTAATTCATCGCCGCAAATCGAATGAGCCGCGCGCCCGACAAGTTTTATGCCATTGTATTCCTTGGGATTGTGGCTGGCGGTTATTGAAACGCCGCCGTCAAAGTCGAAGGCGCAAACTCCAAAATACAGCATTGGCGAGGTGATCATTCCCAGGTTTGTTATGTTGCAACCGGCGGCGCGCGCGCCTTTGATAAATGCGTCGGCAAGTTCAGGGTTACTTAACCTGCAATCGTAGGCGAGGGCGATTTTTTTGCCGTAGTGGCGTAAAAAGTATGTGCCGCTCGCTTTACCTATTAACTCGACAGTTTCAGGTGTGAGATCGACGGGTTTGTCCGATTTTGGCTTATGCGCGATTCCGCGAATGTCGTAAGCCCGGAAAATTAAAGGATTTATGCTCATGCGTCTGGCAAAATACCAGATTTTCTGCTATAATAGTATGATATTTCGAACCTTATGGCACCCGAACAACCAGCATCAGGTCAGGAGAGTCAGCCGAATGCCGCGGAAAAACCAAAAACCGAGGCTGAACTTCTGGCTGAACAAGAAGCTGCCAAGGCTAAAATTCAAGCAGCGTCCAAAGGTGAAAGAACAGAACTGCTTGCAAATATTTTTGGCAAAGTCTCCGAAGGTTTTAACATTTTTTTGGAAGGTTGGAGCGAGGTGGTAAAGGGTTTTTGGAGCACATTTTTTGAGGGCGGAGTAATAAAGCTTTCCGGTGAGGGTACATCTTCGACCGGCGCGACCTACGAGGCTCCGACAAAATCAAATGAAAAACATAAAGGTAAATTTGCCGATGATCTTAATGGTCTAATGAAGGCATTTGGCATTGAGGAGTCCGCAAGCGCGAGCAAAAACTTTTTTGAAGTTGCGGTTAGATTGGCAAAAGAGGTGGAAGCGGCTTATGGAATCCCTTATCAAGTTGTAGTCGCGCAGAGTTGTTTGGAGTCGAATTTCGGTCTTAGCGGCCTTTCACAAAAAAACTTTAACTGTTTCGGCATTAAGGCTCAAAAGGGCTACAAAGGTCAAAAAGCAAACTACAAAACCGACGAATATTTTGACGGTAAAACAAAGTCCACAATCAACTCGAACTTCCGGTCTTATTCAAGCATAAGGGAATCATTCATGGATTACGGCAGATTTTTAAAGGAAAATTCACGTTACGCAAAAGCTTTCGAGTACGCAAACAACCCCAAGGCTTTTTTGGATGCGGTTATAGGCGCGGGCTACGCGACTTCACCGACTTATGTTGCCAGCGCGCAAAAAGCGGTGGAACCTTACGGACTTTCATTGGCTTAATATGCCATCAAATAACGAAACACAATACTTCGATTACGTGCAGGAGAATGCCGAGAAAGGGCGTTCGGCGGAAGCGAGCGAACTTTTGGACAAGGCTTTGGCGGATTGGAAAAAGGAGAATGAGGGCAAGTCGGAGGAAAGTTGCGACTGGCTTCGAGAGGGCCGCGAGTACGTTTCGGAGCTAAAAAAACTTGAGGAAGCGCAGGAGAAGGGAGTGCAAGATTTGACCGAAAATTACGAAAAATTAAAGGGAATCGCGCGGGATTTTGCGAGCTATCAGCGAGCCATACTGCAGGCGGAAACTGCGGCCGGACCTCCAAAAGAAGAAAGCGATTGGGATAGAAATTTGAAGTTTTTTACGGAGCATCCGATTGCAGGTTTTATTCCGATGGTGATTTCTTGGTTTAAAAAAAGTTTTGGTGGCGGTTCGACCGACAGTCAGACCGAAGAGGAAGAGGTGGCGGAATACGAAGAGTCGACGGAAAGTCTTGAAGGACTTCCGAATTATCCCGAATTGCGTTTGAGCCGTTTGCCGGCTGGCGCAACTTTGACTTCAGACATTCAGACTCATCGCGAATCGACCGGAAAGGCGCACACCGGAATAGACATTGCCGGAATGCCGGAGGGGACGCCGCTTTATTGCCCCGGAGAAGGAGTGGTTGTTGGCACTGGCTTCAAGGAGTCCAATGGAAATTACGTTTACATTCGCTATATGATAGATGGCAAACCCTACACGTTTTGCTTTTTGCACTTGCAGGAGATGAGTCCCTTAAAGCCGGGGCAAAGAGTTAGCGCCGACACGGTTTTGGGTAAAGTCGGTCATACTGGACATGTGATTCCCGGGAAGGGCGGACGCGGCGATCATCTGCATTTTCAAGTTTACGATTCCGCGCACAAAGTTATAGACCCGATGCCATTTTTGCCGGCGGACATCCAAGGTGGTCTGCTCGCGAAAAGGGAAGGTAAGAATGATCCCTATTGGGGTGAACAAAGAGCGGTTGCTTAAATCTACATGAGTAAGTCCTCGAGCTCGCAAGAAATCAGGGCGGATCTGGTAAGTAAAATCTGCTCATCTTGTTTTAAATTATCCGCTGTCATTCTGATTAACTTGGTTACCATTCCACTTCCCGAAACAATGTAATTATTTTTTTTCAAAAAATTATTTGATTTCTTAAAAAACAAAGCCGCGAACCGCTTTTGTTCCATAACTTTTTTGTTGGATTTCATTTGAGCCTCCTCGGAAAAATATTTATTCAGTTCGTCATCAAAAGGTAACGATATATCGCCTTCTTGGGAGTTAAGCCAGTATTCGCTCAGGAGGTACCTTATGAAAAATAATCTTCCTTCCTCCGTGTTGTAATAAAATTCGAAACTCCAGACTCCTCTATTTGAATCAATGGTAAGTCCGATACTGTCCAAGTTCGTAACTTTACGGATTTTATATGTGCCCGCCAGACTCAAGTATGACGCTCTCCAATTCGTTAGCCATTTATTTATATATTCCTGATTTAAAAATAAGGGAGACAGGTCATTTTTTAAATTCTTGTCGCTAACCCTATTCATTTTTATCGTAAGACTGTCAAAAAGTGTGCGTAAATCTTTGGCTTCCTTTACTTTTTTTTTCATGTATCCCAAGTTTGGACTAACTCCTTTGTTCATGTACCAAAGCAGATCGTAAATGTCGCGTCCTTTTTCTTCAAACGTGTCGGTGCCAACCCCACGCTTACCGCGGAGAAAAATCGCCGCAAGTTTACTGGCCATGAGAGTAGACATGTTGTATGTAAGAATTACAAACGA
>CAYIRB010000045.1:7351-8862 GCA_964365765.1 uncultured Candidatus Peribacteria bacterium
ACAAACGACATTTGGTCTCGATTAATCGGTATGCGGTCCGTAACGGCCTTATTGGAAGTGAAAAGGTTCAAATCAATTTTTACGTGAACCCATTTGGATAAATGTCCGGCACCCAGTTTTTCATCGAGTTTAAACTTTAATTTAAGCCCGCGATTATTTGTGATACTTATCGTAAGAAAATCCGATTCGGTTCCGTATGTAACTTTGAAGTGATTGATAATTTCTTGTTTAAGATCACTCAAAAAATCATCCGTGATTTTATGTGAAACCTCAAAATCCAAGTCCACCGACATTCGATCAAGACCGTGGATAATGCGTAAAGCGGAACCTCCGTACATAATCCACCGTTCGTATTTTGGGTGATGGTAAATAAAATTCAAAATATAGTACTGGAGTTCTTCTTTAAAAGAATTGTACCGGGTTTCAGATGTCGTTCGCCCGTACTTATCGACTTCCGTAAGTCTTTTTTGAAGAATTTTTGTAATTTGTTCACTCATGTACGTTTTGTTTTATCATTTTATAAAATTTCGATAACTCTTCCGTACTCATTTCATCCACATCTATTCGTAAATCCTCAATTATACTTTCAATGTTTTTAATGTTCGCGCCCTTAAATTGATTAGTACGGAAATATAATAAATCAAATAAGGCTTTTGATGGGGATGCAATGAAAAAGTCAAACCTTTCACCTATGAGTGAAAAATCCGAGAATAAGTCTTTATGTATGGACTGATAAGTAAAATGAC
Source organism: uncultured Candidatus Peribacteria bacterium (assembly GCA_964365765.1). GTDB lineage: Bacteria > Patescibacteriota > Gracilibacteria > UBA1369 > 2-02-FULL-48-14 > CALRGE01. Next base: position 8,098 of record CAYIRB010000045.1, read on the forward strand.
CAATATTGGTTTTGTACTCCCTGGTTACTTTTGTTGTTACCGAACTTATTGAGTAAATCGCTTCGGTTGTCAGACCGTAATATTGCAATGCCGTCCATGAGCTTACATATGACGGAGTTCGGAGTATGTTGGCAAGATAAAATGAATAGGAGATGTCCCCTTTGTTTTTGTCAAAAAAATCAGCAGAGACATAAAGACCGTTTTTAAGACGGTAAATTTTCCTTTCTCTTAAGAATCTACTTATGTATGTGTTAACCGTTTTGTCATTCAGTCCCATATGTTTGCCAAGCAAACATATGGAATTTTTCCTAAAATACGGTAGCTCCTTCAACTGGTCCAATAAATTTTTGCTTTTCATAATTATGACAATATTGTATCATTTGTGAAATATGATGTCAATAGATTTGTAATTCTGATTTAAAGCGTTTTGGCTTCTTCCTCGCGCGCTTTTTTTATCGATTCTGAAATTTTGCCGACCGAAGGAGCGGGGGCGAAAGTTCTTTTGTGTTCGCTGTCTTGGACAAGGCGTACTATTTTGTGAACGGTGAGCGAGTCGATTCCTTTTTCTATCATTGTTTCGGGGTCGGTGCCGCTGTCGAGTTGGCGAAGGATCTCGTCGATTTTCGGCCAGCTTGAAAGCAGATCGCTTTCGTCCGTTTGATATGGTTTTAACTGGCGGGAAGGAGCTTTTGCAAGCAATTCGTCGGGAACCCCCAGAAAGCTCGCGAGTTCCATTACGTCCGTTTTGTAAAGGTCACCCAAAAT
>CAYIRB010000046.1:0-8578 GCA_964365765.1 uncultured Candidatus Peribacteria bacterium
TTGATAATCCGCTATTTTGCCATCAATTCTGCTTACGAAGCGCGAGAATTGTAAAAGGTCTTGAGCTCTGTACTTCAAGCTGTCGTTCATATTTTTTATCTGACTCGCCAAATCGCTTGAGGAAATTGTACCCTTGGTTTCTTCCTCGCCGCATGTCTTGGAAGACACCTCTTTGTTAGTGCCGTAACAAACGTTACAGTACTGGCCCGTTACCGGATCCTGCACGTATTCACAGTAATTGCTCAATGTTCGTACTTCTTTCACATTCAGTGAGTCCGTAGAACAGGAATTTTTTACTTCTTTGCCGGCGATTGAACAAACTTCACACCAATTTGACGCGCCATAGCTTGAATATGCGGATGAAGTTGTGCCGTTACTCGTCGCCGTGCTTGTACTTTGTTTGTAGTCACAACGTCCGCCTTTTGTGTACCTGTCATTGCTGGAATAGAAAGCGTCTCCTCCGCCGTATGTCGTGGTGTAATTACTCTGATCCTTCCAACAGCTTTGGCTACTTTGCTTACCCTGGGAATCTTTACATGACATGCAGTATAGACCCTCGGAAGTATAATAATCGCAGGAAGTTATGGGATTTGAATAGCCGGTATTGTAGTTGGTACTGGATGTCCAACACGATTTACTCTGCAAAGTACCGGCGGAGTCCTTACAAGTACTGCACTGCAGTCCGTTCTCTTCCGAGTTTGTACAACTGGTGGATGCGTAGTATGTGCTTGTGGTGACGATATCGGTCGTTGCAGTTGTTGTGATCGGTGTAGCGTATGTGTTCGTTGTGCTCGTGCTTGTGGAGTTACAAGTGTTCCTTACTTCCACGCCGCTCTGCGTACAAATTTCACACCAATTCGCGTTGGCGCCTGTTTGCGTTGCGTTCGGATATGTACATGTCGCGTTCTTTGTATATCTATCGTTTGTCGAATAAAACCTATCGCCGCTCGGGTCCGAATAATTAGATGTTGCGGTCGCACTCATACAAGAGTAGCCGTTCGCAGTGCCCGATGTATCTTTACAAGTGGTACAGTAAAGCCCTGCCGCCGAAACGGAATAGTCACAACTTTTGGAAACCGATGCCATCGAATTTTGCGACCAACAAGACTTGCTTGTTGTGGCTCCGTTTGCATCGGTACAAGTTGAACATTGCAAGTCGCCTTCGGTGGAACTCGTACAAGAGCTGGAATATTGATATGTTGGTGTAGAGGTAGTGGTGGATGTGGTGCCGTTGGTCGTTGAAGTGGATGTGGTGCCGTTGGTCGTTGAAGTGGACCTGCTAATCAATTGGCTTGTCGGATAAACCGGCGGGCCGCTGATGCTCGTGTAAGCGGAGCCCGCAACGGTTCGGAGTTCAATGTAGAAGTAATTGTCCGAGGTGAAGGTTGTTTTATTTAGATTACCTTTCAGGTAGAGCGTTTTGGTGCTGTTAGCCGGGATTTGCAAGGGCGATGAACCTAACTCAAGCGTAAACAATGTGTTGTAAGAAGCTGCAAGCTCCATGGTCTGCCCGACTTGGACATCGCTCGCGTCTGTCAATTTAATATTTGCGAACTGTACTCCGTATTGCGAGGAATCAGCACAACCTTGACACATAAACTGCATCGAGGAAATTGAGGCCGGCACACCCGATGTATTTTGAAAATCGTAAACCGCCAAGTTTTGATAGGTTTGTCCTTCATAAAGCTTACGATTCGCTGCTGGATGTGCGCTTGAAGTCTTTACGGTCACGTATGCCATTTCACAAGCATCGCCCACTCCGTTGCCGTTTGTATCTTTTTGATCGGAATTGGAAAGGGAGAAACAATTGTCGCTGTTATCACCAACACCGTCACCATCCGTATCTTTCGTATAGTAAGCTACGAAGGACAGTTCAACGTCATTTGCATACGAAGACCAATAAGTTTGATTGAAGGTGGGACTTCCGTAACCGCCGCCGTTAAATCCGGTGCTACCTTTGTTGATGCTGAATCCAACCGTATTTTCCCCTATGTAAATACTCTTGCCCAAGTTCAATTTGGTAGTCGCGTTTTTACACCAGCCGCTGGTGGTGTCGTATTCCCATACCGGAGTCAGATTTGTCGCGGTACTGCCGTTCGGGTATGCAAAGGTTACGGAGAATCCGTCGTTATTACAATTTTGGTCACCCGTCACTTCCGGCCTTTCAATGTAAAAAAGGTCGCCGCCCGCCTGATGATAAATCTTTCCATAAACCGGAGGTTCGGCTTGGTATGCCGTGCTGGGCATGTGATAACCGAGAGTGTAGTTATCGACATAGTCGGAAGGAAGTCCTATCACGGTCGCCTGCAAATTTGAAGAAATAAGGGCGGACGCAAAAAGAGCAACGGTTACCGCTCCTATAACGGAGGCGATTAACACTGTGCTCATATGGAACTTCTTCCAGTTGGAGGATTTTGACATGTTGGTGGGGGTTATTCGCGTTATTATTTCACCTGAAACCATAATAGTGCAAGTTTTCATAATAGATTTTGACTTTTTATCAAGTCGATTTGTTGTATGGAATAATATAAAATACTGACATGATGAATTCATTGATCGCGAGCCGGTTTGAGGAAATTGCGGATATGCTTGAGGTTTTGGGAGATACGAACGTCTTTAGAATCAGGGCATATCGGCGCGGCGCGGAGGCGGTTAAGGGATTCGCCAATGACATTGCCGTTTTAAGCGATTCGGAAATTGAAACAATTCCGGGCATCGGAAAAGACCTGCACGCGAAGATATTGGAAATAAAAAAAAACGGCGATTGCAAAATGCACCGCGACCTTCTGCGAAAACTTTCACCGGGAATTTTGCAAATACTGAAAATCCGCGGCGTCGGGCCCAAGAAGACAAAGCTGTTTTTGGAACAGTTGGGAATCGACACGGTTGAAAAATTGAAGAGCGCCGCTGAAAGCGGCGCGGTGGCCACCCTGCCCGGAATGGGTGAGAAAAGCGAGAAAGCCATTTTGGAGGCAATCAATCAAAGCACTCATTTAAATGGCAGGATACCTATATATGAGGCCTTACCGGAAGCCGAGGAATATCTGAGATACATGAAAGAATCGGGGGATGTGAAAATGGCGGAATACGCAGGCAGTTTAAGAAGACGGCAGGAGACAATCGGCGATATAGATATTTTGGTGGCTGGCGGCAACGTAAAAAAAATGGGCGGGCATTTTTTAAAGTATCCGAAGATTAAGCAAGTGTTGTCGTCCGGAGACACAAAGTCCGGAGTTGTGATTGAGGGAAATATTCAAGTCGATTTAAGGGTGGTGAAACAAAGCGCTTTCGGTGCCGCCTTATATTATTTTACCGGATCGAAACAACACCATATTCACACCCGAACCATTGCCATGAAAAAGAATTTGAAAATAAACGAGTACGGCGTGTTTAAGGGTGAAAAAAACATCGCCTGCAAAAGCGAAGAAAATGTGTTTAATGCCATCGGGCTTCCATACATTCCGCCCGAGATTCGAGAGGATCAGGGGGAAATTGAAGCGGCGCTGAAAGGCAATCTCCCCGTTTTAATCGAAGAGAGCGATTTAAGGGGCGACCTCCACATGCACAGCACATGGAGCGACGGAGCGGATTCCATTCAGGACATGGCGCTTAAGGCCGCGGCTTTGGGCAGAGAGTATATCGCGATTACCGACCATATGACGGATTTGAACTCGGTGAAAAAACAAGCCGCCGAAATCGAGTCGGTCAGGAAAAAATTGAAGGCGCGAAAAGTCGACATAAAAATTCTGTACGGGGCCGAGGTCGATATTCTCAAAAACGGAGTTTTAAACCTTCACGAAGACGCGCTGAAAATGCTGGATATTGTTTTTGTTTCCATCCACTCGGCATTCAATTTGTCCCGCGGGGAACAGACAGAGAGGATCATTAGAGCATTAAAACACAAATACAGCACCGTTCTCGCCCACCCGTCCGCGAGGCTTTTGAACGAGAGAGAGGCGATAGACGCGGATATGGAAAAAATCGTGCGGGCCGCCAAGGAATACGGAAAGTTTTTGGAAATAGACGCACAAGCTCAAAGGATGGATATGAACGGCGCCTACGCGAGGCATTGTAAAAACGCGGGAGTAAAGATAAGCATCGACACTGATGCGCACAGCGTCTATCAATTGGAAAACTTCAAGTACGGAATTTTTATGGCAAGACGCGGTTGGCTTGAAAAAAAAGATGTGATAAATTCCCTTCCCTACTCCGATTTACTCAAACTGTTGAAATGAAACAAATACAGCATTTTATTATCGAAAAGGACATCGGCGGCAATATTTTGTTGATAGATGACCGCGAGCTTTTGTTTCAAATGCACACAGTTCTGCGTTACCGGCCCGGGGATAGCTGCGTTGTTTTGGATGGAAAAGGCGCGAAAGTAAGAGCTCTGGTAAAAGAAATTGATAAAAAACACGCGACTTTGGAATTGAGCGACTTGGAAAAATGCAAAAGGCCGGTGGAAAGAATTCGGCTTTATTGCTCTCCGTCAAAGAAGCCGTCAACATTCGAACTGATTGTACAAAAAGCATGTGAGCTCGGGGTGGATGAAATTATTCCATTAATCGGCGAACGCAGTCAGGTGTCCGAGTTGAAAAAAACGGAGCGTTTGCGATTCATAATGAAAGAGGCGTCAGAACAATGCGAGAGGTGTTTTCTACCCGAACTGGGAGCCTGCATCACATTGAAAGATTTTCTGTCGAAAAAACCCGGCGGTGAAATTCTGGCCGGCGATGTTCGAGATTTCGACATGAAATTAAAAGATGTTGAGAAAGCGGCCACGGTGAATATTTTAATCGGGCCGGAGGGCGGTTTTAGCAAATTGGAACTGGATGCGATAAGAAAGGCGGGCGGACGAATATTTTCCCTTGGCGATAATGTATTACGAATGGAAACGGCCGCGATCGCCGCAATTTCTGTGGTGCGATTCGGATAAGTTTGTTAATATTCCGGCACATAATACCCAGCCATGAAAAAAATATTGCTCGGCGCGGGACTCACGGTTATCCTTACCGCTTGCTCCTTTTTAGCGCCGTATCGGATTACTTTTACCACTCGCGAGAGCGAGCCCGTCGCCCCTTTACAAAGCACTTTGGATTTGGTGATAAACAATCCCGCCTTCGCCTACGTTTCAGGCTATCAATGCGGAGTGGAGGAGGGAGTCGCAATGTCGCCCGCTCTGCCGGAAGGCGCGAGCGCTCAACAAGTTTGGTACCTTCCGCTTGATTTCTTGGCCGACCAAGCTCCCGGAACTCTTTGCTCGGTCAATGTAAGCGCTTTCGATACCAGCACAACCGAGACATCCGCCAAGGCAATCTCCTTATATATGTATTCCATGCCGAGCGAGGCTGTGGATCCCGTGGAGGCGGATATTGCGGTTGCCGATACAGGAAGCGTAAATGAGGAAACAAGCGCCGAGATTCAAATTGATGAAACTTTACCCGCTGGCGACATACAACCATGACATTAAGTAATCTCTCAAAGCTCATTAAAGATCAAAATAAAAAATTGAATCTGCTGTCCTCCGGAGATATAAAGAAGTTGCAAAGCAAACATTTCGCGGATTCCAAGGCCGTTTTGAAAATATGGAAAGCCGAACAGGGCGCTTTTGTTTTGGACATTGGAACGGGCGGAGGTTTGCCCGGATTGGTTTTGGCCGTCCAGAAACCCAAAATGAAATTCAAACTGTTGGACGCGACAAAGAAAAAAATTAGCGCCGTGAGGGAAATCATTAAAAAGATGAAATTGAAGAATTGCGAAGCCGGCGTGGGCCGTTGCGAGATTTTGGGTCATGATAAAAAGTACAGGGAAAAATTCGACGCGGTAACCGCCCGAGCGCTTGCTCCACTTCCCGCTTTGCTTGAATTGGCGGCCGGTTTTGTGAAAGAAGGAGGCCGGTTTTACGCATGGAAAGGCCAACATTATAAAGATGAACTGAAGAACGCGAAAAATGCGATAAAAATACTTAATTTCAAACTGACCGATCAGTATGAATATGAAGTCGCAGAGAGCGGACCGAGGGTTATATTGGAATTTACAAAGATCGCGAAACTGGATCCGCAGTACCCGCGAAAAAACGGCGTGCCATTAAAATCGCCTTTGTAATGCCAAAGCCGTATAAAGTCCAAGACAAGTATTTTCATAAGGCCAAAGAAATGGGCTATCGCGCAAGAAGCGCGTTTAAACTTCTCGAAATTCAAGAGAAGTTTCATTTGTTGAAGTCCGGACAAAAAGTGCTGGATTTGGGGGCGGCTCCCGGAAGTTTTTTGCAAGTTATTTCAAAAATCGTCGGCCCGAACGGAATGGTGATAGGAGTGGATTTGAAGGCGATAGAGCCCTTTCGGGAAAAAAATATTTACACTTTGGAGGAAGATATTTTTTCAAAGGATAAGGTGCTTGATTTTCTTGAATCCTTTGATTTCGATAAAGTCGACCTTGTTACCAGCGATCTGGCCCCGAATACGAGCGGTATACGGGATATAGATCAAGGGAATTCCGCGGAATTGACTTCGGAAGCTTTTTCCATAGCTAAATGTTTTTTGAAACAAAACGGCGCTTTTGTGGCAAAGATTTTTCAGGGCGCGGATCTGCAAGAGCTTTTAAGGGAAGTCAGGAAAAGTTTTAAAAAAGTGACATTGTACAAACCGAGCGCCACGCGTGACAGAAGTTTTGAAACGTATATGGTTGCCATCGGATTTAAACCTGATACAATCGGGACATGAATGCTCGAAAAGACTATCGCGGAAGTTTTTACGCCCTCGCCAAGTCCAATTTTCAAATTTCCGGTTTGCAGCCTTACGGTTCTTTTTCCCGCGCTTTGTGCCAAATAAAAATGGCCGCCGCGATTGTGAATTGCGACTTGGGTTATTTGGAAGAAAAAAAATCTTCGGCTGTGTATAAAGCCGGAGAAGAGTTTTTACGCGGCGATTTCGACGAGTATTTCGATTTGGATGTGTATCAAGCCGGCGCCGGCACACCGTTCAACATGAATATGAATGAAATATTGTCCGCTCGAGCGAATGAAATATTGAGCGGAAAAAAAATCGTTCATCCGAATGACGATATAAATATGTCACAGTCTTCCAACGACGTGATTCCCACAGCCATAAGGTTGGCCGCCATTCATGATTTGATGGAATTGTTCGAAAACGGAGAGAATTTACGCAAAATTCTGTTGAAAAAATCCAAAGAGTTCGGGGATTATTTAAAAGTCGGGCGAACACATTTGCAAGACGCGGTTCCGATCACTTTGGGGCAGGAGTTTGGCGCGTACTCTTTCGCTCTTGAAAAACGTTTGAAACGAATCAAATACGCCGCCGAAGAGTTAAAAATATTGGGCATAGGCGGTACGGCCACGGGTTCGGGAATCAATACGGGTGACAAATTTGCGAAGATGATGTGCGAACAACTGGAAATTCTGTGCGAGGAGAAAGGCCTGAGTGCCGCCGAAAATAAATTCGAAACCACGCACAGCATGGCGGTGTTTCTGGCTATATCCGCGGCTCTGCGCGGACTGGCCGTTGAACTTTTAAGAATTTCAAACGACATCAGAATGATGGCGAGCGGACCGGTCGCGGGGTTAAATGAAATCATATTGCCGGAAGTCGAGCCGGGCTCATCCATCATGCCCGGGAAAGTCAATCCTTCCATTCCGGAGTGTCTGAGCATGATTTGCATACAGGTCATCGGACTTGATCAAAGTATTTCGCTTGCGGCGCAACAGGGCCAATTCGAACTGAACTGGCACACGCCGCTGATTATGTTTGATTTATTGCACCAGATTGAAATCTTAAAAAATGGAATGCGTATGTTCGCCGAAAATTGCATATCGGGCATTCGAGCCGACAAGAAGGCTCTGGAAGAAAAGTTGAATGCTTCCACGGCGCTCGCGACCGTGCTCGCGCCACACATCGGCTATAAGGTAGTCGCCAAGCTTGTGAAGGAATCTCTTAAAAAGGGCATACCTTTCGCAAAAGTTGTTCCCGCCAAATATAAAAAATTTTTGGATCCCAAATTGATGATAAAGCCGAACAGGTAATCCTATAAGACCGTTACTTCTTTTGAAATCGTTGAGATTACGCCCGTATCGCCCGTGACCGTGAGTGTCAGAGTATATGTCCCGGGATTGCCATACATGTGCATGGGGGGCAGGCGGTCGAAGCTTATAGCCCCGTCGCCGAATTCCCAACTGTAACTTTTGATTGTGCCCTTTGAGCATGTGGGTACAGCCGCGACGTATAAAGGCGCCGCTCCGCTCTCTGTGTTTACCGTGAAGCACGCCGTAAGAGAAACAGGCCTTACAACTATTTGCATAGTGGTCGAGTTTGTCTTGCCGTCACCGCCCGTCACCGTCAAAGCGACCGTAAAGTTTCCCACAGTTGTGTATTTGTATGTCACGGTGGAGCCTCCTATGTAGGGCGCGCCGCCGTCACCAAAATCGTAAGTGTAGGAAACAATTTCGCCGTCTTTATAGGTTGACGCCGAACTGTCGAATGAAACCGTAAGTGGTACTTCACCGTTGCTTTTGTCCGAGCTCAGTTTGGCCGTAATGCCTTGTGCCGTTACGCTGACCGCAACG
>CAYIRB010000047.1:0-8554 GCA_964365765.1 uncultured Candidatus Peribacteria bacterium
CTCAATCCCAACAATTTCTTTTGCCTTGTGAGCGCAGAATAAGCCGATTGTTCCCGTTCCGCAGTATAAATCTAAAACGGTTTCGGAACCGCTGAGGCCGGCGAGTTCAATAACTTTAGAGTAGAGTTTTTCAGCCTGCTTCGTATTTGTTTGAAAAAATGCTTGAGGCAAAATATCGAATTCCAATTTTTGGCCGTTTTCCAAGTTAAGAATTTCAGTCAGCGCGGGCTTTCCGTGGAGAAGAGTTTCTTCAGTGAAAGTTGGGTGACCGGGAACTTGATAAACCGTTGTCCAATAAAGCGATGTGATTCGAGGATCGTTTTTAAATATCGCGATGAATTCATCTTTGTGATCAAAAACTCCCGTTGAAGTAACAAGATTTATCATTGTTTCATTTGTATTTTTGCCTTCGCGAATAATCAGATTGCGAAGCAATCCTTCGTGCGTTTTGCTGTCATAAGCCGGAATCTTATGTTTCTTCTGGAATTCGCGCGCCTTCGCCACAATTTCCACCATCAATTCGGACTGCAAAAAGCATTCTTCCATGTCGAAAACTTCGTAGTGGTAACCTTTCGGGTAAAGGCCCAGGCGGTTTTGCGTGTCGAAAGAAAGCTCCATTTTATTGCGGTAAAACCAAGGAGTTTCATTCGCAATTATGGGCTGAACCAGCGCGCCATCAAGATGTCCGATTTTCACGATTGCGTCGCGAACTTGAGATTCCTTCACTTTGCACTGATCTTCGTACAAAAGAAATTGCCATTTGCAACCACCACACACGCCAAAATGTAAACATTTTGGCGCTATTCTTTTCGGGCTTGGTTCAATAACTTCCACGAGCTTCGCCTCCGCGTAATTGGGCTTAATGCGGCTTAAGGAAGCCTTAACGGTGTCGCCGGGAGCTACGTTTTCCACAAAAACCTTCAGGCCTTCCCAAGTCCCGATGCCCGACCCTCCATAGACCAAGTTGTCTATTTTTAGTATGATTTCCGCGCCTTTCTTTAATTTCATAGCCCGCATACTACCTGAAAATTCAAATCATTCAAATCGCGGAGACAAGAGACAAACGCATCTTCGAATTGGAAAAAGAATACGACAAACGGCTCACTTCGTTCGCCGTGTTGGAAACGATAACGATCAAAGCTTCGAAGTTTGACGACGAACGCGCACGTGCGCGGGAAGCCGAAATGATCTTGAAGAAAATCAATGCCGATTACTTCGTAATCGCTATGGACGAGCGCGGCAAACAGCTCACGAGTCCGGAATTCGCCGACTTGATTCGGGAAAAACGCGACTTCGGGCCGGGCAAAATTCAGTTTGTTATCGGTGGCTCTCACGGACTCGACGACGGAGTAAGGAAGCGCGCGAATTTGGTTTTGGGATTTTCCAAGATGACTTTCACGCATGAAATGATTAGAGTCTTCCTGAAAGAACAAATTTACCGAGCCTTTACAATTCTTGTCGGCAAGACTTACCACAAATGAAAAAAATCCTCCTCGCCCTGCTGATTCTCACGGTTCCGTTCTCGGTTTACTTCGCGTCGGCGCCGGTAGGACTTTTGGGAAATTCCCTCAGTCAAAACTTGAGTCAAAAAAAGGCGGAACAATCCGTCACGGTCATTTTGACCGGCGACATAATGCTCGGGCGTTACATCGCGACCTTGCGCGAGCGAAACAAAGGTGATTTCCCTTTTACCCATTTGCCGGAGATAATCGAGAACGCGAAAAGCCTACTGGGAGCGGACACCATTAACTTGATCGCCGGAAACCTCGAGGGCCCGATCGCGGCCAAGCAAATTGCCTACGGCGACTTGATATTCCGCTTTGATCCGGAAGTCGCGCCGCTCCTGAAAAAAGTCGGCTTCACAACTTTCAATCTCGCGAACAATCACACTTACAATCAAGGAAAAGCCGGCTACTCCGAAACGCAAAATACTCTCACCGCCGCGGGCATCGATTCCTTCGGTCAACCGGACACCGCCGCGGCGGAATGGTCTTCAAAAATCTACGAAATCAATGGCATGAAAATCGCTTTTCTCGGCCTCGATGACGTGGACTACAAAATAAATCCCGACGAAGCCGCCGCTAAAATTCAAGAACTCGACAAGCAAGTGGATTTTCTGATTATTTCCATTCATTGGGGAATCGAATACAAAAAAACCGCCTCCGCTCGTCAAGTCGACCTCGCACACAAATTTATAGACGCGGGCGCGGATTTTATTTGGGGAACCCATCCGCACGTGGTCCAAAACTCCGAACTCTACAATGATAAAACGATTTATTATTCTTTGGGCAATTTCGTTTTCGACCAATACTGGTCCGCCGAAACCCAAAAGGGACTCGTTCTGGCACTGAAAATCACCGGCGGAAAAGTCGAAGTGAAAGAAATTCCGGTCGCGCTCATCAATCAAGGCGAACCGAAGGCTTCAAACTAAGGCGAATTCAATGGCGAACGTATGGCTTGTTACTTCTTTCGTTACGCCGAGGAACCTGACGGTCAGTTTTCGTTCAAAGCCATCGACCCCGTCGAAGAATTCAGGGTACAAATTCCGATCCGGAAAAACACCCGCCCGTTTTTTTGCAACAAGATTGAATAATTTCAGAGCCATCCCTCTGTCCCGTATACTACTGTTGTACGCCACGACATCGACGGCTATGTCGTGTTCGCCAAGCTCATCCATAAATATATCGAGAAAATTCTTCATTTCGTTTTCACTCTTGATTCGAAGGACATAAATAATCCTATGTGAAGCTTTATCCACCATGTGAATCTGAAAACGCCCGCACATGGTCGCGAATTCATCTTGGCGTTCCACAGGTTTCGTGGGTTTCCGGCTCGCGTGCACGTAAACACCGTGTTCCGGTCTCAAAAACGTGAGTTCCATGCCGAGTTTGGGATTGATGTCCACAAAAGGCTTCCCGCTGATTTCGTGCAGACGAACCCGCAACTCCTTCATTGTAACCTTTAAATCATCTTCTCCGTTCTCATCAACCACATAGAGCGCGTCGCCTTCCTCCAAGCGTCCGACCGCCGAGGCATCATCTACATCCGCGTACACAAGAGTGAACTCATCACGTTTATATTCCATTTCCTTTTATTACGGAAGAAAATATGATATAATATAACGAATATCAATCAAGCCGAATGAAAATCCATTTTTACGGTGCGGACAGGGAAGTAACGGGCTCGCGCCATATTCTCGAAGTGAACGGGAAAAAAATTCTCATCGATTGCGGCCTATATCAAGGTCGCCGTAAAGATGAAAAGGACAAAAACAAGAATTTCGGCTTCGATCCAAAGGGAATCGACATCGTAGTCGTTTCCCACGCGCACATTGACCACTCCGGAAACCTGCCGAATCTGGTGAAACAAGGTTTCAAAGGGCCGATTTACTGCACCCCCGCGACCGCGGATCTACTTGCTTTCATGCTTTTGGACTCCGCCCACATTCAAGAGTCGGAAGCCGAATACTTGAACGAGAAAAAGAAAAGGGCGGGCGAGGAGCTTATTGAGCCGCTCTACGTAACCGAGGACGTCAATGAAACACTTCCGCTTATTAAAACAATCGAATACGAAACATGCTTCAAATTGACGGATGAAGTGGACATTTGCATGCACGAAGCCGGACATATTTTGGGCTCCGCAATCAGCGTTTTCACGATACGCGAAAACGGCTCCGAAAAAACACTGACTTACACCGGCGATTTGGGACGAAAAAACATGCCGCTCATTCGGGACCCTTATCAGGTTACACACTCCGATTATTTGATGATCGAGTCCACTTACGGCAATCGATTGCACGCCTCACTTTTGGACGCGGAACGCGACCTTGAAAATATAATCAAAAAAACTATAGGGCGCGGCGGCAAAATTCTTATTCCCGCCTTTTCGCTCGGGCGGACGCAGGAACTTATTTATTCTCTTCACAAACTGTCGGACGAAGGGCGCATTCCCGAGGGTCTTCCGATTTATGTGGACTCGCCGCTGTCCGTCAATTTAACCGGAGTATTCAAGACAAACTCGAAAGATCTGGATGAAGATGCTCAAAAATTCTTCATTAAAAAACAAGACGATCCATTTGAATTCGACCGTCTGCGATACGTTAGCTCTGTGGAAGAATCAAAGGCTTTGAACGCTTTGAACGGCCCCGCGATTATTATTTCTTCATCCGGAATGTGCGAACACGGTCGAATTTTGCATCACATGAAAAACAACATCACCGACCACAGAAACACTCTGCTGATAGTGGGCTATCAGGCCGCCAACACGCTCGGGCGCAAGCTCGTTGAAAAGGAAAAGGAAGTGCGCATTTTCGGCAAACCCTACGAAGTGAAAATGGAAGTGAAAGTCATGAACGCCTACTCGGCCCACGCGGATCAAAGCGACCTTCTTGACTTTATCAACAAAGTAAAAGGTCTGAAAAAGATAATCTTGGTTCACGGCGAACAGGAGTCTCAAGACGACCTCAAAAAAGCCCTCATCATCAACGGTCGCAAGGAAGACGAAATCTTCATCCCGAATTACGGGGACAATATCGAGTTATAAAATCGGGAATTGCAATTCTTAGAGTATCCAATACAATGGATTCATGCAGAAGATAATTTTAACATTCGCATTCTTCGCGATAATTGTAATTTTCACAAGCTGCGCGCCAGACGCAACTATCGGAGAAGCCGCGCATAAAATCACAATCGGAGCGCCGGAAACGGAAGACCCTTACCTCCACGAATTAATGCTCGGCGTAATTTCCGGACCGGAACCGACCGCGAATGGTACGGGGCCGACTCTGACAAAAGAATATCAAGACATCGGAGTGGTTTCCATTCGAAACAACGACTACTACGACGACCGGCTTGATCTTGAGGGAATTTTCAATTGCGGCGGGAATACATACCCTTCTTGGGAGGGTTGTGACGCGAATGACGACGCGAACTATGACTGGACAAAGAGCGACGCGCAATATCAGTCATACATTGACGGCGGATTTATTCCCTTCCTTCGCATAGGTGGAGAATGGGAAAACCAAGCAAATGGTCACGACTTCAAAGGGCCCCAAAACGCGACGCAGGAAGCAAATTGGATAATAGCCGCAAACAAAATGGTGGACCGTTACGAAAATTGGAGCGCGAAGCCGAACGCTTTCACATACCTCAACATTTGGACGGAATACCCCGGGGGGCAATTTTGGGATCGTTCGAATCCCGATTTTATTAAATTTTGGGTCAATGCTTACAAAAGCATAAAAGCCGCACACCCCGAACTGAAAGTCGGCGGACCCGGATTCGTCCCCGGAGTGAGTATGAAAGTTTCAGAGGGTGATGGCTCTCTCGCGGAAAGTTTATTGCAAGAAATGTACAAACAAAATCTGAAGCTCGACTGGTTTGGTTGGCATACATTCGGTTCCGACCCAACGGTTTACGCTAAGATTGCGCAAGGTTATCAAGATTTACTCGACGGCACAGGTGCATATAAAAATGTTCCATGGTCCGGTACAAGTTTCTTTGCCGACACCGAAGTATTCGTAGATGCCTACGGAAACGGAACCGGCGAGGCCGGTAAAGAGACGGCCATTTCCGTTAGCACGGCGCGTGGCGCCGCGGTTCTGACGGCCGGTTGGATTTCACTTCAATACGCGGACATTCAAGGCGCCTTCTACTATCGTGGAAACGACCAAGGCAGTCCCGGCTCGGCACCCAAAAAAGGAAAGCCCGGACGGGATAATTCCACCTTGCCCGGCTTGTTCACCTCGGCCGGCGAATACAAGCCCGCGGCGGATGCCTTTCGACTATGGTCGCAATTGACGAATAATTACGAAACTCTTTTGAGCATAAGCGATGAAGGCCGCCCCAACGAAATTTGGACGCTGGCCGCGAAAAATTCTTCCGGCGAAGTCGCGGTGCTTGTCGCGAACCCGAGCGATACCGACACGACGATTTCAATCAATTCCGCTTCGTCCGTCATTTCAATTCCGGCCGGCGCCGTGAAACTTATTGAATTATAAATTGTTGGCAAATTGCCGGCTCTGCATGCTAAAATGCGCTTGCCATTTAACCACCACGCATATGAAGTTATCCGTTAAAGCCCTCGGACTCGCGGGCGGAATCATGTGGGGAGTTTCACTTTTCTTGTGGACTCTTCTGCTTTCCCTTACGACCGTAACATGGGGAACAGACATGCTCTCCTTGATTGTCGGTTTTTATCCGTATTACTCAATCAGCGTCGCGGGCGCCTTCGCGGGACTCGTACTTGGTTTCATAGACGGATTCCTGTGCGGTGCGATTATAGCCTGGCTGTATAACGTCATGCCAAAAAAATAGTCAGCGCTTACCGGGCATTTCGCCGGTGACAATCAGCCAAATCCCCAGCAATGCCGGGGCTACGGCAAGAGCCATTCCAAGTGCCGCCACGCTTTGCGTAACCAAGAAACCCAAATAATTCCCGTAGGCCGCCGCGATTCCGACAATCAACAGTAAAAGCCCCGCCACTCTGCCCGCTCTCTTGCTCTCTTTCGACTTTGGGTACTTCAAATAGTACCGACCTTTTCGCGCTTCTTTTTCGAATGCTTCTTTTAATTTTTCGAACATTGTTCATAATATAAACTAAACCTTGTCAAATTACAAATTTCAGGTATAGTGGGAGTAACTCAATCAATTTATGAAAAACTTATTTTTACAAGCCGCCGCGACTTACTATGAACTCACCTCGGACGTGAGTTGCTGGTCATATTGACGAATTTCTTTAGCGGAAATTTATAGCCTCACGCCTGCGTGGGGCTTTTTTTATATTTAATAATCTTTTTTCACATGAAAAACATTAATTTTACCGATAATGGAGATCGAAAAGATTTGCTCATTATCAATCAACACGGGGGGAGTCCCGACTTCAAATTTCCTCCTGTAATCCAAGAGGAAATGGATTCTTTGGGAGAATCGCTCCGCAATTTTCTGGAAGTGGAACGCGACACCGGCGCCACTGAAATTACCGATGCCGTTTTTAGACGCTTATCGGACAGCGGTTTGCGCGTGGCGAAAGTCGAGGTCCCGTTTCCACGGGCCGTTTGCGACATTAATCGCCGACCGCACTTGGCGAGTTCAATTCCGTTCAGTGGCGCGGCTCTGGCGGAAATTGAAAGAATTCACCGCCCAACGACTCAAGAAATCCTTGATGTCATTTCAAAAACCGATCCGTTTTTGATTTTGGACCAACATACAATGGCGCCTTCGGCGCCTGCTGAAAATCCCGATTTATCCATGGACGATCCATGGAGTTTTGGAGCGCATGTGGATGTTTGGAACTTGGCATCTCGTACAGGGGATCCTCGTTCCAGTTGTATAATCGACAGCACTTCCGACGGGAAAAAAATCGGAAACCGTTTGTTCGGTACATTTCTGGAAAGCAACCTTAGAGTCTCCGGTTTTCCTCAGCCCGAGTTCAACAAACCCTTTGCGCCGAATCCGGAGCGGCATCAAGGCCAACTGTTCATTGGCAATGGACGAGGAATCGCTCTCGACATTCCAAAACATGAACTCACGGACACACCCAGGTCCGAAATAGATTTGTCTTGCTTGAAAATTTCCCGAGCAAGAGTCGAAGTAATCGCGGAACTCATTGCCGATTCCGTTCACAAAACACTTCGAAGTATCAAACGCTAATTTTATTTCTCGCGGCGGTTTGAAGGGGCCTCATTCGGGGCCCCTTTGCTTTACTCAGCCAAGATGCGATTGAGTTCGGCGCGCATCCTTTTAATGTAGCTGAGTGCAATGGCTTCACGTGGCGGTAAGTCGGAAAGATCATCGGTTTCCATTGCGCGCTCAAAATCATCCATGCTAAACGTCGGAAGAGAGTCTCCGCCGCTAATGTCTATTGTCGCTTGCCATTGCCCGGCACTGATTTCCGGTCTCACATCGTTCATTGCCAAGAGCCAATCCAAAGAAGTTCTAAATGTATTTGAAGTGTGTTTCAATGCCTGAATGGAACCGGGTTGCGAGTCGGCAACACCCGCATGTGCGGCCAAAACGCCATCAGCATATGCCTTGAGAGCAAGGCCGGACACCACTTTTGCGGAAGCGGTCAGCAACTCCTCCTTGATTTGTTCCCGCGTTTTTGAAGTCATACGATTAATAAATGGTGCTAATTATAAGCTTAAAATTATTTTATGTCAAAACGTTCAAAGGTTAAGGTCTGCCCGTGCAAACCTGTAAACTTTTCATCACGGACAAAGGTTTCCAATGCACGTTTTCTTGACTTTCATCAAATAAGGCGGACCATGCAAGGTAAACTACATTTTATGATACAAATTTTACGTCATAGATGGGTCAAGCGATATAGACTGAAGAAATTCAGAGGGAGCTCCATATAACAAATTTTAAATCATTGGAAATGGCCTCTGAATTTCAGGGCCTTTTTAATTTAATACAATGATTTTTAATTTTTCAGAAATAGATCCGCAGGTCGTCGGCAACATCGCCTTCATTTTACTGCAAATAATAATCAACGCATCCAGATTGATCGTGTGCATTATTACTTTGATAAGGCTGCTGTGAATGGAGCGGGTGAG
>CAYIRB010000048.1:0-8337 GCA_964365765.1 uncultured Candidatus Peribacteria bacterium
ACATAAAATCGGCGCTAGCGAAGCGCACGAGCTAAAAAGGCTTGGTTTTTCTTTATAGGGCCATCCAAATCGAGGTCGATTTGCTCGGTGAACAGTTTGGCGAGCGCACGGTAAATATCCTCAGATCCCGCCCGCATTTCCAAAACTTCGGAGCCGGATTTTATGTTTAAGGCGGAAAAAAAGGAGTTCACTTTTTGACTGTAAGACAACATCAAGACGGGAGTGGCGGCGGCAAGCGCGAAAATGCCGGCGTGCAATCTCATGGAACATAGAATTCGCGCCCGAGAAACCCATTCAAAGGCCTCGGTGGCCGACTTTGGCACAATGAGCTCAAGACCAGTATTTTTTAAGGCTTCAAGTTCACCGCGATTTTTCAAATCCATGGCCAAAAGTTTTACGCGCATATTATTTTCAGCGGCGAATTTTGTACAAGCCTTCAGACAGCTCCGCCATGAATTCGAATCCAAGCCCTTCCAAAGTCTGAGTGAAATCAGCATGAGATTTTCCTTAGGAAGCCCGGGCAGACTTTTCGCCCATGTTAGAGCCGCGTCCGTGGAATATTCCGTCTCGTTCGCGACACCGATGCTTTTGAGCAACTCAACAGATTCCTTGTCGCGCAAATGAATTGAGCTGGCCTTGCCGAATACTTTTGCCGTCAGAAATCTGGAAATAAATGAATTCAAGGGTCCGACGCTCTGTGAATAAATAATATATGGCTTATTGCGTACTTGATTTTTCCAAATCAGAGGGGCGAAAATACTCTCCTCGTCGATGAAAAGTCCGCCGCCGCCAAAAATTATCAAATCCGCTTCCGCGATCGCCCGCAACGAACCTTTGTCCGGCCCTTTAATTTTACTTTTGATTCCGCTTGGCAAAAATGGGTATTTTTCAAAACCGGAGTATGTATCTTCACTGCTGGCGAAGCCGCCATGCATGAGTGAGATTTTGCCTTTGTACCCTATATTTTGCAAATCCGCACATATGCCAGCGAAAATCGCGTCATCACCCAAGTTTCCGGCGCCGTAGTTACCGATTATAAGAATGTTGTTTGTTCGCATTTGATATTTTGAATTGGTCTGTAAGAAAGTCTGTGAATGTCGCATGGCCCCCGAGACTTTAGGGCATACAAATGCCGTGTTGTCCCGTAGCCCTTGTGCTCGTCAAATCCGTACTCAGGGAACAGCAAAGCATATTCTATCATAATTCTGTCCCTTGTGACTTTTGCCAACACCGAAGCCGCCGAAATCGATTTGATTTTAATATCCCCCCTGATGATCGATTCGTGAGGAACATCAAATTTAAACCTGTCGCGCCCGTCGATAAGCACTTTATCCGGACGAATTGGCAAAGAATCCAAGGCCATTTTGAAGGCCAAAAAAGTCGCGTGCAACAAACCCCATTCGTCTATCATATCATGCTCCACCACCCCCAAGCCGTAGTCGCATTTTGCAACTATCTTCGCATATAATTCTTCCCTTTCACGAGCGCTTAAGAGTTTTGAATCCGTCAGTCCCGTGAATTTTTGGCCGGGCCGAATAATGACCGCGGCGGCCACCACGGGACCCGCCCATGAACCGCGGCCCGCTTCGTCCATTCCAGCTATTACTCCCTTTTTTGGCGCCATACCGGCATTCTACCGCATACAAAAAAAAGAGCCAAAGGCCAGCCATTTCAATCTGTTACTCTGACTTTTCTTCCTTCACCGCCTCCGGTGCGGCTTTCACGAAAGCGGGCACCTCAATCTCCGCCTCCACCATATTTTCCTTTAAACGAGCCGACTTACCACTCAAGTCCCGCATGTAGTACAGTTTGGCGCTTCTTACTTTACCTTCTTTAACTATTTGAATCTTTTGAATTGTCGGAGAATGTAATGGAAATATTTTTTCAACACCCACTCCGTCAACCAACTTTCTGACTGTAAAAGTCTTGTTCACTCCGTTACCGGAACTTATTTTAATCACTAAACCTTCAAAGATTTGAGTTCTTTCTTTCTCACCTTCCGTAATTTTTTGCGAAACACGCAAGGTTTGGCCGGGCTTTATATCCGGTACCTTTTTGAGCATTGAGGCCGTTACGTGATTTAATATTGCTTCTGACATCGTATATTTGGAAATTCGCCGACTTAATATACGTAGCAAACGCTCGGATTGCAAGTGTTAATTTATGACAGGTGTCTTTCCAGCCTGTTAACGCCAATAATATTCTCTTGGTCGCGGATCAGGTCCAGAATGAACTTATCTCTGCATTTTAACCTGTAGATAAATTCCTCCGTATTCAAAGTGCTGAACCTGATCGGGTCGTTTGTTTGTATCGTGTCCAAATACTTCTCCAGTTCATCCTTATTCAGATCGCCCGCGACAAGTATGTCGACTTGCGAGTCTTTGTTCACAAAAATCCCTGAAATAAGCAAGAAATCAACTTTTCCCATCTTGGTAATATTTTTAATCAGGTTTTCCGTGGAAAGGCCGGCTTTTATGATAATGCTCCGCAATTCTTTAAAGAGAATAAAATTTTTATTGAGCGTAAAGAACTTTTTTCGATTGCGCATTCTGCTTTTTAAAAGGCCCATTTTCTTCAAATTATCCAGTTCCCTTCTGACTGAATTAATTTGTTCGTCCAAAGTTCTTGTTAATTCCCTCACAAAAAATTCACCGTCCGGGTTCAGCAAGAACAAGCTCAACAGCTTTACTCTGGCCTTGGATGTAAACAAATGCTTAAGCATGCATACATAATTTATCCAATACGCGGACTAATGTATAATTTTTTGATTCCCAAAGCAAGTGGAAATTGCGACACACCTTAAATTTGCCCTTGCGCAAGCCCCGAATATTGTATCAATTTTTTATACAAGGTCTATATTCACGCCAATTTTCGAACAATTATTTTACTCAGATTGGAGAGGTCAAAATCGAAATTTTCCACGAAAAAAGACGGTTTCGTTTTACATACGAAGCAATGAGATTATTTTTTATGCTTCTTTAGCAGATTTTTGAGCATGAGTTGGTTTTCCAGCCGAATATACTGCTCGCCACCTTTTTTGTAGTAATCCCGCAGTTTGTCGGCGTGTTCCGGCGGGTAATGTTGCATCATGTGTTTGAGTTCATCCTCCACATCGGCATCGCTCACGGTGATATTTTCAAGTTCGTAGAGCTTTTCTATGCCCAGCCTGATCAAAACCTGTTTTTCGGCCTGTTTTCTGAACTCGACGCGCAAATCCTTCCCTTCGTTCTTCTTGATATTTTGGTATTCATCCCATTTCAGACCGTTTTTTTCCACGTCCTGCTTCATTCGCTCCAGAAGAAGGTCGATTTCTCTTTCAATCATCGCGTCGGGGATTTCCGCTTCAAAATATTCCGCTAGTTTTTCGATTATATCATTTTCGCTTTGGATTTCGGCGTCATGCTCCTTTTGATGTTCAAGTTCGCCCCTTATTTCTTTTTTTAGCTCGTCTAGAGTTTTGTGCTTACCACCCGTCAGTTCCGCGGCGAACGCGTCGTTCAATTGCGATTCTTCCGCTTCTTCCACGCGATTGACTTTAACGTGAAATTTGACCTTTTTGTTTTGGAAGTTTTTCGAGTGATAATCCTTCGGGAATGTGATTTCAAAATCTTTCTCTTCCCCTTTTTTCAAACCCGTAAGCTCGTCTTCAAAGCCCGGAATAAAATAATTTTCACCGATAATAACAGGGTGATTTTTGCTGTTTGTGCCTTCCAATGGAACTCCATCCACATCCTTCCCCTCGAAGTCGATTTCAACGCGACTACCTTTTTTCACCTCGGCTTCAGCGTCATGCCATTTACGTCCGCGCTTTATAAGATTGTCCAAGACTTCATTCATTTCAGCATCTTTCACCTCGGCCTTCTTTGCCGCATGGGTCACTTTTTCGTAACCGGATTTCACTTTCACTTCCGGAAATACCGCGATAATCGCTTCAAACTTGAACGGCGTGTCGGATACCACTGAAATTTTAGGATACGAAACCGGTTTTATTCCTTCTTTGGCGATTGCCTTTTCATAAGTATCCGAAAGAGCCATTTCCATCATGTGCGCCTTAAAGGCTTTCTCGCCCACTCTTTTTTCCAAAATATCCACCGGTATGTGTCCTTGTCGGAAGCCGTCCACTTTCACTTGATTTTGCAACTCCTTTGCGGCGGCGGCCTTGTACGTTTGCAATGTAGCGTCACTGACTTCAACAGTAAGCTTAACTTCGGATTTTTTGAGAGTTTCTACAGTTACTTTCATTGAAATCTATTAATAATTCCGCAACAGAATACCCGTACACCTCCTATATTGCAATTTATTTGAAAATTTGCTATAATTACATGATTTAAATATCTCGTATGGCACAGTCACGTCAAGAACGTATTGAATCCAAGCGTGAAAAACGTCTGGATAAGCGTGAACAAAAAGAAAAGGATTTGCGCAGGAAATCCGACGAAATCCTCAGGCAGTATTTGAAAATCAAGGACGACGACGCGGATGCCGCAAAAAAACGCCAGCGTCTGTCGGATAAATACTTCAATATCGCCCCGTTCAAGCACGGTGATTTTGAAAGCGACTTGGAGGAATATAAAAATAGAATGAACTCAATGCCGGACTCAAGCGACGACTCTGATGTGGGAATGGACGCTCATATCGAAGCCGATACGGAGGAAACTCCGGAATTCGACATGGCTGATTTGCTCGCGGAAAGAGAAGCTCTTAAAACGGAAGTGGAGTCGAACCTGAAAAATAAAGTGGACCTTTCACGGGTTGCGCAGGAATTTTACGACAGGCACCTCGTGCCGGATGATCTCACGGGCGGGGAAAATCAAATGGAAGCTGTCAAAATAGCATTTTCATCCAATCCGGAGCTTATGAAAAAAATCGCGGCCTTGGTTTCCATGTCAAAAGAAGATCAGGAAACCTATAAGGGACTTGTGGACGATACCAAGAGCTTTTTGAGAAGCACTCGTGACAAAATCGCCGCCGTCTACGACAGATATAAAGAAATGAGAAGGACTACGGAGAATTTGTCGAGCGACGTAACGGGGAAGTATTTGAAAGGGAAAATGGAGAATGTTATCTCGAATTTCAGGGAAAAACCGCTCGCGTCGATTGCGACAGCGGTTGGTCTTGCAGGAGTTATTGTGTGGATTTCAAACGGTGAGCAAAAGAGTATCAGAGAAACAATTTGGAAGTTTCTTAAACCGGTCGGGGTATTTGGCTTGGGCGCACTCACAGTAAATGAACTGACTTCGATGTTCAGAGATGACGGAAGAAGTTTAGCGGATATGATTTTCTCGAACCCAGATACCTATGCCTACGACAGCACCATGCTGAGTTTTAAGGATGAATTGGAAAAAATGACCGATAATAACAGGTACGCGTTTCAGGCAATGATGCATATCGCGAATGTTGACGGTGAATCCGTACTGACATTGTTTAATGAAGCGCACAGGTCAGCTACGGGAAAAAAGGAAATCAATGTCAAAGCACTGCAAAGCTTGAGCGGACTGTCGCAGACTCAGGCATCAAAAGTGAACGGTGAAGGCCTCTATATCGGCTTGGAAGCTTTGATGCTGAGAATCAATAAACTTTATGGCAAAAACAAGTCCGCCAACAAAGATGCTCAACTCACGGAAGGCAAACGCATTTACAGAGAGAAATTCTGCGGGAAAAATATGAAACTCGCAAGCATTATTTTCGCTATAGAGGGAGATGCCATTAAGAGTGGCAAAACAGGAAGAAAAGGAAGACATGGCGGAATCGAAGCCGGTACCGCAACCGAAGGCGCGGACGGAGTGGGAATCGCGGGAGGTATTGAAGCCGGTGAAGGAACCGGAGATCCTCTTCTGGATAAGTTATACGCGCAAGAGGGAGATATTGAGAAGTTGAAAGGAAGTGTCAGCGATACAATCAATGAAGAATTCTCGAGGTTGGATAAATACAACGATACGTATTGGAAAGCATTCAAATCGGCATTTAATATGGGCGACAAGTTCACTTCATTCATTCAAATTAGAAAACAAGCGTATTTGAATCAGATGAGAATACTTACAAAAGATAAAAAGAACGCCGATGCCGAGGGCTTGATTGGAGATTTGAGAGACATGCTTGCAAAACTGACATCGGAAATGGATAGTTATGTCGATACTTTGGAGACTCGCGGAACGGGTTCGGATGTCGTATTGGCGGATATGGAAAGAGAAATGGTTTCAAATATGTGCGAGGACGAAGTTTGGAAAACGGGTGCCGTTAAAGTGTTCAACACTTTGCACAGATACGAATTTGAAGGTAAGACATACGTACTGAACGATCCGGAAATTGTTGTGGATTTTATCAACATATACTTGAAAAAGACCAATTTTGTGCGTGTCGGAACGGATACGATTTCGGAAGCGGACGCGGCTGAATATACAAGGTACTTCCTTGATCAAATCGACCATACTTTGCCGAACGATTCCAATCTTT
This sequence comes from uncultured Candidatus Peribacteria bacterium, assembly GCA_964365765.1. Taxonomy (GTDB): domain Bacteria; phylum Patescibacteriota; class Gracilibacteria; order UBA1369; family 2-02-FULL-48-14; genus CALRGE01. The sequence continues at coordinate 6,454 of CAYIRB010000048.1, forward strand.
CAGCGGGAACATGGGACGGCAGTATAAAGCAAGTGGGCGTCGACGAATGGTTGGCCAGTCAAAATATTTTGACGGACATTCCCGATTTCAAAACTTGGGCGACAAGCGAAGGCAAACCCTACGCTCCGGAACTTAAAGAAAACGACAGAACTCGAGCAGTGCGTGAAAGTAGAATTGAGGAAGGCGGTGAATTCAACGATGAGAAACAGAAGGAATTGGAGGGCATATTCGAAAGAACCGACGACCTTGAATGGTCGGCTCTTCCGAGCGAGTTCGACGCCTTTGTCCACTACAGAGAAGAAATGTACGGCAAGGAAATCGGCGAGAAAATTGCTGCAAAGAGCAATCCGACGGAAGCCAGAGGCGATGTGGATGCCGTTCTCGACAGAGCAAGAAAGGAAGTCCTGCAATACAGACACTTTGAATTGAGACAGGGTTCCAGTTCCGATGTGGTTTTGGACCTCGCGGAGAAGCAAATGATTGAAAACATTATCGGTAAGACGGAATGGGAAGCGGATGCTAAAAAAGTGTTGAATTACGCGAAGGCCTTCAATGAATTTGAAGGTTCCACTTATGTATTCGATCAGCCTGAAATGAAAGTGCAGTTCATGGATATTTATTTCAGAAAAATCGACTTTGGAGTGAACAGTCCGGATAAGGCCGGAGATCCCGCGGATTACACAAGATACTTTATAGATCAGGCGAGAAGATTGCTTGTTTCCGACAAAAACATCGATCTTGGAAGCGATAAATTCCAAATAAGCCCGAACGAATGGAATAAACAAAGTCAGGTATTGGAGGGCATAATGACTTATGCTGAGTGGAAGGCAAATCCGGTAATCGTACCTGAATTTGGAGGATTCGATGCGGCGGAACAGTTAAGAATCAGAGACAAACACGAACGCGGGGAGATGCTTTCACAAGCACAGAAAGATATTGAAGCCGCCTTCGCAAAGACCGATGGATTGGAATGGAGCTTCAGCGCTGACAAATTCGATGCCTTCGTAGGAAGACGAAGACAAAGTTACATGGAAGTGATTGTCGATGGAATTGCCGGCAAGGACTTGAATTACTCAAAGAAATTCATTGATGCCGTTGTGGCTCAAGCCGAAGCGGAGGCGGAACTTTACTTGCCTTACGCGACAAGAGAAGGACACAATTCGCCTATCGCCTTGCTTGAAGTGGAGGAAAGGATGATTGAAGAAATATTACCATCTGCCGTATGGCGGGACAGCGGTAAAAAAGTACTGAATTTTACAGAGGGTAGATATGAATTTGAAGATTGGTCATACACCTTGGACGACCCTGAAATATTTGTGGGGTACATGGACCTTTACTTTAAAAAGATAGGTTACGGCGTGGGTCCTAAAAGCGCGGAAGCCAACGTTGACCAAGCGGAGGATTACACCAGATACTTCCTTAAGATGACCAGCGATGTTTTGCCAAAGGATCCGAATGTGTCAATTACGAATCTAGACGGTTACGTAAGACAAATAAGCAGACCGGAATGGCAACGAGCAAAAAACAAGTTGGACCAAATCAAGACTTTTGATGAATATTTGGCCAATCCCGAACCGCAACCCGAGCTTAAAGAAAATGATCTTAGAAGATCGATCTTCGACGTCGCGCAAGCCGAAGGCACGGAAATCATGAAATACAAGGCGGACAGAGTCCAAAATGTTAAGGATTCATTCGAGAAAGTTGAAGACCTTAGTGGAAGCTGGTTGCCGGATAACTTCAGCGCATTCGTTGGAATGCGAGTGCAATGGTATGTGGAAGAGATGAATAAAGTAATCATCGGCAGATCCGAGGCGGATGCCAGAAAGGTATTGGACGGCTACGCGCAAAAAGCCCAGCTCGAGGGTCAGATGTATGAACAATTCG
>CAYIRB010000049.1:0-8039 GCA_964365765.1 uncultured Candidatus Peribacteria bacterium
TACAAGCTTTACAAAAAAGAGGGCATCCGCCGCTACGGCTTCCACGGAATAAGTCACGAATATGTCAGCCGCGAAGCGGCCGGCTTGTTAAAGAAAAAATCCGCAAAAATAATCAGTTGCCACATAGGCAACGGCGTCAGTGTTACCGCCGTTCAAGACGGCAAATCGCTGGACACTTCCATGGGCTTCACTCCGCTCGAAGGCCCAATGATGGGAACGCGCAGCGGAAGCATCGATCCCGCTATTATTTTTCATCTGGCGACAACAATGCCGCTCTCAAAAATTCAAAATCTGCTCGAGCGCGAGTCCGGTTTTAAAGGACTTTCGGGCATCAGCTCCGACATTCGCGACCTTTACCGAAAAGCAAACTCCGCGGGCAGCAAGCGTGTTTTTGAGGTCTTCTCTTACCAAATGGCCAAAACGATTCTGGGGATGACCGCCGCCTTCGGCGGCGGCACGCCCGATGCTATTGTTTTCACCGCGGGCATCGGTGAAAACGCTTTTTACCTCAGGTCTTCAATATGCAAATATCTCGCGGTCATCGGCCTTGAATTGGACGAAGCCGCGAACCGGCGCAACGCGCAACAGATCAATTCGAAAAATTCAAAAATAAAAGTCTTGGTTCTCAAGACCGACGAGGATTTGGCTATGGCGAAAAAAATATAGGCTCTAAATCTTAAGCTTATAAATGGCGCCGTCGGTTGCGATATAGAGTAAACCCTTTATTCTATCGTAGTAAATACTCTGCGGAACGCCTTCGATTCCGTCCAATTGATACTGTGAAACGTAGCCGATGTCATTTGTTGACGACTCCTTGGCATAGACCAAAACTTTATTGTCGCCGGAATCAAGCACGTAAATGTTTCTTAAGTCCAATTCGGTATAAATTTTACTTGCCTGTGACACCGGAGTCAGAGGAGCGGAGTTTACTTCAAACTCAACTTCTTTGCCGCTCAAATATTTGTGAATCGCGCCGTCCTTATCCAAAGTCCAAACATTTCCGTCTATCGCGAAGGAAACGGTATTTGAAAGATCAACTTCGGTTCCCACCGCAAAATACGCCTGCGCGGCGGAATAAGCCGTTCTTCCATGCGTATATTTCCAAATCTGATTATTCGCGGAATCCAAAATATATGTCTTTGTGGAGTATGCCGTTATGTCATTACCTTTTTTCCACTCCACATCGGCGGTATCCGCGAATTGCAAATTCCCCTCCTGATACTCAATCACCTTTCCCGCCTCGGTCAAAAGCAAAACTTTTTCCCCGTCGCTAAAATACGCGCCACCCAGGGCAATCTCGCCTTCGCTGAGCGCCGTATCGCCGGAAACTTGATCGATCAGTATTTGGAACAAATTTTTCCCCGTGAAAGCCACCAATCTGTCCTTGTAGGGCAAAATGCCGATAACCTTATTGCCGGCGCTAACCGTGCTTATATCCGCAACTTTTATCAGCTCATCATCAACATGCACCACGTTATCCAAAAAATCTCTTTGCTCCGCGATTTTGTCCACCATTTGACTGGCCTTGTCTCTTAAATACTCCGAATTCAAAACCTCAACAACCAAAGCCTCCGCATCATTCAACAGTTCGGAAGCACTTTCTTTGTCGAAACCGCCCTTGGTCGCGGCCTGATTGATATCTTCCTGCGCCGTGTCCAACTTGCTTTGCATGGAATCTTTCACTTTTTGAGTGCCCAAAGTCAAAGAAAGGTAGGCGACTCCGCCCACAAGAAGCAGCGCGCCCGCAACTATGGCGATTAAAATTTTATCGCGTCCCCAAGTTTTGAATCTTTCCTGTCGCTTTGTCCAATCGCGCAAAATATGAAGGGGTTTCACCCACTTGATTTCCATCAATTTTTCTTTGGCTCGACTCACATGCCCGTGCATTTGCGACTTCGGTTCTTCCTTTCCAATCTGCTTTTCGACAAACGTTTCTTTCGCCTCCGACTTTTCCAAAACGTCAAAGGTCAGGATTGCCATTTGCTCTTCAACATCGCCTGACAACATGTCTTCAAGTTCTTTCACCGCTTCGCTTAAGGACTGTTCCGAGAAAATCTTCGAAAGTTCGCTGGGAGTCGCGTAGTGAACCAATTTACCGGTCACCAAAATCACGGAGTCGTTTACTTCCAGAACTCCGCTTGCGATATTCTGAAACAAGTCCTCGGTATTTTTCTCATCAAAAAGACCTTCCGTAATCGAACTCACATGTCTTTTGCGAATCAAGTAGCCTTGCGCGTCGCCTCTTTGCGATAAAAAGAGCATGTCTTTCTCGATGACACCGCAAACCACGTGCACATTCGGAATAAATTTCATCTCCAGCTGTTTTTCACGCTCGTTCACCATCAAATTGATCTCGCGAAGAGCATTCTCAAACCTGTCATACGGATCACCGGCCAAGTCATCAAGGTAATGGTCTTGCAAGATTTGGAAAGCCTCCTTCCCCATTTCTTCGCCGGGAACCTGACTGCTCCCAATCGACATAACCAGAAAAAGCGATATTTTGGTCTTACCCAAACCATCATCCCACTCGGTATAATAAGTTTCGGTAAAACCGTTCGGTTTTTTTCCAAGGAACAATGATTTTTGGTCGAGTTGCAACAGCATCAACTTTTGATTGCAGGCTAAATTTCGTGTTTACTCTACAAACAAAGCCGTCATTTGGCAAGACCTAATCCCTACATGACAAAAAGTTTACAGGGTTGCGCGCGCAGAATTAAACTTAAACTATACGGCAAATTGTAACAAAAATAGTAACGCATTGTAATACTATCGCTTGACGACATCGTTCTGCTCGTGTATATTTAGGCCAATGACGACTTCATTCAGAATGCAAAATGATAAAGGGCTTCAAATGCAAAGAGACGGAAAAAATTCACACGCGAGAAGGCTCTAAAAAATTCGCTAATATTCAAAAAATAGCTCTAAGAAAACTTAGAATGTTGCAGGCCTCCAAAGAACTAAATGACCTAAAGGTGCCACCCGGCAATCATCTGGAAAAACTACATAAAGATAGAAATGGGCAACACAGTATCAGGGTAAATGATCAATGGAGAATATGCTTTAGCTGGAAGGACGGAGATGCTTACAATGTAGAAATTGTCGATTACCATTAACAACCAAAAAGCATAACCATAAGTAAGTAAGTATGAAAACATTAAAACCTATCCATCCTGGTGAAATACTCTCAGAAGAATTTCTTAAACCCTTAGGAATCACTCAGTATAAACTTGCCAAAGATATTGATGTGCCGGCAATTCGCATTAGTGAAATAATCCATGCTAAAAGATCCATTAGTGTGGATACAGCTTTAAGGCTTGCTATATTTTTTAATACATCTGCAGAATTTTGGGTAAACTTACAATCTTATTATGATTTAGAGATTGAAGAAGAGGTTTTTGAAAAAACTATCGCAAAAAAGATTAAAACTTTTGAGTTTGCAGTGTAGTATTATTCATCCATAGAACCGTTAATAACTTGACTTCCCACGCGACTCGCATTAAATTCACTTGGCTAATTTAAAACTATGCAGGGTAAACTCAAAAAACTCAAAAGGGCGCGCAAGCACGGATTCATGAAGAGAATGTCCACCAAAAACGGCAGACTCGTACTTTCAAGAAGAAGGGCTAAAGGCAGACATAAAATCGTTGTCTCCGTACCTCGTGTTAAAACGAAATAAGCGGATTGGAAACCGCGATAATATTGACGACTTGGCAAAAAACGGCGATTCGATTGAAAGTCGACTCCTCGTTCTAAGAACGAGGAAAAACGAATTCGATTGTAACAGATACGGAGTGAACATCAGCAAAAAGATTGCGAAATCCGCGGTGGCGAGAAACAGACTAAGAAGGCACATTTATGAAATCATTCGCTTAAACGAAAAAAGTGGTAAAATAGTCGGGAAATCCTTGGACATCATGATTTTCGCGAGAAAAGCACTGCTGGGCATGAACTATACAAACATAGAAATCGCTTTAATGGAAACATTCAAAAAACTATGAAGAAAAATGACATCCTTTTTTATATATTTATTTTTTTCGCGACTTTTTTGGTCATGCAGTATTTCAAAGGCGATAAGGTTCCCGACCCCGCACTGACGGAGCAGGAAATCGGCATGAAAATGACAAAAAGCGAATATGCCGTCGGTAAGCCGATTGCGCTGGAAATGAAAAACAACGGGACTGAAACAATTATCATTCCTTCCGAGTGTCCCGATGCTCCCTTGGACATTTACATATTCGGCAAAGACGGCTACGAAGAAGTCAAATCCACCGTCGACGTCGACTGTGAAAACGCGAAAAGCATCGTAATCGAAGCGGGCAAAAAAGAAACGATTACTTATAATAACTACCTTTTTAACGTCTTCGGCAAAACGGGACGATACAAGATCGAATACGGCACGGGGCAAACTTTCGCCGCGCCCGAATTTCAAATTACGGAGCCGGGCATTTTCACGGCAACATGGAGAACCGTGGTTTACCAACCGATGTTGAACGTTTTAATCGCGATTTTGGCTTATACGCCGGGCCACAATTTGGGACTCGGAGTAATCATTCTGACAATCTTAATAAGGACCATTTTGCTGTTACCATCGCAAAAAAGCATGTTGGCGCAAAGACGAATGCAGCTTTTACAGCCAAAACTCGAGGAACTTAAGAAAAAACACGCGGGCGATCAACAAAGGCTGGCTCAAGAAACAATGCTTTTATGGAAAACGAACAAGGTGCACCCCCTTTCCAGTTGTTTGCCGCTTTTAATCCAAATGCCGATATTGATAGGGCTGTATAACGTTGTGCAAAGCGGTTTGAACCCGGACAGGGCATTCTTTATTTACGGCTTCATGCCGGATTTCCACTTATCCGACATTTCCAACAACTTCCTTGGCTACAACCTTCTTAACAAAAGCTTGATATTGTTCCCCGTGATTGTGGGCGGTCTGCAGTTCCTGCAAATGAAATTGATGATGGCGAAACAGAAAAAAACGGGAACGGAAATCAAAAAAGATGAGATGGCAATGGCGAACAATATGATGACTTACTTTATGCCGATTATGATCGCGGTCTTCACGGCGTCCACCCCGGCGGCGGTCGGTCTGTACTGGGGAACATCAACTTTATATGGCATATTCCAACAGCTTGTGGTAAATAAGGAGTCAGCGGTCACCGCGGTGAGCGGCAACGATTCCCCCGGCGACGTGAAAATACGCATCATTAACAAGAATTCATAATCTTTCACATGGAAGCACGAATAAAACGAATAGTTTCCGAGTTTCTTGTCCACTTGGGCATAGACTTCACGGATGTTGAAGTCGAAAAACTCGAGGACAAAACATTCAGAATCAATATCACATCCGAAGACCCGAGCCTTCTGATAGGACACCACGGCGAAAATCTAAAAGCGATGCAAAACATCATCAAGGTGATGGTTTATAAGCAAATCGGACAGGAGTACTCCACAAGCCTGGACGTGGATAATTACCGGAAAAGACAGGAGGAAAACGTGCTGACCATCGCGAGTCAAAAAGCCGAGGAAGTCTTGGCGAATAAAGGCCAGATCGCCCTTCCGCCCATGTCGCCTTACTTCAGAAGAATCGTGCATCTCCATCTGATGAAAGACGAGTATAAAGGCGTCGTTACCGAAAGCATGGGTGAAGGCGATTACAGACAAGTAGTCATTAAATACAAGGCATGAAAGTCCGCTCGCTCTTGATGGCGATAGTAATTTTCTTACTCCCGCCACTCACAGCCGAATCGGAAGCTTGGTACGGCGATGTTCCTGATAATAGCGTCTATCGGGACGCGATTTGGTATATGACTACCGCCGGCTTTGCCGGCGGCTACCCCGACAACACATTCCACCCGGATAATCCGATAAACCGCGCAGAGGCACTTAAAATGATTCTGACTTCAAGCAAAACTTCGATTGAAGACGGAAGCGGTCTTATTCTTTCCGACGTTTCCGAAGATGACTGGTACCTGTCGTATTTGAATACAGCTCTGACTTTGGGGATAATAAGCGGATACCCCGACGGAACTTTTCGTCCGACTGACGCGGTGAATCGCGCGGAAGCGCTTAAAATGCTGATTGAAGCCAGCGGTATCGAATTAACCGGCGAAGCGGAAACGGATTGGTACCAAAAGTATCTGGACTACGCGATAGAAAAGTCGCTGATTGTGCCGGACTCAAGCGGAGATTACATCCCCGCGAACCCCCTTACCCGCGGTGAATTTTCCGAAATTATTTTCAGACTCTACAATAATGCATACACGGGTGAAGTCGAATACGGCGGCGCGACTTGGTACGGCGGAAAGTTTGAAGGCGAAGGCACGGCGTCGGGCGATATTTATGACGGAAGCAAGTTGACGGCGGCGCATAAAACTCTTCCCTTCGGCACTTTGGTAAAAGTCACGAATTTGGCGAACAACCTTTCCGTAACCGTGAAAATCAACGACCGCGGACCTTATCGCGACGGCTACATAATTGATTTATCCTCGGCCGCATTCGAAAAGATTGCAAATCTCTCCGCGGGGGTATTAAATACACGTGTCGAAGTCCTTCGATAAACGCCAACAATGATTGATCCCCTCACACGAAAAGTACAACCTTTGTCACACGGCAAAGAAAGGAAACCTCTTTCCCGTGAAATCCAATCGATGTACAAAATTCTGACCGTAACGGTCTGCGTTTTGAGCGTAAGCGCCACACTTTCATATTTATACATCAACAGCTTGAAGCCCGCGAAAGGCTACACTTTAAAACAATTGCAAATCGACTACGAAAATCTGGAGTCCGAAAATCGCGATCTCGAAAAAAAAATAATCGACGCACGCTCGTATATTCAACTCGAAAACGGCCGGGATTTGGACGGCATGGAAAACGCGGACAACGGTGATTTCAGTTACGTGGATGAAAGCAAAGTCGCCAAAAACAACAATGGAGAAGCGCGTTATTGAAATAGTCTCGACCCTCGGTCGAATTTACAAAAACGCGCAAGCCCCGCTTCTACACCGGAACGCGTTTGAACTTTTGGTGGCGGTGATTCTTTCCGCGCAATGCACGGACGAACGCGTGAACAAAATCACGCCTTTTCTTTTCCCGAAAAAAAGACCTTGCGAACCGAAGGACATTTTAAAATTGGGCGAATCCAAACTAAGATCGATTATTCATCCCTGCGGCTACTTCAATCAAAAAACAAAAGCGGTGTTGGGCTGCGCGAAAAAACTTATTCACGGCGATGTACCTTCGGAAATAGGCGCACTCCGTGCGCTACCGGGCGTGGGCGCGAAAACCGCTCAAGTCATTCAATCGCAATGGTTCAAAATGGACGCCTTCCCGGTGGACACGCACATTCACCGCGTCTTGAATCGGCTCGGAATCGTGCATTCGGGAAAAAATCGCGACAAAACCGAACGGCAGGCAAAAGCCGCGATTGATAAAAAGTACTGGAGCAAACTTCATCTCGATTTGATTTACTTCGGCCGTCAAACCTGCACGGCGCGCAAACCGAAATGCGGAAACTGCCCTCTTTACGAAGAATGCCGCTGGCTACTTCTTTCTTCTCGCAATTCTGTACAGAATGTAAAAAAGAAGAAGCGGCCATCCGTATATTAGAGCATAAATGCCCTTATCAACGATGCTCTGTAAAAATACAACCCAATCGCTGACTGCCTGCTGATATGTGGTTTCGGGGCTCCAAGATTCGCTCGCGCCCGCGGCGCTCGCGTCCTCCTCCAAATACAAGTTTAGCATCGAATAGCTGATTTGATTGTCGTAACTTTTCTTTTCGATTTCAAAAGTTTCTATTTCACTGCGCACGTTCGCCAAAGCGGTCGTAATCGAAACAATCGCGTCGACGTTATCGGCCTTCTTCAAAATATCAAGATACTGCTGTTCCAAAGCTTTTCTGTTGGCGATTTTCGCCTCCAAATCATTATAAAATTCACTTACATCGCTCGCGTTCGTGGAAACGCTGTTTACGTACATCGCCAATCCCTGCAAATAAATCAGAGTCCCCTCGAATTTATCCGAAGGTATTCTAAGCG
>CAYIRB010000050.1:0-7791 GCA_964365765.1 uncultured Candidatus Peribacteria bacterium
ATCATGTATAATCCGAGTCTAGTAAGCATATTATGAACGAGGGGCAAGAACATACAGACGGAATCGAACAAACTTCTCCCGACATAGAGGCGCAGAGGGAAGTGCTTCGGGCTATCGTGGAAGGCATTGATTCGGAGACGGCGAGAATGGGATTTAAAAGAAGATTCCAAGGATGCTTGGGTGATTTGATAAGCAACCCTATGTGGGATGATTGGACACCCCGCTCTGAAAGCGATGGTGACGAGATTATTGAAATGTTGCGCGATCGTTTTGTTTGTGCCGACGCAAGGCAAAGTAATCTGAATCTGGAAAAAATATGGGTGACTAAACAAAGATACCGTCCTACAATGCGAGCCCCAATAAGACGAAGTATTGGAAGGCGGTGAGAATCGTGAAGAAATTTGTCTGCAAGGCGAAGAAAAGGCCGAGGAAGGCGTATGCGAGGGCTCGGTTTTTTTTGTGAAGGGCGATGAAAGTTGCGCCGGAGAGCGCGAGCAGAGCGAGCGCGGAGGGGATTCCCGCATTGAGAGCCATGTCCAGGAAGGGTTGATGCGCGCGGTCGGGGAGCTGTATGAAGTCCGGATTTTCCAGAATCGTTTGTGTGTGTTCGAATCCGATGCCGAAAAAGGGATGGGTAAGAGTTTCTTTGAGCGCGAGCCAATAAAGTTGCAGGCGTGTATAGAGCGAGTCCGTTTGTAAAATTCTGTCGATTCCGATAAACGCAAAACTCAGTGTCGCGAGAAGCGTTGATAAAATCGCGACGGGACTTTTCTTTTTTTGAGTGAAAAAGTAAGCGAGCGTGATGACGGCAAGCACAAGCCATGAGGCTCTGTTACCGGTTTGGAAGAGCGCGAAAAGTTGGAGGGCGAGCGCGATCCAGGGAAATTTTTCTTTACGATTCAGGCGCGGGAGAGTGAGAAAAATTGTCGGGACCAAAAAGGCGCCCAGAATGTTCGGATTGCCGGTCGTGCCCCCCATTCGTCCTTCAAAAAGGGAGTCGGGGGCGTAGGCCGACATGAAAATTCCGATGAGAGCGGTGAGCGCGCCCGACAAAATAAAGAGTCCGGAAATCTTTTCCGCTTTGAACTTGGGCATGGCGAGCGCGATCAAAATACAGGAGAGAATCGCCAAAAATCCAAATGCCCTGTCCCAGGAGCCGAAGAAGGCGAGGTAGCTGTTTTCGGCGAGAATGGTGGAAATTCCGCCGAAAACGATTAGTGCCGCGAGGCTGTATTTTATGACGCGGTTTTTAATGTCGAATTTTTGTTTGTACAAAAGTAAAAACAGCGCGAGAGCGGCCACCAATATTAATTTTGGTTTTTCGACTTCGCCGCTGAAGGGATTAAAAATCAGCGGGAGCAGTAAAAAGACCGCGGTAAAAATCAGCTCGTCGATTTTGAATTTTGCTTTCATTTGTTAGAATGTCGCGGCTATGGAAAGTATCTACCGTTACAATCTACCTGAAAATTTGATCGCGAAAAAGCCCGCGAGTCCGCGCGACTCGTCGCGTCTGTTAATTTACGATGTGGCGAGGGACGAAATTCGCACTGATGTTTTTAGAAACGTCGCGAAGTATTTGCCGCCGAATTCCGTTTTGGTGATGAATCAAAGCAAAGTTTTGCCCGTGCGTTTGATTTGTGACGGAAATTTGGAGCTTTTGATTTTGTTGGGCGAGTCGGGCGAGAATGTGTTGAAAGCGATTGCGAACCGCAGACTTTACGCGGGAGAGGAAGTTTATTTCGGCGAAAATTACAAGTTGAAAGTGCTGGACGCGAGTTTTAAAGTTTTTCAATTCGCGCCGAATTTTCTTTTGGCGGATTTGCCGGAAATTTTGAAAAAACATGGCACGACGCCGATCCCGAAGTACATTGAGGGGTCGCCGCTCACGGAAGCCGAAATGCGAAAAAAGTACCAAACGGTTTTCGCGAAAGTCGAAGGGTCGGCGGCCGCTCCCACCGCATCCTTGCATTTTACGCCGAGAATGTTGAGCGCCATCCCGCATGAATTTGTTACTTTGCACGTCGGACTTGGAACATTCGCGCCGGTTTTGCCGGAGCACCGCGAGAGCGGAAAGTTTTACGAAGAGACTTACGATATTCCCGCGAAAACTTTGAGGGCAATCAAAGATAAAAGTGTTGTTGCTGTGGGAACAACAGTTGTCAGAACTCTGGAAACTTATGCAAAAACCGGTGAATTATCAGGTAAGAGCGACTTGTTTATTCGGACTCCGTTCGATTTCAAAATAGTCAATTCCCTAATAACAAACTTCCACCTACCGGGCTCTTCGCTCATGATGCTGGTGGAAGCTTTTTTACGGTCGAAAGGTTCAAAACGCCCTTTGAAGGAAATTTATGAATTCGCAATGCGCGAGAATTTCAGATTCTATTCCTTTGGCGACGCGATGCTTATTTCTTGAATTTGATCGTTTTGATAACGGACATCGGTGTCAGTTTGAGCTTGAACTTGCCCTGCAAGTCTTGCGTACTTCCGATGTAGGCCCATGCAATCATGAGGGCGACAATCGCTCCCACAACGACTCCGGCGAGGAACTTTTTCCAGTTCTTCATTTTTGTTTTGGTTAATGAATCTTTTTATTTTATCACAAAAAGAGTCTTGACGCAAGGGGGGGGCGTTTTCTGATATGTCGCCGGCGACATATCATGCAATATTTTTTGGTTTGTAAATAGCCACGGTCGCCACCCAGAAAGGCGCCATTATCAGAGGAAAAAGAAGGCTGTTTACGAAAATCGAGTGGACAAAAAGGGCGGTGAGTCCGGCAAGAAAGCCCAGCGCCACAGGATTCTTGCGATTGTCGAAGGCGCGGCGCGCGAGTAAGAGATAGACCAAAATATACGGTACAAATCCGGCCAGGCCGGTGGTCGCCAAAATTGTCAGCAAACTTGAGTCGGAGCCGTTGGCGGAGTGAACTTTTGGATCATTCTGCGTTTTCAATTCAACCGATGCCGTGGCATAGGCGTTGTAGCCGTGGCCGAAAATCGGGGCGGACAGGTATAGATTCCAGCCGTTTTCCCACGACTGCAAACGCAGGCGCGCGGAAGGGTCGGGGAGGTTGTAATTTTCGGTGAAAATGGAATCCGCGCTGGCGATCAAGTCGCCGACTCTTTCTTGCGCTCGCGGTGAAATTGCAAGGAGCAGAACCCCCAAAACCACTGCGAAAATTATGATTTTGAAGGAGCGGAAAATGCCGAATACCATAATCCCGGCGGCCAGAGCAAGATATGCGCTTCGCGAGTATGTGAGAAACAGTGCGATCAGGACGATGCCCGCCAGCGGCCAAACCTTTTTGTTTTTAATGCCGCTGCCGATTATAATCGGCAACATAAAGGCGAGGAATCCGCCGACGAAATTCGGGTCGAACCATGTTGAAAGCAAACGGTTTTGATGAGGGTCCCAGCCGAGCCGTTCGAATGCCGTGAAGTCCGGAACGTAAATAAGTTGAATGAAGCCCGCGACTGAAAGGAGCGCGGCGAACACAAATAACAACCAAAGGTGAATTTCACGGGGGCGGTTGTAGATTATGACGGAAAGAAAGTACATGGAAGCCCATCGGATTCCGTAAAAGGCGGCTTCCGTTCCGCCGGAATTTAACAGGAGCGAAGAAAATCCGAGTAAGACGAAAATTGCCGCAGGCCAAAAAGTATCCGGCAATTTCAAGGATTTTGTCAGTAAAAAATAAATCAAACAGGCCGCGCTGAAAAAGGGAGTCCAAATGTCCAAAAGTAAAATGCCATGAAAGCGATAGAGCTCTCCGATCAGAGTAAAAATGAGCGTCGCGGCGATTCCGTAATCGATAAAATTTAAAGCTTTTTTCTTCATTGCCGACATTGTACACTGCCTTTTGCTTATGAAAATACTCATCGCGACCGGAAATTCGGGAAAATTCAAGGAGATTTCAGGCATCCTGAAAGGACTCGCGCACGAGTTCGTGTCTTTCGGCGACTTGGGAATCGATACTTTTTTTGAGGAAGAAGGCGAAACTTTTGAAGAAGTCGCGCTCGCGAAAGCAAGACATTTCAGTAAATTAAGCGGACTGCCGACGCTGGCCGACGACAGCGGAATTTTTGTGGACGCGCTTGCGCGGGAACTGGGCGTGAAAACTCGCCGTTGGGGCGCGGGGGCCGAGTCCACCGATAAAGAATGGCTCGAACATTTTATGAGGAGAATGGAGAAAGAAGAAAACCGAAACGCAAAATTTATTTGCGCCGCGGCTTACGTGAACGGCGATCACGAGCAAATTTTCGCGGAAGAGACTCTCGGTGTAATCACAGAAAATATCGAAGTGGACATAAAGGCGGGACTTCCCTTGTCCAGCGTGTTTAAACCGCTCGGATATGATACAGTGTATTCCGCCCTTTCCGATGAAGAGAAAAGTAAAATCAGTCATCGCGGGAAGGCATTCGCAAAAATTCTTAACCACCTGAAAAATGCTTAAACTTTATTACGCCACTTACTGCCCTTACTGCGCGAAGGTCATCAAGAATTTTGACGAAATGGGAATAAAATATGAACTCATAAACGCGGAGCCGGAAACCCCCGGACGTGAGGAACTGGTGAAGCTTGGAGGAAAGGCGCAAATCCCGTTTTTGGTGGATGGCAATACAATGATGTACGAATCGAATGACATAATTGAATATGCAAGAAAAAATCGCGACACTTCTAAGTAAAATCGAAAGGCAAAACGAAGAAGAAATTTCGTGGATAGTCGGCCCGCAAACGGGACGAATGCTTTATTATTTTGTAAGGATTTGGCACCCGGAAATAATTCTGGAAATCGGCACTTCCATAGGCTACAGCGCGATTTGGATGGCCACCGCTTTGGAAGAAATCGGCTATGGCGAGATTATCACAATCGAGTCGCACGACAGGCGTTTTGCGCTTGCGGAGGCGAATATCAAGGCTTCCGGGCTGCAGGCCAGGATAAAGCAAGTGAAGGGACATGCGCCGGAGGTGATTGATGGCAAAATCCCTCAAATCGATATGGCTTTTTTTGACGCGACCAAGCAGGAAACCCAAAGTTTTTTCGATGCCGTTTTCCCGCGCATGGTGCGGGGCGGACTTGTCGTGGTGGACAACGTGAGAAGTCATCGCTTCAAGAGCATGCTGGCCTTCATTGAAAAAATTCACAGCGATCCGCGCGTGGAAGTTGTGGAAATCGACGTGGGCGCCGGATTACTTTTGGCGGTCAAGAAGTAGGACTTTAAGGCCCCTTGCGTTTAAAAAAAATGCTGTTAGAATTCATACGATATTCTTATCGATAACTAAAACGTATGAATTATACTACCGTCTCGGAAAAATTTCAGGTCATGATCCCCAAAGAGGTGAGGGTAAGTCTTAAACTCAAGCCCGGCACAAAACTTGTTGTGACCCCTTATATGGGAAGAATTGAAATGGTGCCGATCAAGCCAATGAGGTCCTTGTTTGGGATCGCAAAGGGAATGGACACTACAATAATTCGCGACGATGATCGAATACTATGAGTAATGTAGTCGATTCTTCAGGTTGGATTGAATATTTTGTCGGCAGTAAAAACGGCAAAAGTTTTGCGGAAGCAATCAATGATATTGAGAACTTAACCGTTCCCAGTGTGGTGATCTTTGAGGTTTTTAAGAAATTTTACATCGAAAGAGATGAAACGATGGCACTAAAAGTGACTTCACATATGAAGCTCGGCAAAGTAGTTGAATTTAATGACAATACCGCAATCCTGGCGGCGAAAATCGGACATGATATGGGACTACGCGCGATAGACAGCATTATTTATGCGACTGCGTGGCTTGATGGAGCGATTCTTTGGACGCAGGACGCGGATTTTAAAAAAGTTGCCGGAGTAAAATACTTCGCCAAACGTTGAAGCAATTTACATACATTTGACCGATTGCGTTTGTTGTGGTATAAGATTAGCCTATTTGTTAAATTAAGAATATGGCAAGACCAATCGATGCACCGCCCTCAGAGGATGACACAAGGGAAACCTCCCTTGTTGATGATGTTGAAGAGTATTTCGACGTCCCAGCTCCTTCTCGACGTAAAAGGAAGACGGGCTGTGTTACTCCTGTTCTTTCCTTATTGGCTTTAGCCGGTGGAGCATACGGCACTTATGAGTTTGTGAAGAGCGATCTGCCTAAAGAAATTACCGAGCTTGTGGAGAAGACCGTTTTGTCCGTATCCGGTCCGACCGTAGAGAAAGCGAAGGAAAAACCCAATGTTGCCGATGTGGTTGTGATGGGTGACACGATTCCAAATCCGTGGATAAAAAGGGAGACATCGAGGCCGGTTGGAGATGACATTGTAGGTTTGCTTGTTGCCAATCGCGGGGCTTGCGCCATGTACACTCTGACTTGTGACAAGGGGCAGTTTGTCCCCGGGTCGGGGGGTTTTGATTGGAGAGACGACTGTCCGGAACCTTCAATTTCGGATTGGACTCATAATCAGGGGGCGGATGTGGATGTTGCCGGAGGATACGGTACTATGTCGCATCCTTTCGATGTTTGCGCCGCTACAAAAGCCGCCGACGGGAAAGCGATTACGCTTTCACGTTACTTTTAGGTCAATATTTCGCGGGTACATTGTTGTGTTGTCGCGGGGCGAAATAAGAGTACACACTCACCTACGGAATTGTCCAGTCGAAATGCTGGTTTGTAACCTGTTATTTTGGTAATATTGCGGTGATTTAACCCCACGCAAAATGAATGATAAAGAATTGTTAGAGACGGCGATTTTATATGGCACAAACGCTCTCGTTTGGAGACGGAAATTTGTAGGTTTACTGCCGGAAATAAATCGCAGGAAATTGTATGAACGGAAAGGATGCGTGTCAATTTTTGAATTCGCGGCGAAATTCGCCGGATTATCTCACGATCAGGTTAAGATCGCGCTGAATTTGGAAGAGAGGTTTTCAGAGTTACCGGCATTGCATGGTTTACTGACGAGCGGAGAGGTAAGTATCAACAGGCTGGTAAGAATTGCGGGAATAGCCACTCCGGAGAATCATAAGGAGTTATCTGTAATTGTTCAAAAACTTCCGCAGAAGGCGGTTGAAACATTCGTGCGTGATCAAAAACCGCAAGTCGAAATGGAATTAACAGGGTTGCGCGCGCAGGAATTGGGTTTGAATGAGGAACTTTGCCAAAAGTTACTTGAGCTGAAAGAAAAAGGAATTGATGTGAATGAGTTGTTCTTAAAAACTCTTGAACATCGAGAAGAAGAAATTGCGGAGGAGAAATCTGTACCGGTTCAGCCTGCAAAAAGTAGACGCATTCCCATAAAAATTCAGAGACTGGTAAAGAAGGAGTTTGGCACGAAATGCTCAATTCAAACCTGCAAAAAACCATCCGAACAGATTCACCATACTCAAACATTCGCGCTTTCCCGTGCGCACGACCCGAACTATCTTGCGCCGCTTTGCAGAGAACACCACACGATTGCGCATGCGATTAATCTGAAAGTCCAAGAAAAGAGGTTTGCCCAAGTCTCTTCGTGACTTGCAAAAAGTCGATATTTTTGGTATAATTGCAAGATTTAAAAATAAAAACCAATAATATGGCAGGACAAGATTGGAATAAGGAGGTCGGTACTTGGAAGGGCTCCGACAAGCAAGGCGGCGTCGACTACAAGAAACGCATGGAGTTTTACATCGACCGCTCCAAATTCAAACTCGGTCAGAATTTTGACGATGTCGTAAAAGACCTCACAGCGAAGGGGTATAAGACCATGAAGGATTTGCAGACACTGTCCGATGAAGACCGTGAAATTAAGGCCGGCGACACGCTT
>CAYIRB010000051.1:0-7753 GCA_964365765.1 uncultured Candidatus Peribacteria bacterium
CGCCGCAATAATATCAAATTAACAGGTTAAAAACCAGCATTTCGGCTGGACAAATTCCATGGTGAGGGTATACTCATATTTCGCCGTGAAAACCATCCCACCAAACACCAAATGCGTACTCACGTTTGGGCTGTCATTTTCTTATATTCCCTCACGAAAGCGAATTGATTCAGGTAGTTTTCAAGATTCGGTTGAACCGCTTGAGCATCATCAGTAATTTCTTGCCTACCCGCACGTAATTCCTCACTCAGTACATTCACTTGATTCATTCCTTTGTCGATGGCATCTCTGCCATCCAATAAAGATTTGGGAATTATCAAAGCGAAAACTTTGGCGGGCAAACCACTGTTGCTCTCAATTTCAGGTTTATATCTATGCTCAATCATTCCATATCTGTCGGTATACCAAGTCCCGATAAGTTGTGCCGACATACTTCTATCCACTTTCCAATTTGGATCTCCCTCCGCCCGGTAAACCGTAACGAATTCCTGAGCTTTCGCCCATTCATAAAGTTTCCGGTAGCGAGCTTCCAAATCCGCAAGATTTTCATCAGGCGTTTCCATATCACAAAACATTACCAATCTGCTCCGCGATCGTGACCAAAAGTCGTGTTTCTTCGTCCTGAAAATCCTCGCAGACTTCACAGGCCAAAACGGCGAGCAAAGTACCGTCGGATTTGTGGACGGCGCAGTAAACGGTGCCATCCGGGTCATGAAAAAACTCCGGCGCACCACCCAACCTGAACCTGTTAAAATAATCGGGAATATGCATTTCGAATTTGGCCAAGACATCGGGATTCAATTCAATCGAAGTATACATCGGCAAACCGTCGATTCCGAACATCGCCATTGAAAAATGCTCGATGGCGCGGCTGAGTTCGATAAAAATCGCCGGAATCATTTGCGCGAGATTACCTTTAAACATCGTCATTATTCGACTGACATCGTAAAGCGCGATTAAACGGGTATTGGTCGCTTGCAGGCGCGAATTGAGAACCTTGACTATGCCGAGCAAAATTCCGCATGCGGCGGTGGAATCCGCCTTCAACAATTTTTCGAAATTTTTCGGGCTGAGTTTTAAAACTTCGGTCTGCGACAAAGCGGCCACCGTGGCGCCTCGGCCTGCTTGGGAAAGCAAAGAGCCTTCCCCGAAAAAATCGCCGGCCCCCAAAGTCGCCAAATGTTTTTGGCTTTCGTATTTGTCCGACAGGGTTTTCGTGACGTCAACCGAACCCGACAAAATGTAGTAAAAATCGCGGCCTTCCCCTCCTTCTTCCAAAATTTTTTCACCCGCGAGATAGCTGATTTTTTCCCAATATTCCTCACCTCCAAAGGTGTTAAAAATCGCGGGATCGGATAAATTTATAAACTGGTTTTTCATTGCTGTGCGAGGCTAATAACTAAATCCGGGTCATGAGCCTTCGCCTTGGCGGCATCCTCGCTGATTATTCCATCTTTGACCAGCTGGGCCAAAGACATATCGAGTGTTTGCATTCCGTCAGCCCTGCCGATTTGCATCATCGAATAGATTTGATGAGTCGTGGCCTCCTTGATACAGTTCGTAATCGCGTCGTTCTTCACAAGAATTTCCATGGCGCAAGCTCGTCCATTACCGTCTTTTTTGGGAATCAAAGTCTGGGCAACGATTCCTAAAAGCGTGGTGGAAAGCTGTGCTCGAATCTGTTGCTGTTGCGTTGGCGGAAAAACGTCAATCATACGATCAACCGTCTGCGCCGCGTCTTGAGTGTGAAGTGTCGCAAGCACCAAGTGACCGGTTTCAGCCAAAGTAATGGCCGCCGCTATGGTTTCAAGATCACGCATTTCACCTATCAAAATTACATTGGGATCTTCACGCAAGGCAGACTTGATGGCGTTCACAAAAGACTCGGTGTGCATGCCAACCTCGCGCTGACTTATCAGCGATTGATTCGATTTGTGAATAAATTCAATGGGATCTTCAATCGTCAAAATATGCGCGCGTTTTGTTGAGTTAATCTCATTAACCATTGCCGCGAGAGTGGTCGATTTACCGCTGCCCGTAGGTCCGGTAACCACAACAAGACCCTTGCTCTTTTTTGTGAATTCTTGAATGATTGCCGGATACCCCATTCCGCTCAATGTCGGAATCACTTCCGGAATACTTCTGAAAGCGATGGCGGGACCGTCTATTTCCGTAAACGCGTTGACACGGAATCTGCCCACGCCATCCGCCGCGTAAGAACCGTCAACTTCCTGTTTTTCTTTGTAAATCGCGTATTTTTTTTCGCCCAAAACCTGTTTGATGACCGCGTCCATGCTTTCAAGTGTCAAAACTTCGGCATTCTGCATTTCGTAAAGCTGGCCATCCGTAAGTCGCACTATCGGCACTCGTCCGACTTTCAAATGCAAATCGGGAGCCTTACTGTCCGAAACCTGTTTGAGGTAAACATTTATATCCATAAAATATTAAGCGGTAGCCGCCGCCGGCGAAATAAGTGCGCTAAATTGCGCTTTCGATTCTTCGGGCAATCCGAATTGTTTCATTATTGCGTCAATTTTTGCCGCGTCGTTTTCTTTGACGACCAAAACGGCCGCCATTAAGAGCGGATTAGTGAACCATTGCACTTTTCCTCTCTCAAAAAGTCGCGCGTAAGCCTTCAAAGCTTCAATATCCACATTTCCACCCTTCATGGGAAGACCTTCTTCCGGCACGGTAATAAGCTGTATCTCCTTTTCTCCCGGATCGGGAATATTTTCATTGATCGAAAAAGACCTGAGATCGATTCCGTGTTTCAAAAGACCGATTCTCAAGGCGGCCGAAACATCTATTCCCATAATTCCTTCCGAACTATCGGCGCCTTTGGGAAGAACCAAAGTCGAACCTGTACTCAATTTGATTATTGAAGCATCTGCGGCGACATTACCCTTCAAATTCATAAGTGTTGTCAAAGTGCCGAGAAAACCATCCGCGGTCGGCAAAAAAACGTTTTTATCGTCCAACAACATCGCGTTACCATCCGCCTTGACGCGAGCGACATCCGCGGCAAAGTCGGAAGTTTCAACTTTCTTCCCTTTCATGGCTCCATCAAGAAATCCGTCGGAAACATTTTCCGCTATCCACAATTTGGCCATCAAACCGAATTTTTCACCCAAAGTGAGCTGTTTGCGAAGCGCGTCGCGGTTAATTTGCCCGTTTTTATCTATAAAATTACGTGTCTCCGTTTCCCAAGAAACCAAAATCTCCTTAACTTCTTCGGGTTTCTCCGCCATCAACTTATCCAAGTGCCCGCCGAACAGAGCGTCGGAAAGCCCCTCGTTCATAGCGCCGCTCAACTGTTCTAACATGCCGCCGGGGTTAAGCATTGGATTTGCGGGTTAAATCTTCAATACGAATTTTCAGTTTTTCCAGTCTTTGCAAATACGTGCTTCGATTCATGGTCAGTTTTCTGTCTTTTTCTCTCTCATTATCACTGTTCATACCGCTTTCTTCCTCAAGAATAAGCAATAATTCGTCAATTCGCGATTCATCTAAATTTTTCAAGATTCCGGCCCATTCCACGCTCGAAAGTACCACGTTCGCACGGAATCCCGAGCTCAATGGAAGCATCTCCGCCGCTCTCTGAATTTTACTTTCTTTCGACAATCCCGTCATTTGGCATGTTTAATTCATATAATTATACCAAAAAACACCGCATTTCACAAGCTAAGGTCGGTACTAATAAGCTTCGCAATTCGGCCAATCTCCACCCTGATCCTTCACTCGAATACGCAAATCCACCGCGGGATAATGCAATTTGTTACAGGTCATCGATACATCCGGCTCACAGCCCTGACTTTCCAACAACCTGAAAACGGCGTTCCTGTAACCCCTCAAGTCATCGCTCAAGCTCTGCCTAACACCGGCGGTGGCCGGAGAGTTTTGCTTTTCAAAGTCAAGCAAGGACTTGCAAGCATTCATAAAATTCGCGCTCAAGGCAGCCACTTCCTCCTTCGCCGCGGGAAGCAAACTCTCCTCGTCTTTATAATCAACGGGATAGCTGCATCCGGCCAACAAAGTGGCGACCATTAATGAATTTTTCATAAAGTTTTTTTAGTTTAGCTCGAATCGTCGTTGTTACATCATTCCGCTCATATCCGGCATCGCGGGGGAAGCCTGCTTCTCTTCCGGAATTTCCGTTACCGAAGCTCCGGTGGTTAAAACAAGACCCGCAACCGAAGCCGCGTTCTGAAGCGCGCTCCTTGTCACCTTCTTCGGATCAACGATTCCCGCCTTAATCATATCCACGATTTCTCCCGAAATCGCGTCATAGCCATAATGCTCTCCCTTTCCGGCCGCAAGCACCTGGCTGACAATCACGTCACCTTTTTGACCGGCATTTTCCGCAATCTGCCAAAGAGGTTTTGAAAGTATGCTTCTCAACAATTTTGCTCCGAGAGTTTCATCCGCGTCACCTCTGAAATTATCAAGAGCGTGAGCCGAGTGCAGAAGCGCCGCTCCTCCTCCGGCCACTATTCCTTCCTGAACAGCCGCCTTGGTCGCGTTTAGCGCGTCCTCAATGCGCGCCTTCTTTTCCTTCAATTCAACTTCGGAAGCCGCGCCAACTTTGATAATTCCGACACCGCCGGAAAGTTTTGCCAAACGTTCGGCCAATTTTTCTTTGTCGAAGTCCGACTTGCTGTGATCAAGCTCAGCCTTAATTTCATCGATTCGCGCGTGCACGTCCTTGGAATTTCCCTTTCCCTCGACAATCACCGTTTTTTCCTTATCGGCGACAACCTTACGAGCCTCGCCCAAATCGCTTAAAGTCGCGGTCTCAAGCTTTAATCCCAACTCATCCGAAATCAAGGTCGCTCCCGTAAGAATCGCAATATCCTTGAGCATGGCTTTTCGTCTTTCCCCGTAACCCGGAGCCTTCACCGCGAGCACGTTGAAAGTTCCACGCAATCTGTTAACGACAAGAGTCGCCAAAGCGTCGCCGTCCAAATCTTCACAAATGATAACCAGTTCCTTACTTCCGCCTTGAGCGATCTGTTCCAAAAGAGGAAGCAAATCCTTGATGGAGCTGATTTTTTTGTCCGTAACCAATATTTTTACATTTTCATACACGGCTTCCATTCTGGCGGTGTCGGTAATCATGTACTGGGAAATCAAACCGTTGTCGAATTGCATACCCTCAACCACTTCCATTTCGATTCCGAATGTTTGCGACTCTTCGACGGTAATCACGCCTTCATGACCGACTTTCTCCATAAGTTCCGCGATAACCGCGCCAACTTCCGAATCTTGCGCCGAAATTGTCGCGACCTGCGCGATTTCCTCTTTCGTATTAACTTTTTTCGCGATTTTATCCAAATATTCCACCACATGCGCCACAGCGCGATCAATACCCTTCTTAAGCATTACCGGATTCGCACCCGCCACCACGTTTCGAATACCTTCCTCCAAAAGAGCCGTCGCCAAAAGAGTCGCCGTCGTCGTACCGTCGCCCGCAACGTCGTTCGTTTTTGTCGCGACTTCTTTCACGAGTTGAGCTCCCATATTTTCTTCCGGATCCTTCAAATCGATTTCCTTCGCGATGGTCACCCCGTCGTTCGTAATCGTCGGCGCGCCGTATTTCTTTTCAAGCACAACATTTCGTCCCTTCGGACCCATCGTCAACCTGACCGCGTCGTTCAACTTTTGAACTCCCGTCAAAAGCGCGCTGCGCGCGTGATCTCCGAATGTAATTTTTTTAGCCATGATAATTGTTGGGTTAAATTATTCGATAATTCCAAAAATGTCCTCCTGTTCCAGAATCAAAAGTTCCTCGCCCTCGATTTTTACTTCGGTCGGACCGTATTTTTTAAACCAAACCGTCTGTCCGACTTGAACCTGCATGGGCAAATCTTTCTTCGCCCCGCCCACAGCCAAAACCTTACCTTTCGCCGGTTTTTCCTTCGCGCTTTCGGCCAAGACGATACCTGAAGCCGTTTGACTTTCTTCTTCAAGTCTTTTCACCAACACATATCCCGCAAGAGGTTTGAAATTTATCATTTTTTGTGGTTATAAATTAGCACTCTAAATAATGCAGTGCCAATTCTAAGCACTGATACCGGAATCGTCAAGAGGATTTATGTAATTCCCACCTTTCGTTTTATATCCCGAATGTCATCTTCGTGACGGGAAGTCCTTGCTTTTAACATAAGGATGCTCTCGTCGTTATTACCAAACAACATAGCCAGACTATCCATTTTGGTCATAAGGTCATTTTTAAGCTGACTCATTTCAGCTTTCAACCCACCTACATCTTGCTTTAATCCACCTACATCTTGCTTTAATCCACCTACATCTTGCTTTAATATATCCACGTCAACCCTTAATCTATCGTAACCTCTCTCAAGAGAGCCATAACATCTTTCAAGGCCTTCCACCCTTTTATCCAGGGATTTAACTATCTCCAATATTTGTTTCGTTTCCGACTTCGCCATAGTATTTATGAAGGTAATTTTCCTTATACACCATCAATAATCACGGTCAAGAAACCGTGCAATTATTACAGGAAAAATTCAGGACTTTCACAAGACTCTCTGCCCAAAATATGTTCCAACAAATTCAATACACCTGAAAGCAAATGTGCTCGCTTTCGCGAGGCCAAATTAAGTTTAAAATCTAAAGAAAAATAAAGTTCAAAGTTTAATTCGCCGAAACCATCACCGCAGACCGCCAGCGCGCAAAATGAAACTCAACCCCAGGATTGCTCCCACGGAAGTACACCCGAGGATTGCTCCAAAAGCCACCCGGCAAGTAAGTTCTTTCAGTTGAGTTGTCTTCCAAAGGAGACCAGGTTGATACATCAACTAACTGGTCTGTCTTCATTCCATCAAGCTGTAACAATGCATCCGTTCGTGGGTGTATTTGTTCCACTCCTGTTGCTAGACCTGCTTTGAAAAGTCTTTCTTGTTCTTTAAGTTTTTTTCCAACCAAGTTGGGATCTCCAGCAAGTTCAGCTTTTCCTTCCACAAATCCAACTCTAACTCCACCAACTGGCATTCCCGCAAATCTTTTTTGTAAGTAAGGTGAGAAATATGTATCTATTTGCCCCCGTCTCTTATTTCTATCTATTGCTCCTACATATTCCGTAAACGGTTTTCCGGGTTCAATTACAAAGCAATCTTTTTGCATCCCCAGAACTGCTTTAACTTGTTCTTCTGTCAGGGTTTGTCCAAGTATATCTATTGATTCCTGTACTCCGGGGATAGCTACTCCTTCATACAATCCACCGCGTTTTAGAATTTCCACCCTTTGTTCGTGCTGGCCTGTTACTGCTTTTTCAAGCGTGTCGAAACCTTCGGGAGTTTTAAGTGATTTTCCACTTAAATCCAAAACGGCTTGAACTCTATTCCTGAACCTTTGATTATCTGTTGATCTAAGTTGATCGGGACTCGTTACTCTATTTGCCGCCCCAAGCAGTTCTCTCTGGGAATCTTTTTCCATTCGTCTTTCTGCCATGGGATGATTGTTAAGTTTAGGCGATAATTATACATAATACACGTGCTATGTCAACCGCACATTCACAAAATCTGCCCGGGCAGACCTGTTAATTGTGAAAATGTGAAGACAATCGGTCAAATAAAGTTCAATTTTAATTCGCCGAAACCATCACCGCAGACCGCCAGCGCGCATTACGACGCTCACGCTCAGGATAGGTCACATAGAAGTACACCTGAAGAGCGTACCAATAGCCACCCGGCAAGTAAGTTCTTTCAGTTGAGTTGTCTTCCAAAGGAGACCAGGT
>CAYIRB010000052.1:0-7261 GCA_964365765.1 uncultured Candidatus Peribacteria bacterium
CATTGGGGCGTCGCCAAGTGGTAAGGCAGCGGGTTTTGGTCCCGCCATTCGTGGGTTCGAATCCTACCGCCCCAGCCAATACGTGCAGTTTCGAAGTTCTGGCTTTTAAAGAAAATATGTTATAGTCTAAAACTAAACAGATTTCTAAGAGCTTAGCATGACTCAAACTGCTGATTTACCAATACCTCCGGATCAAAATCCTCTTGCTGGAGAGGTTAATGCGCTTTGGGCAAAAATTCTGGATGAAGAAATCATTCATGGCGGCCCTTTGACTTCATCCCATATTGATGAGGCCAAAAGTGTTGTTTTAGAAACTCTTGCGCATATATCTGAGGCTATACAAAGATCTGTTGATCCTGACCTAGTTATCACCTCTGTACGTCAAAAAATTGAGGTATTATTGAGATTGCCTAAACGAAGCAGTTTTAACCCTAGAATTTTACAGCACGATTTGCCGCTTTTGCGTGATGGCTTGCGATTCACAGCCTTAAAGGGAGTTCGGGTTCCTAAAAAAATCCCTGAAGGTCTTGCCATTGGATCGCAAATCCAATTGCCTAATGGAGTGCTCACTATTCAAGAGATTGGAGAGCTTGCTAGTTCCAGTTTTATGATTTATCGCGTCTTTGGAGTTACCAAAAGTGAGGATGGTGCAAGTGAACAAACAGGAACTTATGTTATAAAAGGCGGTTCGATGAGTGATGTGAAGGAACATCAAAGGCTTCAAGCTTCAGGCCTCCCTGTTTTTGACCTTTATCATGCAATTCCGGGGGGAGTCATTATGGATGATCTTGATGGGAATGGACAATCTGTCACTTTGTCCATGAATTGTTTAGAAGGGGCGCTTTCCTGGCTCCATGTGAGAGATCATAAATTTGAAGGTTTCACGGATTTTGATGACTCATGGCTTGAGAGATATTTTGAGTGTGCTTTGACTGCCAGTAGAGCTGGCCGATTTATTCCAGGAATAGCTTACTTTTTTAATTGCAGAAAAGAGCCTAGGCCTAATTTGAAATTCCTCATTGGTGATTATGGAGAACTTGAAGGATTTAAATCAGGCGACACTAGAGATCCACTGACAGAACGAAATTTTCATCAAGCCTATAATGTTTTAGAAAGTTTTTTAGGAAGGGTTTTACAAAAACCTCAACTTTATCTCGATAGGTTGTCTCAATTTTTTTATAAAGGTATCATTCCAAATGGCTATACTTTGCCAAAGGGTACTAGACCCGACTAGCCAGCCAACTAGGATAAGATTAAATGAAAAAATATATTCTCATCTCTGTTTCACTTTTTTTAACGGCATGCACTCAAACCGTGGAAGAAACTCCGATTGAAAAAATGCAGGCTCAAGATGGTTTGATAACTTACGAAAACTCGCTGTACTCCATACAGTATCCTTCATCCTGGGAAGTTCAAGAAGAGAGGCAAGGAACGGGCGGCCCTGCAACAGGGATTCGAACCGACTTCTCCAACCTTTCTGTAGACTTGCCCGCTTGTCCTGATGAAATGATTCATGTGGCCATCGTCACCGCCGGATGGTGGGATGCCGGATTTTTCAATGACTTTGATGACCTTGTCAGATCCGATGGAATGTATGCAGGTATGGACTCGACTCTCGGCAAGTGGTCCGGCAAATTGGTAAAAACAAGCATTGGTGGAAAAGATGCTTACCAAGTTGATCATTTGGGATGGGAAGTCGCTTGTGAAGGAAAAGACTACATTGTTGAAACGGATAGCGGTGGGCATTACATGACCATCGAGGTTTCGGCCGGGGCTGCGGCTGTGAATGGAGAGTTGGTTCAAAAGATGTTGGACTCCATACAATTTAAGAAATAGCCCGGGGTACCTGACCCGAGTGGCCAGCCAATCAACGTTTACGTTCGGCGAAGAGAAATCCCATTCTTTTATCGTAACGCGACGGGAGAATCGTTACTTTGAAACCTTTTGTTTCAAATAAGGATTTGAGTTTGGCGGCTTTCATGTCTTCGGTGTATTCATGGTACTCAAGGAAAAATACGGGGACCGAGTCAAAAACCGCGTCGGGCGCGCCTTCGAGTATTTGGAATTCGGAGCCTTCGCAGTCCATTTTGATTAAGTCGCAAGGACCCATTTTTTTGAGGACGTTTTCGAGCAGAACGGCGTTAACTTTTTTTTGTTCGAATGTGGGTAAAACGGGCAGAAGAGTGTGATTATGCGAGTCGGGACTTAAGTAAAGCGCTATGGAGCCTTCCTTCCCCGCGATTGCGACGTTTTTCGGAAAAACATTTTCAGTATGGTTTTCATGCAGGTGCTTTTTTAATTCGCGGAAATTATTTTCTTCCGGTTCGTAAGCGAAAATCGGAACGCTCGGATTGAGTACTCGAGCATAGAGAATGAAAAACCCTTTGTGGGCTCCCACATCGAGAATTCCGTTTTTTGCGGATTTGATTTGCGGCTCGATGATTGAATAGTCGCGGTCAAAAAATATTTCGTCCAAAACGGATTGGTCGGCGTCCGACTGAACATCGACATTAAGTTTGGCGTTCTGAAAAGCGATTTGTCGCATAGCGCAATTGCGTTCGACTGCAAAAAAGTGTAATTTGACGCAAGTAAAATATGCGCATCGGCAATATATGTAAACGGGTTCTTGTGTGTTTGGTGCTTGTCGTTCCAATGTTTCAGGCGGGACGCGCTGAAGCTTTTGAGGAGCAAAAATATTATAAGGCGGAGGTGTTAACAATTTCGAATCAAGCCACCGGAGTCGTTGGCGGATATGAACAAAAAACCGAGACGCTCGGTTTGAGAATTCTCGACGGCGGCAGAGAAAATGAGGAAGTTCAAGTCGAGCATCCGTTTCAAAACCTTAATGTGGGCGATAAAGTGGTTTTAAGCGAATACGGTGATGATGGTGAATTTTCCGTTATGGACAAATACCGACTGCCGGCGCTTTGGGTCGTCTTCGGTATTTTCGTTGTTCTGGTTGTGATCGTAGGACGACTGAAAGGGACCGGCGCTTTGTTGGGTTTGGGCCTGAGTATTTTTGTACTTATGCAATTTATTATTCCGCACATTATCAGTGGCGAGAGTCCGATTATTGTCAGCATTCTTGGCGCATTTGTAATAGCCACGCTTTCGCTTTATTTGGCTCACGGGTTTAGTAAAAGAACTTCCATCGCTTTGCTTGGTACCTTAATCACGCTGGCCATAGCTTCCGTGATCGCGATACTGGTTGTCCCATTTACAAAGTTGGCGGGCATGGGTAGCGAAGATGCCATGTACTTGCAATTCGGGCAATTTGACACTTTGAATCTGCGGAGTTTGCTCCTGGGCGGAATGATAATCGGCGTTTTGGGCATATTGGACGACGTGACCACGGGGCAAGTGGCGGCCGTGGATGAAATTCATAAAGCGAATTTAAAATTAAAGTTCGGTGAGCTGTACGCGAAAGGCCTGTCGGTCGGTCGGGAGCACATAGCTTCTTTGGTTAATACGTTGGTATTGGCCTACGCGGGAGCTTCCCTTCCCCTCTTGCTTTTGTTTTACTCGGCAAGTTCCGAACCGCTTTGGGTAACATTAAACAGCGAATTTATCGTTGAAGAAATTATTCGCACATTGGTGGGTAGCGCCGCACTGATTTTAGCGGTTCCTATCAGCACTTTG
Organism: uncultured Candidatus Peribacteria bacterium; assembly: GCA_964365765.1. Classification (GTDB taxonomy): domain Bacteria; phylum Patescibacteriota; class Gracilibacteria; order UBA1369; family 2-02-FULL-48-14; genus CALRGE01. Next base: position 3,640 of record CAYIRB010000052.1, read on the forward strand.
CTCGCGGTGCACTTTTTGACTTCGCGCCAGAGGTCTTGACGCTCACATTTATATATGGTATACATGAGGAAGTATATTCAATATAATTGTGAAAAAATGCAATTCGTGACTATGATGGTGGCCGCATGCGCACAAATGTTCAAAATCGTGGTAGAGACCTTGCTTACACTTTAAGAATAAATCCGAGGAGTCGCGGGCTTAAGCTGTCGGTGAAAGCGGGCGGAGCGGTTTTTATTAGCGTGCCGAAAATTCCATTCGCGCGGATGCTCGCGGAAAAGTTCATACGCGATAAGTGGGATTGGATTTGGGATCGTGTGGAAAAATCACCGAAAGCCGTGCCGGTGAAGCCGGGCGAATATTTGAAGTATAAAGAGATCGCGAGGGCGAAAGTTGAAAAAAAAGTGGCGGAATTTAACAAAATTTACAATTATCAATATGGGAGAGTATCGATAAAACGGACGTCGAGCCGTTGGGGAAGTTGCAGTGGAAAAAAGAATCTGAATTTTCACTACAAGTTGATTTTTTTACCAGAAGAAATGATGAATTACGTAGTCGCGCATGAAATTTGCCATTTGAAACAGATGAATCATTCAAAAGATTTTTGGAGTTTGGTGGAAATCGCGATTCCCGATTATAAAAGAATAATAAAGGACTTCAAGAAGGTGAAAATTTAGTATAGACTCAAAGGCGTTTATTCCTTTTCATCCACACCATGAAAAAATACATCGCCGAGTTCGTCGGGACTTTCGCTTTGGCTTATGCCGTAAGCTTATCCCTCGCGGGGAACTTCCCCGTACCTACCCCTGTCATGGCCGCGCTGACATTGGGTATTTTCGTTTACACTGTCGGTCATATTTCGGGAGCTCATTTGAATCCCGCGATTACCATCGGAGCGCTGTCCATCAATAAAATCAAATTGAAGGACGCGGTCTGCTACATTGTCGCGCAGTTTTTGGGCGCGGGACTCGCTTGGTATTTAAGCGACCAAGTAGTTGCAAGAGCCACATTAACCGTAACGGACAGTCCATGGGTATTCCTCGCGGAAGGACTTGGCGCGTTCTTTTTCGCCTTCGGCGTCGCTTCCGTAATGTATGGCAGAGCCCCGAAAGATTTATGGGGTGTTGTTGTAGGGTCTTCCCTTTTGTTAGGTATTTCCTTTTCGGCATTGATGAACGCGAACGGCGTTTTAAATCCGGCTGTCGCTTTGGCTATCGGTTCTTTCGGAACAATGTATGTTCTCGGTCCGATTGTCGGCGCAGGCTTGGGTATGTGGGCATATAAAACAGTATCGGGAGAGAAGAAATAGTCCCGTGACATTGAAAAAGAGGCCGCCCCTTGGGGCGGCCTCTTTGATATCACAATTTTATAAACCGAAGAGCGATACCTTGAAGAAGTGGAGAACCGAAGCAAGCTTGGTCATGATTCTTGTTCCCAATGGCAAGTAGCTGTAAAGGTCTTCGCTTACGAAGTCCTGACCTTCCTGCCAATCCGCCGCTCTGTTGATGACCGCCGCGCTTTCCGCTCTGTTCATGGTGTCGTCCGGTCTGAATGTGCCGGATCCGGAGTCACCGGTGAATATGCCGGCATCGTAGGTAGCTTCAATCGCCTTCCAGTCATTGGAAGTACCAACATCCGGGAACTGGCCTGAGAAGTTCTCGGGAGTGTTCATTTCACCCGCTTCGAATATCAGACGGGCGACTTCTTCTCTTGAAATCTGCTGTGACAAGTCCATGTCGGCCAGTGAAAGACCTAGCTGTTTGCCTTTTGTCTGCCATCCGCTCCACCAATTCTCGCCGCCGGAAGAAGAAACTTCCCCGTAGCCGAAGGTGGAAAGTACCATTTTCAGGGCCTCGGCTCTCAATGTTCTGTCCGAAGGACCGAATGTGTAAGTCGGATTGCCCTCTACGTCTTTGTACCCTTCCCATCTTCCGTCCATCGCGCCTTCCACAACGTATCCGGAATACCAGTGAGTCGATTCGTCATAGTTATCATCAAACACGTAAGGAATGTCCCTGAATCCAAGATGGTATTCGTACTTGGACTCTTCGGCTTCCACCAAGAGACCTTCTCCTTCCACGACCAGAGCCTGTAAATCTTCTTCGGTAGGATCGCTTACGACCGTTTCAACATCCTCCCAATAATTCTTCACTTTTGTGGCAACATCTAGGTCAGGCATCGGTAATGATTGGAATTCATCATAAAGAGAGTCGAGGTCGCGGTATTCCACAATATACTCTTCCGTATTAATGGAATCCAAATCCACGGTGGAAATTTCGTCCAGAACCGCGGTGTTGTTTTCAAGAATTTGCGCGCCCAAGTCTTCGCCGACTTTGCTTCCCTTTAATTTATCAAGGTTCGCAATAACGGCGTTCAAGACTTTTCCGGTGGTTTCATTATCCAGATACTGCGCCAAGGAACTCGCGAGGGCGGATGTGATTTGAGAAACGACTTCGTTCAATATTTCATCCTTAATCACCTGCGCAAGTTGCGTTGCGAAGTCGCTGCCGTAAAGACCCTGTAATGTTGATGAACATGACGCACAGTTGTCCGGGAATCCGGGTCCCTCCATGGGTTTCGGCACGGACAGCATAGCCATCGAGGTGATCTGTTTCACAGTCGATTTTTCGGCGTCGCTTAAGGCCAAATAGTTTAAGTTGTCCTTAATGTAAGGAATAATCGCTCCCAATCTGGGAGTCATATAGGTTCGGAGTTTTTCGACTTTATCCCATGAATTTCCGGAAGATTCGGAGGACATTTCCGCCAACATCTTTGCGGCTTGAGGTACAACACTTAACATTTCATCCACTTTTTTCTGCATGTTCTTACTCACTTTGCCCGATAATAATTTTAAGCCCGCCTCCAAATTTGTCAGGTCGGTGCGCATCGTATTCACGCTCGTCAACAAGTAATTGTCCGAGTATTGCTTGGACTGGAGAGAGTATAAGGATTTTACCGTCAGCCAAAGATCGGAAATATCTTCTCTGTCCGAGGTCATTGTATCGCGCGCTTCTCTTAATGAGTTCCACGCGGGCGCAAGACTTGTGTCAAAGAAATTTCTGAAGCTATCCCTCGCATTTTTATCGACAAGTGAAGCCACCGTTGTTTGGCTCGGGAATTGGGTCAGCGCGGATTTTACGTCGTTCGCGGCACTCATGTAAAAATTATAATTGGAAGATAGGTCGTTAATCATATCCATGCCGCGATCCAAAGTGGACTCGGTGTCAGGGTCGACGCTGATACTTTGGTCATTCAGCCTTGCCACAACTTTCGCTTTTTCTTTGCTCCATTCGAGATAATTGTCCATCATCTCAAAGTAAGCCAATTGACCTTCGTATATATCCCTTAGGGCTTGGAATTTATCGCCTCGTCTTAAAATCAGCCAAGCGGCATCCGTGCTGTCGAACGTGGTATTGGCGGCCGACGAAGTCGAGAGTGACCCCACTGCGGCTCTTTCCACATCGATTTCAGATTTGAATGCTGCATATTGCGTGTTCACTTCGATCTTCATGTCCCGCAAAGATTCTATGAAATTGTCGATCTGGTCGGGCAATTGTGAAAGAGCGGAGGTGTCAATGCCTTCCGCGGACAGAGAATACATATCTTCGGAGATATACTTACTTTT
>CAYIRB010000053.1:0-7114 GCA_964365765.1 uncultured Candidatus Peribacteria bacterium
CTTTCGGGTTTGTCGATTTTCTTTTTTCCTCGTCCGATGCCGAATTCTATTTTGATGAAGCCGTTTTTGGCGACGCAGGCCAGCGCGACCAAAGTAACACCTTTTGTGTTTAGAGCTCCAGCGATTTTGTGAATTTCCGATTTGCGAAGCAGAAGTTTTCGTGGTCTTTCGGGTTCATATGAGAGAAGAGTCGCTTTTTGATATTGGCTTATGTGCAGGTGTTCGATCCAAAGTTCCCCGTCGCGCAGAGTCACGAAACAGCCTTGCATTTGTCCGCCGCCGTTTTTGAGCGACTTAACCTCATGGCCTTGAAGGACGATTCCGGCTTGGAATTTGTCCAGAATTTCATAGTCGAAAGTCGCTTTCCGGTTTTTGACGAGCAATTTCTCCATATGGCGATAAGATACGTAAAAGGTTAGTAGCCGTCAAATCTCATGCAGATGCAATAAAAAGCCCGCGAAAATCTATTTACAGGTCGCTGTTATGGTAATAGACTCTCCCCAGAATTTTATTCACTAATCTATACATATGAAAAAATTCACGCAGATCCTTTTAGCAAGTTTTGCAGTTATGTCTTTGGTGTTTGCCGGATGCAACGCGCTTAAGACCGAAGAAGTTGTCAGCGACGATGCGACAGCACCCGTCGTAGAGGTAACTACCGATGTTGTTGATACAGTCTCAGATACAACATCAAGCTCCACAGCGCAATAATTTCTATTAAGATTGAATAGACCGCGCGCTTGCGCGCGGTTTTTTTTGTGGTACAATTCTTTTCCTATCGTTAAAAATATATTATGGCTGGTAAAATTCTGGAAGTGCTCGGGGCGGACGGCGTATTGACCAATGTGGATATAGTTGGCGCTTTGGAACATGGGACTCCGCCCGAGTTGCGACAGTATTTTGTTCGCGCGGCTCAATTCGTCCATCAACACACGGGCTTGGAACTTCAAATGACCTTCGACGGGATCAAAGACGCGATTCTGCAAGATATCTTCATCAATCGCGGCCAACCGGCCAATTGGCACGAATTCGGTCAGGGTGTCAAAATCGCGCCGGCGGTCGATCATATGCTGATCACGCCTTTCGCCGTACGCGCTTTTTTAAAGGATGTGATTGGCTCGCTCGCGTCGGACAACCCGTTACGATGTAAAATAACCGATTTTTTAACAGCGCAAGGCGGGACTTGGGAGCAAGAAATGTATAAATTCGCTACCGAAAGATTTTGGGATTCCGCCCAAATGGACGAGGATGCGATTGAAGCTTTGGACTACGCTTTGATACAGGAAAATCCCGTCGCGATCGCCACAAATTCAAGCGCGTTGAAAATAGAAAAGTTGTTGAAGCGCGCAGGTCGATTTCCGGCAGACAGGGTGATTCACAACAAAGTGGAAGCCGGCAAGATCGGTGTGTTTGACGATGTTAAAAAATATAAAATCAATACGCTCGAATTGGCCGGTCCCGGCAGTCTGATGAATTTGAAATCCATGGGCGTGCCGGTGACACTTGATTTAAGAAGAACTCATTACAGAAGGAAATTGTTGGAAATGATGGCGGAGGCGGACGTGGAGATGATGAACGTGACAGATAGCATCGCCGAGTTTTTGGCTCCTGTGCCGTATTTGTTCGGCGAAGAACAAATCGACGAAACCGTATTTTTGAATTTGCGACGCACTCCGAACACCACCGCTTCCCAACTTGTTTTGGCGCGCAACATAAAAGCAAAAGTCTCCGATAAGCTCACTCGCTTGACCGACGCTTAAATTCAGGCTAAAAACGGCAGTTTTTTGACAAGTTTGCTTCCCTTCCACTCTTTTGCGAATCCCCAAATTTCACCGGCCCGCATGGAGTTCAGGGTGAAAAGCGCGAAAATGTAGACAATGTGCTCGTCGAGAAAGGGATTATTCGCCGGCCAAAGAAGAGCCAGCCACATCAAGAAAAGCAAAAGACTTCCCGAGTACGTCGCGATTTTCATCCCGATCCCCAACAGTAAGGCCAATCCTATGAAAAGGAGGCCGAGCATAAACAGCCAGTCCACCAAAACGCTTCCCGCCATTTTGTGGAAGATTTCCGCGAAGGGTCCTTTTACGGCGTTGCCCAAGAAACCGCCGGTGGGGGAGCCTCCGGCGAGCCAGGATTTTTCCGCCGTTGTGGCGAATCCCAGTCCGAACGTTTTATCCAAAAACGCCCACAAGAAAATAAATCCCATGCTGATTCTCAGTACGGCGGCGGCGTAATTCGTTTTCATAAATAATTGGGTTATTGGCGTGTCACCCGCAGAATATACCCGAATTGGTTGCGCGACAACCGGCAGGGATTCTTATTTTATCCGGTGTGTGTTTGTTCGTCCTCCAATTCTCGCAAGAAATTTGTTAGAATTTGTATTCTTGTTCCTTTTACTACGCGGAGGATTTCAGTGTGTGTATTTGCCGTCCAGCATTCAATTTCCTCAATGGCACCATCTCTTTCTTCCTCGCCGAGGCACAGATATTTATTCCCCTTTTCAGTCAACCAAGGAAGCTTAACTCCCAAGATGGAAGGGATATGCACATTTCTCATCACGTAACCTGCTGTTTCTTCCGTTGTTTTGTCAGGTTCGGTTCCCAAAATTTCTCTGGCGGATACTAGCGCTTTGACCGCACCCTCCGCCCGTTCCCCATCCCGACTGTCCTGTGGACTATACATTGCAATTTTACGTTTTATGTACGCTTCATTAACCAATCTGTGCATTCTGTCGAGTGTATCCTTTTCCATTTGTGTTTAATTATAGAAGGGCATGTTACTCTCGCGATGTTTTTTCGTCAAATACGCAACAATTTTGGCGGAGAGGGGGAGATTCGAACTCCCGGAACCCTTACGAGTTCACACGCTTTCCAAGCGTGCGCACTAGGCCACTATGCGACCTCTCCTTCGTAGTCCGATGCCCACCTTCGGTGACTCGGCGCTTTATTTTAGCATCAGTTGTGGTGTATACAAGGAGTATATTAATTTCATAATCAATGTTTGTAATTAAGGAGCCGATTCGGTTTTCGGAAATAAAAGAGAAACACGCAAATTTTTATCAGGGTTTGGTGAAGATTGTTGTTGATGTTGAGAAAGAATTGGTAGCGGTCGATGCCGAAATGCATGCGGATTTGGAACAACAATTGTTGGGAGGGGGGTCGAATCAAAAAGATTTGTGGGGCGCCAATCTTTATTTGGATAAACCGGGGTTTATTGAGTTTAACTCCTTAATTAATATTCGGCCGGGGCAAGGGAATGTGAGTATGGATTTGGCAAATGAAGATTTGAAAAGAAAAATTAAAGTAATTGTGAATAAATTAATATTATTTTAATGTACGACTTAAAAATTCATAAAAACTTTAACACTGAAAAATGGAAGAAGTTCGCAACCGAGCAGCAAATTTTTATGATTGCAAATGAAGTTCAGAGGCTTTTGACTTGTATAAAAAACGATATCGGATTTGAAGCGCAAAGAGAGCGAATCGAATGCGCTTTAGAGCTCGCTGATTTAACCGGAAGCGTGCAGAAAGGTAATTTTCAGCATGAATTTTTGAGATGGCGGGAGATGTTCGGTGGATTATACTTGTTGAATAAGTTGGAATTGGCTCACTCTGAAGTAATGATTACTTCTTTTTTGAAAACTTTGCTTCAAATGAATCCAAAGTCAATTTTGATTTTAAAATAACTCTTGAGCAAATACAAAAAAAGCCCCGTTGGAGAGATGGAGCCTCTTTTGTTGCTTATTCCGAAAGCGACACCAGTGTATTTTACTTTGAATTTTTTTTCAAGCTTTTTTTTGCGAAAGCGTGAATCTGTGCGCTAAACTTTTTTGGATTCTTCGCAAGCGTTCTTAGCGCGCGGGCGGTGATTCTTAAATGCACTTTGGTTCCGGTTTTAGGGTCGATAACGGTTTTTTTTACCATATTAAGGTTAAACCTTCTCTTGGTTTTCAAATTCGAGTGGGATACGTTGTGTCCCGATTTCGGCTTTGCTCCGGTAAGTTGACATGCTCTGGACATAGTATTCTGGTCAAGACGGAGGAATCTTAAGGGAGTAAATACGATTTGGCAAGCTTATTTTTTAAGGTAGACTGTTGGTATGTTTTTGAATGTCAATTATCTGTTCGCGTTGATTGTGGTGCTGACCTTGCACGAGTACGCGCACGCGTGGGTCGCGAACAGGTTGGGTGATACCACGCCGGAGCGGCACGGAAGGTTGAGTTTGAACCCCTTGAGGCACTTGGATTTACTGGGGACTCTTATGCTGTTTGTCGCGGGAATAGGATGGGGGAAGCCGGTGCCGATTGACGCGAGAAACTTTAAAAATCCGGGGCGCGATGAAGCTTTGACAGCCGTCGCCGGCCCCGCGATGAATTTATTGATAGCCCTTGTCGCCGCGATTTTCGTGAATTATTTGCCGCAATATTTTCCGAGAGCGTTTTTCGACGCGATTTTGGATTTGAGTTTGGTTTTGTTTCTTTTCAATCTTTTGCCCTTCGCCCCTTTGGACGGATCGAAATTTCTTTTACTGGCCGTGCCGCGGAGGAAGCGGGAAAAATATCAATATTTCATGACAAAAAGCACACCTTATTTTTTGGCCTTCGTCGTTGCCGACCTTTATTTCTTGAACGGAGTCTTCGGGTTTTCGATAGTTTGGGCGGTGATTTCCACGATTTTTTTCTGGTTGAAGACCGCTATCCTTGTGGTAGTATAAAGTTGCATTCAGCCACTAAATTCCACACATGAAAAAAATATCAATTTCCTTGGGTATACTTTTATACTTTTTTTCCGCAATCGGAGTGCAAGCGTCGCCGATGGAAACATTCAGTCCGACGGATGTGGTTCTCGGAGTCGGTATAATGTACAGGGCGCCGGACGCCAACACTTACGCGGACGCGGTTTTCGGCCACAATGAGAATAACGACCAATACGCCGATTACACGAATGCGGCGCAAAACGGCAGCGGCAACGATGTCTACTTTCCCGACGACGGCACCGAATTGTACGTGGGTTCGAATTACGCCTTCGACATGATTTACGCGGATGTGGACAAAGCGGCTTCAAATTCCTATCCGGCCTACAGCGGAGGAAAGGCATATACTCTTCAGTATTACAATCTTTCCGGCCAGTGGGTCGATTTGGACTATACGGACACGACAAGCAATTTTACGAAAACCGGCACGAATTATTTGAGTTTTACGGCTCCGAGCGTGTGGGACAGCTCTTTATATACCAAGGCTTCCATCAACGGAAAGAGCAAATATTGGCTAAGAATCGCGGCCAAGTCTTTGACAACCGTGGTAAGCGCGGCGGAGGTTTCGCAAATCGCCCTTCGAGCGTACAACGTCCAAGTAAACGCGGAAACGGAACGCGGCTCGGATTTAAACGAGACACTCGGCGAAGATGAATTCGAGGTTTCCGGCGGGACGGTGAATTCCATCCAAGGTTTTAGAAGCAAAGGCGATGACGTGTATCAATTGGCCTTGGACAATAACTGGTCGGACACCGGTTACGATATTTTAATAACTCCCTCGAATTACGTAGGGAAGACCGTTTCCACCGGCAATTTGAATTCGGCGACGGCAGCTTCGAACATCACGGCGAGTTTTGAATACACTCATGTCGTGCAAGTTAAAAATTCGAGCGGAACATTCGTTTTGCCCGATCTTGTAATAGCGAACGGGCAAACTTGCGAGATCGGAGCGATTTTCGCCTACTGCGCTCTTTCGACTTCAGCGGATGGCACAAGCACATTGGAGGAGGTGGTCGTATCAAAAAGCGGATATAATACTTTGAATTCTTTTCTATCCGGTCAAAGAGACGACAGAACGGATGCGCAAATCGTGACTGTTCTCACGCTCACGCAGGGCGGCGGCACCGACTACACCCCGAGTGCTTACGCGATATTGAGCATTACCTTGAATAATGAAGACGGCTCCGCCATAAAAGGCTTGAACGAGAATAATTTTATGGTTACGAATGGAAGCGACAATGAAATTTACGGCTTCACGAATAACAATAACGGAAATTATATTCTTATGTTGAGCGCGACCGCTACGGACACTTCTTATAGCGTGAAAGTTATCGCGGACGGCTATGTTTCGTCGACCTTCGGCACGGAATCTTTGGAGCAGAGCACCACTTACAAGAGCCTGGCTTTGAAATTCGCTTACAAATTGAAAGTCGTGAATTCATCCGGTGCCGGAATTTCAAACGCCACGGTAAAGGCCGGCAATAATTACGGAACGGTTTGCAATTATTTGGGTAGCGGCGAGTACGGTTGCGCGGTTCCGTTGAACGATACCGGAACCGACTTCAAAGTTTTGGCGTCCAAGTACAAGACTTTTTACGGGTCATTCGGATCCGACCGGCGCTACGACACGGATTCGCAAGTGAGCGCGACGGCGACTTTGATTTCCGATCCGAACAATTGCCAGCATCCTTTCGATGATGTTTACGGTCACTGGGCGGAAGGTTACATTGAGTCCTTGTACTGCAGGGGAATCGTGTCCGGAAGGACTTCATATTTGTTTCAGCCCGACTCGAACATAACGCGCGCGGAATTTTTGAAGATCGCGCTTTTGAACGCCGGATATAATCCTTCCGGCTACAACGGTGAAAACTTTAGCGATGTTTACGAAGGGGACTGGTATTATTCATATCTTTCTTTAGCTGAAGATCACGACTTTGTTAATGGTTACGCGGACGGAAGTTTTAAGCCGAATAATCCGATTAACAGGGCCGAAGCACTGGTAATTCTAATCAGAATCGCCGACCAAACGCTCTATGGATTCTCGTCTTCCGACATTCCTTTCAGCGATGTAAAAATCAGCGACTGGTTCGCGTACGCGACGGTAATCGGGAGCAGAGACGGAATTCTCACGGGTTACTCCGACGGCACATTCAAGCCGGGCAATAATGTATCTCGCGCGGAAGTCGCGACAATGGCCATGCGCGCCTACAACGCTTATTACAAGTAGAAAATACATTGCTCACCGGCCGTTTATTGCGTATTTTGTTCGGCGAAGGGAACACAATGCTCACCTTCGGTGACTGCTAGCCGCGGTAGCTCAGTTGGTAGAGCGCATCCATGGTAAGGATGAGGTCTCGGGTTC
>CAYIRB010000054.1:0-6930 GCA_964365765.1 uncultured Candidatus Peribacteria bacterium
GTCGCGAACAAGGCCCTGTAAATAATATCGTAACCCTTAAATTCCATGGCGAAAGTCGCCAAAAGAGGAACCAGAGTTATACCGCTCAAAACCGTGAACAGCGCGAAAAGAAAGTAATTCAGCGGTTCGGTTTTACTCCAGGCGCGGGACGTAAAAATGAGAATCAATTCCGCGCCGAATACGGCGAACATGTACATGGGGTTGTGCAGAAAAGTGAGCAATAAATAGTTAAAACCGAGGTAAACGCCCAGTCCTGTCGTAAAAATCGAGAGACCGAATAGCGTAAAAACCTTATTCAAGAAGGCGGACTTTGAAGCCGTATTCAGTTCCAAACCTGTAATTTTATATGTACTCATTGGTTTTGTTAATATTCTTATGGGAAAATACCACAAATATATGATTTTGATAAGTTTAAAGGAGAAAGGTATAATTCGCGCGCATGTTTAAATTTACAAACAAAAGCACATCAAAAAGGGAAAGAATTTATACGGTACTTGATATCGGAACGGAGTTCGTCAAGGCGCTGGTTTGCGAGGTGGAGGACAAAGAAGTCAAGGTATTGGGCGCGGGTCGTCAAAAACAAAACAGAGGCGAAATGGAAAACGGTGTGATAATCGACATCGCCGGTGTTATTCAAAATTGCAATTCTGCTATAAAAGAGGCGGAAAAAATGTCGGGCCTTTCACCCGCACGCTTGATTTTAGGCGTGGCCGGCGAGCTGATCAAGGGCGCGACTTCCACGATTTCTTACAAGCGCCGCGACCCTTCGAGCAAAATCCATCAGGAGGAGTTGAAAAATATTATTCACAAAGTGCAGTGGAAGGCATTCGAGAAAGTGCGTTCGGATTTGGCCTATGAAACGGGATTCAACGAAATAGATGTGAAGTTGGTACATGCCGCGATTGTGGATATAAAAATAGATTCATATAAAGTTTCAAACCCGATAGGTTTTCAGGGACGCGAACTTACGATGAGCGTTTTTAACGCCTTCGCGCCCCTAGTCCATTTCGGGGCATTGCAAACGATAGGCGCGGAATTGGACAGAGAACTTTTGGCGATTATGGCGGAGCCCTATGCCTTGGGACGACTGTTGGGCGGCACCGAGTTGCAGGGTTATTCCGGCATTTTTATCGACGTGGGCGGCGGAACGACCGATATCGCTTTGGTAATCGATGGCGGTGTGGTCGCCACAAAAATGTTCAATTTGGGAGGCAAATCTTTCACAAAAAGGCTTGCCCAAGCCCTGAATATCTCCATGGATGAAGCCGAGGAAGTTAAAACGGCGTTCTCGGACGGACAACTGGAACAGCAATCACATAAAATCGTCAGTCGCGCCATAGAAAGTGACATTGAAGTTTGGACTTCAGGTGTGTATTTGACTTTGAAAGAAATTTCGGAGGTTGATTCCTTTCCCCCGACAATATATCTTTCGGGCGGCGCTTCGATGTTGAATGAAATAAAAGTAGCCTTGGAGCAGTCCGACTGGTACAAGAAGCTGAACTTCCCGCGGAAGCCGCAGGTAAAGTACATGCTTCCGAAAAACATATCGCACATCAAGGATTTGAGCGGAAAACTTCAGTCGCCCGCGGACATTGTTCCAATGGCCTTGGCGAATATCGGAATGGAACTCATTTCCGAAGAAAAAATCTTAACCAAAATGCTGCAGAAAGTCGTTCGGCTTATGCAGGTCTGAAAAATGGACGATAAAAACGAAGTCAAAAAAGTTTCGAAAAAGAAAATTATCTTCCTGCAAATTGACGAGGAAATCACAAGCATATTCGATAGAATCGCGAATTTGGCCTACAAAGATATATACCTTGTTGTTCCCAAACGCGCGGTGATTTTACAAAGCGTTGTGAACCTGAAAATTCTGAAACAGAAATTCGAGGAGCTCGGCAAAACCATGTACATCATCACGAATGACACCAACGGGATGAAATTGGCGCACCAGGCGGAAATAAAAGTCTTCGACCATTACGCGAAAATGGATGAAGTCAAAGCGAAGGCGGGCATTCAAGATGATAGCGCTTTGCTAAGGCCGATAGCCGCAAGTTCAAACGATGTCGATGAGAGCGGTCCTTCACGATTGCCGCAAAAAAAGTCGACGATTTTCGAAGTCGTCAGAAGTCTGAAAGACGGCGATAAAGGTTTTTCAATAAAGAAATTCCTGAGAGAACGCCGCCTCAACAAATCCAAAACGGCCGATGTAGGTTCGTATTTCAAGAGTATGAATAAAAAGTCCATAATGTTGTTCTTTGGCATTAGCGTATTCATGTTCGGAGTGATCGCCTATGTCGCGCTTCCGGGAGCGACCGTGGAAATAGTGCCGGCGTCCGGCGTAATCACCAAGGGTGTAAACATTTTATTGGAAAAGAACCCGAACGATGCCAGAAGTTTGAAGGTTTATGATATTTCCGCTCAAGGTGAATTTACACTGACATTCCACAGCAGCGGAACAATATCGCAAGGCGGAAACGCATCCGGCACCATCACAATTTACAACACAGCGAACAAGAACTGGCCACTTATTCCGGAGACTCGCTTCCAAACTTCGGACGGCTTGGTTTTTAGAATCAAAGAAGAAGTGATGGTTCCCGCAGGCAATCCGGAGACTCCCGGAACCCTTCAGGTGCGCGTGGTGGCGGACGTGAGCGACGCGAACGGAGTTACAAGCGGCGAAAGAGGAAATATAGGTCCGAGCAAGTTCTTCTTGCCGGGATTGCGTGAGTCGAACAGGGAGCAGTTATACGCCGAAAGCACGGAATACATGAGCGGCGGAACCACAGTCGTTTCAACTTACGTGACGGAAGAAGATCTCGTCGCGGCGGGCAACAAACTTGAAAGCGCCCTGAAAGAAAAAGCTCTTTCCGCGCTTAGAAAAGAAGCTTTGGCTCAAAGTATGGCGAACAATATTCAGCTTTCCCTTTTGGAAGATTCCGACGTCATTCAATATGGAGCCGCGGAGATCAGCCTTCCCCGCGACTTGGTCGGCAAAGAAATGGATACTTTCGATATTTCTGGAAAGATGAAAATCAAAGGAGCCGCCTACGATTCCAAAACACTGCTTTCCATTTTGAAGTCGGAAATAATAAGCACCAAAACGCCGGGAAAACGTCTTGTGAAAATCGACGAAAATTCCATCAGCATAAACGTTTTTGAAGTCAATCTTATAAACGATTCGTATAAATTCACGGCTCAAATTCAAGGAATAGAAGAATATGAAATCGACCCGGATTTGGAAGGCGGTAATAAGCTTTCGAAAAAAATAAAGGAACACATCGCGGGTAAAACAGTGGAAGAAGCGGAAAATTACATTCAAAATTTGGAAGAGGTAAACTCCGTGCATATCAAAATGTGGCCGATTTGGTCGCCCACAATTCCGACTTTACCTGACAATATTAGAATCAAGTCGCTGTCTCAAGGACTTGATGAATCGTACTCTTCCCAGTAACATTCATGCCATGAGCAAAATAGCATCGCAAAAAGCCGACTTCCCACAATGGTATTTGGACATTGTAAAAGAGGCGGATTTGGCCGATTACAGTAAAGTGAAAGGCTGTATGATTATCAAGCCCTACGGTTACGCCATTTGGGAACTGATTCAAGCGGAGCTGGACAGAAGAATTAAATCGGCGGGTGTAAAGAACGTGTATTTTCCTTTGTTCATTCCCGAGTCGCTTTTAAACCGCGAAAAAGCGCATTTGGAAGGATTCGCTCCGGAGTGCGCGGTTGTCACCCACGGCGGCGGTAAAAAACTATCAGAACCCTTGATTGTGCGCCCCACTTCCGAAACCATTATGTACGACACTTTCGCGGATTGGATTCACAGTTATCGCGATCTTCCTCTAAAATTAAACCAGTGGGCCAATGTGGTTCGCTGGGAAATGCGCACGCGCCCCTTCTTGAGGACAACGGAATTTTTGTGGCAGGAAGGCCACACGGTTCACGCGACAAGCGAGGAAGCCGCGGATGAAGTAGACCGCGCTCTCAAGATGTATGTCGATTTCGACCGTGAGTTTTTGGCTTTGCCGGTACTCAGCGGAAAAAAATCGAAAAAGGAAACTTTCGCGGGAGCTCTTTACACAATGACGACCGAGGCCTTGGCCAAAGACGGGAAAGTGATTCAAGCAGGCACTTCACATCATCTCGGACAAACATTTTCCAAGTCCTTCGGCATCAATTTTCAAGATGAGAAAGGAGCGGTAAAACAAGCGTGGCAAACGTCGTGGGGGCTTTCCACTCGCATTATCGGAACCGTTATTGTCTGTCACGGCGATGAGAAGGGTTTGGTTCTGCCTCCGAAAATCGCTCCCTACCAAGTGGTTTTGGTTCCGATATACAAAACCGATGAGGAAAAAAAGAAAATAATCGGCGAATTGCGCGCGATCAAGGAAGAATTGGAAACTTTGAAAATCCGCGTTCATCTTGATGATCGCGATACCGTTACGCCGGGATTCAAATTTAACGAATGGGAAGTGAAAGGCGTTCCACTGCGACTGGATCTCGGACCGAGGGATTTGGAAAAAAACGAAGTTACGGCTTCGCGGCGCGACGGGAATAAATTCAACTTGCCAATCGCCGATTTGGAAAATGAAGTCCCTTACCTTCTGGAAAACATTCAGGAAAATCTTTTGGCCAAGGCTGAAACTTTTATGAAAGAAAATACTTATGAAGCGGCAAATATTGAAGAAATGGTCAAAATTCTCGATGAAAAAGGCGGCTTCGTGAAAGCGCCGTGGGCGGGAAACGATGCCGATGAGAAAAAGATTCAAGACGAGACTAAAGCGACCATAAGGATTATTGATCCGGAGCCGCTTAAGAAAAAAAAGAAATGTTTTTACACCGGAAAAGAAACAGATACGCTTGTGTATTTTGCCAGAGCCTACTAGAATTTTCCCGTAACTACCATCCACACCACGCTTATGTTTGAAAGACTGTCGTCCATTCTGATTGTCGGGATCATGCTTTCCTTCGGAATCAGCAGTGCCATAGCTTCTTACACTCCTTCGGAATCTCCGGGGAATCCATACACATTGATTTCTCCGAATTTTAAGGCCCTGTTGATCGGCACCGGAACCAGTCCGACCACCAGCGGCGACTTAAAAGTTACCGGTGACGCAACCGTTGTCGGGGACATTATTGTCGATACGTTGGACAGTTACAGCGGCGGCGCCATTAATTCCGCGGCCGAGGTAACCGCAACGCGCTTTGGCGATATTTATTATCTGAACAGCAGCGGATATACCTATTCCGGCGGCGTTTATTACACTTCCCGAAGTTGCGGCATCGGAGACTTATTGTTGGAATGCACGGGCTATTTGACATCGCCAAGTTCGACAAAATACTACTATGGAAGCATTGGATCAAAGACGACTTCCGGTTCGGGAACTCAGTATTTTTGCATGGCATACGCGAGCACGTCCGGCGTCACAGCTCAAGCCACTTGTTGGGCTCCTGGTGATTCCCAAGGCACAAACACAAGCAGTATTTGAATATGAAAAGTTTTTTAAATTATCTTCCGCTGTCGGCCTCAATGCTTCTCGGTGTGTTTTTGTTTTCCCTCGGTATAGGCGCGGCGATTGCTTCCACAACTCCGACACAAACGCCAGCCACGAGTTATTCCGAACTCATTCCGAACTTCAGGGCGATGCTGGTCGGCTCCGGTACCGATCCGAGCAATGAAGGAGACTTGAATGTTACCGGCAATATGACCGTTGTCGGCGATCTTGTTACGGATTCATTGGACACTTACAGTGCGAGCGAGCTTAATTTTACCGACTATTTTACCGCCAAGCATTTCGGGGACGCTTATTTTGTGAACAGTTCCGGCTACAGCACCGTCATTTCCGGCGTCTACTCCTCCACCGCGGCCTGCACATACGGAGATTATCTAGTGGGCTGTACCGGATATGTGACTTCCCCAAGTTCGACAAACCGTTACTTCGGCAGTATCGCGACAAAGAGCGGAACTCTGTTTACCAAGCGTTTTACTTGTACTTCATACGCAAGCACCACCGCAATTACTTCCCAGGCCGCCTGTTTTTCATCGAGCGACGAGCAAGGCACAAATTCGAGTAGTATTTAGTCGATGACTTTCTCAACTTCTTTCTTACAGATGTCTTTGCCTTTGGCCGAATCCATTTGTGAGCAAATCGATTTGTCTTCGTTCAGCACGGCTTTTTCCACCAAAGCATTTTGTTTACATGAAAAACTCAAATCGTAACTTGCGATGTTTTCGCATTGCTTCTCGTCCCCCGCCGCAAGCGCCGAGTTGAATGTTTCTCGATTTGCTTTGGCCGCTCCCTCCGCGTTCGCCTGAGCTTCTTCGGGACTTATCGATTCATCGACAACAATATCGTCGTAAGGATTATCCTGAATTACGTTCAAATCATCTGGGGCGGAGCCGCAAGCGGCAAGTGCAAAAGCCAATGAGAGCAGTGCCGGAATTTTATAGTATGTCATGTGGCGTTATTTTACACTAAAGTCCCAATTGTTTGCGAATTTCTTCCGCCTTACTTGCGTCTTCGGAAGATTTTTCTGTCGATTTAAATTCTATTTCAAGGTCTTTCCAATCCGCCGCGTGCTGATCTTCAAGCTTTTTCAACTGCGTGGAATGTTTGGCCGAAAGTTCGATGAATTTTTCTCTTTCCTCTTCGAAAATCCGCATAAGTTCATCAACTTGATCTTGTCTCAACTTTGGAACTGAATCCACAATTTTTTTCTTCTCATCTTTTGTCAGAGAAATCGAGCCGGCTAATAAATTAAGGAATTTGTCTTCATCAAAGGAAAGTTTGTGCGTTGGAATTTTAATCGTCGTCTTGAAAGTCTTCATGCGCTCGCCAAACTTATAATTCGGGTCGCTTTGAGGCTGAGCCACCGCTCCTTGGTCACCCATCAGTCCGGCCATTGGAGGTGCTGGAGGTGTCGGTG
>CAYIRB010000055.1:0-6832 GCA_964365765.1 uncultured Candidatus Peribacteria bacterium
CACCCTACGACTTAAACAAGGGGCGAATAGTTTTCCGTCATAAAAAGGGCGGACCGGCTCCTGAAGACAGCGCTGAAGAACCTCAAACACCTCAAAAATGAAAGTACGAGCATCAACAAAAAAAATCTGCAGCAGTTGCAAGGTCATCCGAAGAAAGGGTGTTGTGAGAGTGATATGCTCAAAATCCCCAAAACATAAGCAAAGACAAGGGTAGTCGCCGAAGGCGAGCATTAGGCCCTAAGTAAGGGGCCGCAATACCACGCACCGAAGGTGCGCTAAACTAAGAAAATAATTTAAATAACATGGCGCGACTCTGCGGAATACAATTACCGGATAACAAAAGAGCTGAAGTGGGACTCACCTACATCTACGGAGTGGGACGCAGTCTGTCCAAAACGATTTTGAAGAAAAACAATATCAATCTTGACACTAAAATTAAAGATTTATCCGAAGAGGAATTGGCAAAACTTCGCGACGCTCTCGGTAAAGTGATTACGGAAGGTGAATTGAGAAGAAAAACCCAGCTCGACGTTAAGCGACTGCAGGATATCGGCTCTTACAAAGGATACCGCCACAAGAGAAGACTTCCCGTACGAGGCCAAAGAACAAAAACCAACGCCCGCACAAAGAGAGGCAAGAAGGTAACGGTGGGCAGTGGACGTCGTAAAGAAGAGAAAAAATAACAGTCACGCGAGAAGCGTGAGCATTGGCACCTTCGGGTGCGTACTAACCCAATAACATGAAAGAAGAAATTAAAAAAATCACTGAGAAACCGCAAGACGCGGCCGCTGCAACAACGGACGGAAAACCGGACGGGAAAAAAATTAAAAGAAGCAAGAAGAGAACGGTCTCGCACGGGCATATCTTTATTATAGCGGGTTTTAACAACACGCTCATAACAATTACCGACACCGAGGGAGACACGATCGCTTGGTCAAGCGCGGGCGCATGCGGATTCAAGGGGACAAAAAAATCAACTCCATACGCCGCGCAAATGGCGGCCGAGAGCGCGGCGGAAAAAGCCAAAGCATTCGGGTTCGAAAAAGCGGATGTGTTCGTAAAAGGAGTCGGAACGGGGCGCGAACAAGCCTTAAGAGGAATAATCGCTCAAGGGATCGAGGTCTTAAAAATCGCGGATCTCACTCCAACCCCCCATAACGGTTGCAAAAAGCCGAGAGTCAGAAGGGTATAATCAACTAATTTTAATATGTCTAGATACACAGGACCAAAAGCCAGACTTGTAAGAAGATTCGGAGTAAACCTCTTCGATTCACCAAAATTCGACAAAATTTTGGAAAGAAGACCTCACCCTCCGGGCATGCACGGAAAAAACAGGGTCGGAAAAGCTTCCGAATATAAAAAGCAACTTTTGGAAAAACAAAAATTGCGTTTTATGTTCGGCATAACCGAAAAACAACTTAGAAACTATTACAAAAAAGCCATTTCCTTGAATGAAGCGAGCGACATCGCTCTGATGAAGCTTGTTGAGAAGCGACTGGACAACACGGTTTACAGAGCCGGCTTCGCGAAAACACGCGCTCAAGCAAGACAAATGGTGGGTCACGGCATTTTCATGCTGAACGGCCGAAGAGTTTCCATTCCGTCAATGCAAATCCGCGAAGGCGACGTGATCGAAGTCCGTGAAAAACTGAAAGCCAGCCCTCTTTTCCTTGAGGTGAAAGAAGATAAAAAGTTCGACCACGCGAGATGGTTGAAATCGGAGCAAAAAGCTCTTAAATCCGAGGTTGTCGCACTCCCGACCGAAGAAGACATCGACAAATTGATCGAGGCTCACCTTATCGTTGAATTCTATTCCAAATAATCCTAATAACGCCCTCTTCCTATGCATATCATTCAAGAAGAAATCGGGCTCCCGAAGATCACGGAATCTTCCATGGGAGATTTTCACTCGACCTTCACGGTCAGCCCGCTTCCGGCAGGTTACGGTACCACCTTGGGGAATGCCCTGAGAAGGGTTATGCTCTCTTCCCTACCCGGGGCGGCGGCCACGGGAATAAAAGTAAAAGGCGCCACTCATGAATATACGGTCATTAAAGGAGTGAAAGACAGTATTTTGGATATTATGCTCAATTTGAAGCAATTGGCTATAACAAAAGAAACAAAAGAGCCTTCCATCGTTCACCTGAAGGTTAAAAAAGGCGGCGTGGTTACCGCAGGCGACATTGATGTCCCGAGCGATATTAAAATTCACAATCCGGATCTCTACATTACAACTCTCGAAGATAAAAACGCCGGCATAGACATGGAAATCAGAATCGAAAAAGGAATCGGTTACAGGCCCGCGCAAATCGGGCAGAGTTCCGGCGACGCGGAAATGATCGAAATTGACGCGGTTTTCACTCCCGTTCAAAAAATTCACTACGGAGTGGAAGCGGTTCGTGTCGGACAAAGAACCGACTTGGACAGAATGCATCTTGAAATGAAGACGAACGGATCAATCGCCCCGAAAGAAGCGATGCGCTTCGCGGCAAACGTGCTTGAATCCTACTTCAACATTTTCAACCGCGACCAAAAACCGGTTGAACCGGAGTTTATGAGTGACTTCGAAAAAATCGCGGCAAAAGCTCAGGAAGAAGAAAGTTCAAAGCCCAAGCAAGAATCTTACACGCCTATCGAAATATTGGGACTTTCTCCAAGAACATTGAATTCTCTTATCAACGGTGACATCGGTTCCATCGAACAGCTTGTAAAATGCAGTGAATCGAAACTTTCAAACTTGCGCGGCTTCGGAAAGAAAGCACTCACGGAAGTCGCTGACGCGCTTGAGAAGAGAGGCCTTGCCTTATGCAAGGATGAGTAATTGACATACAGCGGCGTAGCCGCTATAAATACGCACCGCTAACAAAATATCATGAGACACAACAAAAAAAATCTGAAGATGAACATGCAACGCGACCACGCGGCCGCATTGCTTCGAAATCTCGCGACCTCGATTATTTTGTACGAAAAGGTTACGACAACCGCGAGCAAAGCCAAAATGGTTCGTCCGATAGTGGAAAATCTAATCACGATCGCGAAAGAAAAGGACACCATGAACGCGATCAGACAAATCAATCAAGTGGTATTTGACCAAAACGCAGGAAAAAAACTTCTTGAAGTATTGCGCGACCGCTACAAATCAAGAAAAGGCGGCTACACCAGAATCCTTAAAACGGGTTACAGAAAAGGCGACGCGGCTCCAATTGTATCAATTCAACTTGTATGACAACTTATCACCCAAAACTGCCGGACGTGAAAAAAATGAGGGAATGGATCCTCATTGACGCCGAGGGCATCGTGCTCGGACAACTCGCGAGCAAAGTCGCCGATTTATTGCGCGGAAAACATAAAGTAATCTGGAATCCTTCGGTAGACTGCGGAGATTATGTCGTGGTTCTCAACGCTGAGAAAATCGTCCTCACAAGAAACAAGGACGAAAAAAAGATTTACATTCACCATACCGGATTCCCCGGAGGTATTAAGGAGAAAACAGCTGGAAAAATGCGTTTGGAACATCCCGAGAGAATAATTCAAATGGCCGTGCACGGAATGATTCCAAGAAACAGACTTCGAAAATTCATGCTCGACAGACTTAAAGTTTACGCGGGCGTAAAAAATCCTCATGAAAATGAGAAATTAAAAACCCTTAATCTTAAATAATGACCGAAGAAATCAAATTTAAAGGCACTTACTTCTACGCCAACGGCAAAAGAAAAACCGCCGTGGCCCGCGTGCGCCTTTATAAAGGAACCGGTCGCGTCGTCGTAAACGGGAAAGATCCAAAAGACTACTTTTCAAGCAAAGACATGCTGGACATCTTCATGGCGCCTCTTTTAGCTACAAACAACGCGAAGAACTTCGATATAAGCGCCGTCATCACCGGCGGCGGCATGCAAGCCCACTCGGAAGCGTTTCGCCACGGAATCTCTAAAGCTTTGGTTGTTGCCGAAGCCGGTAACAGACAAACTCTAAAACCTCTCGGATTCCTCACACGCGACTCGCGCGTTAAGGAAAGAAAGAAGTACGGTCTACACAAAGCCCGTCGAGCTCCGCAGTTCAGTAAGCGCTAGGAAAGACTTGCGACGCGGCAAGCGGACGGGTCTTGGACATCGTATATGGATAAAGCGCGATTACGTCTTTCGGCGTTCCCAAACTTGTTACAATCATCAAAAATTCCGGTGATGATGAAACTTCCTCAACTTCGTTAAAAACAACAACAACTATCCCGTCATCCTCGATGGTTTCACCCTTTCTTCTACGTAAAAAATCCAAAAAACAGGCTTGCACCTCATCATTCGCAAGCAAAACATGCAAGCCCTCCGAAGCCAAAGGGTTATAAACGCCCAAGTCTCTTCTGCTAATCATCCGGGATGTAGTATCGTGTGGAGCCGAAACATAGGTTACCTCACTACGCGTTGTATCACGTATTTTATACCGCCTGGTCTTGCACTCCCATATGCGCTTGATCGACTCCGTAAAGCGAGCCACGCTTATCTCAAAATGATTCTTCATGGTGATACTGTCCACACCCAAAGGCAAAAACACATTTTCCGGCCCGTAAACAATTTTGTCATTTCTATTCATACCAGAACTATATTATAAATTCTCACACTCGTCAAAGACATGACAAATTCTTTAAAAACTCAAAAAAACAGGTAGAATACAAGCATGCGATTCGACATACTCACACTCTTTCCAAATCTTGTCCTCCCCTATTTTGAAGATTCGATTTTAAAACGAGCGATTGAAAGCCGCGCTATTGAAATCCACGTTCACGACATTCGAGAATGGTCGAAAGACAAACATAAAAAAGTAGACGACACTCCATACGGAGGCGGCGCTGGCATGCTTATGACTTGCCAACCGCTTTTTGACGCGATTAAAGCTGTTAAAAAGCTGAACAAAGGACCCGTAATTTACATGAGCCCCGCCGGCAAGAGATTGAAACAAATTACCGCCGAGAAATTGTCCAAAAAGAAAAGTGTGATTTTACTTTGCGGGCGCTATGAAGGAATCGACCAAAGAGTAATCGATTCAATGGTGGACGAAGAGATTTCTCTGGGCGACTTTGTTTTAACGGGAGGCGAATTGGCGGCTTGCGCGATTGTGGATGCAATATCCAGATTGATTCCCGGAGTTCTTGGCGCTGATGAAAGCAGTGAAGAAGAATCATTCGGCAAAGCGCTGGAACGAAAAAAAGAATACCCGCATTACACAAAACCCGCGGTCTATGAGGGTATGAAAGTTCCGGATGTATTAATTTCCGGCGACCATGAAAAAATAAAAAAATGGCGCATGAAAAATAGAAAATAATCACGAATATGGAAAATCCAGCCACACAAGCCGTTACGGATTTACTCAGAATTTTGGACAGTAGCCAAAAGGGCCTTGATGAAAAAGAAGCTTCGGAAAGACTTGCGCGATACGGCATAAACGAAATCGTAGAAACAAAGAGGATCAGGTGGTTTCAAATTCTAATGAACCAGTTTAAAAACGTAATGGTTATCATTCTAATATGCGGAATGGCCGTCAGTTTTTTGGTTGGAGAAAATCTGGATGGCTACGCGATCATGGCAATTGTCCTCATAAATGCGGCAATCGGATTCATACAGGAATATAAAGCGGAAAAAACCATCGAGGCGATGAAAAAACTGGCGGCGCCCTACGCTGTTGTCATTCGAAAAGGCGAAAGTATAAAAATTCCCGCGGGGGAATTGGTGCCGGGCGACATATTGATTCTTGAAGAAGGAATGAGCGTTTCAGCTGACGCGAGAATTATGGAGTCAATCGAATTAAGCACGATCGAAGCCGCGATTACAGGTGAAAGCCAGCCTGTTCCAAAAACTTCAGGGCTAATGAAAAATGTAACAATATTGGGCGACATGAAGAACATGGTTTTCATGGGAACTGCAATCGCGAAAGGACACGGCCTCGCGCTTGTTGTGAATACCGGCATGAAAACCGAATTCGGAAAAATCGCTACGCTGGTGCAGGAAGTGGAAGACGAAATGACTCCTCTGCAAGTGAAACTCGATAAATTGAGTAAACATTTGGCAATATTGGTGGTGGGAATTATTTTGACGCTCTTTGTATTCGGCGCGCTGTCGGAAAAGGACATGACCGAAATGCTTTTACTGGCGATAAGTTTGGCGGTGAGCGTGATTCCCGAGGGCTTGCCGGCGGTTGTCACTCTGACTTTGGCGATTGGAGTTCAGCAAATGGCAAAACGTAACGCGATAATCAGAAAACTGGCCTCGACGGAAACATTAGGAAGCGTAAGCGTGATTTGCACTGATAAAACCGGCACCCTCACGCAAAATCAAATGACGGTGAGAAATATTTTTATTTCCGGAAAAGAGATAACCGTCAGCGGCCGCGGCTACGAACCGGTCGGGAGATTTTCCGGCAAAACAAAAGATTTGGAATTGCTCCTTAACATTTCGGCGCTATGCAACAACTCGCGGCTTTTGCATGAAACCGGACAGTGGAGCATTATGGGAGATCCGACTGAAGCATGCCTTCTGACTTTAGCCCGAAAAGGCGGCCTTCGCGCGGAAGTTTTGAATAAAAAATATCCCAGAATCTCGGAAATTGTTTTCGATTCGGAACGCAAGCGGATGTCCACAATCAACAAAATGGGCGGGAAAAAAGTATTGCTCTGCAAAGGAGCTCTCGACTCGATTTTAAAAGTCGCCGACAGGGTTTTAATGGACGGCAAAGTATTAAAATTGACTCCGGAAATTAAAACCCGATTCATAAAACCCAATGAAGAGTATGCAAAATCCGCCCTTCGCGTCCTTTGCCTCGCCTACGGGGAAAAGACCAATGAGAA
>CAYIRB010000056.1:0-6748 GCA_964365765.1 uncultured Candidatus Peribacteria bacterium
GGCGGCGACGCGAGCAAAACGCTTTATTTGCTTGAAACCGAGGTGGCGCCTTATTGGGAATTCTCTTCGGAGCCGGAAAAACTCGACGATGTTTTCAGTCGTGAAATAATATTAAACGCCACCGATAATAAAAATTCGATCGAGGTGGTTTCAAGGGTTTCTTGGGCGGAACGCGGTGGCGAAAAAAACTTCTCACTATCCACTTATTTAAGCGACTGGCATGACTGAAAAACCCGCATTTACGCTTGTGGAACTTTTGATCGCGATTACCGTGTTCAGTATTTTTATCGCCTTTGGAATGACGTCTTTCAGCGTGTTTCACGGAGTCCAATTGGACGCGGCCGCGAGTCGCGACATGATGTTCGAGTTGAATCAAAACATGGAACTTATCAGGGAAGCCGTGAAGGAAAATAAAATCGACTTTGAAAATTCGAGCGGAACTTCCTTGGCGCTTTTAAGTTTGGATGAAAGTGAAAGCATCATTTTTGTTTGGGATTCGGACGCGGAGACTTTGACTCTGCGGAAAACCGGTATGGATGAGGCGATTCTTTTGCATTCCGACGCCATAAAAGTTAAAAATTTGAGTTTCAGGGTTTTCCCGACCGAAGATCCCTACGACGGCGGCAAGGATTTTTATCAGCCGAACGTGAAAGTGGAAATGACCTACTCCACTCCGGGGCGGGCGAAGCCGGAAATCGCCATTGATTTGGAAAGCACAATAACCAGCCGCGTTTACCAATGAAAAATAATTTTAAAAAACCCGCGAGCGCGCTCTTGATTTCATTCTTCTTGATGGCCGTTTTGATTAGCGTCGGCTTGGGAGTTAGCAGCATAGTTTTCAGGGATATGTTTAGCGTCCGCACAATTTTGAACGGTAAGACCGCCGCTTACGCGGCGGAAGGCATGAGTGAATTGGGTCTGCGAATTTTGAAAGAAAAATTACCCGGTTATGAAACGGAGCTTACCAAGGGCGCGGGCAGGCTTTCCATTGTCGCCCGCGGAAAGTCCGTGCCTTGCGACGGGGAGTGGCGGAGTCTGGCTTTGAACGAGTCTTTGCAGCTCGCGCTTTTCGCCCAGACGGATGAAGGGATAGATTCCATCAATGATTTTTCAGTCGAATACTATTTGCCGGACAATCCCGCCCCGCAGGGGAATATTTTGCGTTGGAAAATCTTGGGATTGAACACGGACAATAAAACGGAAGCGATTTCGGATTATCTGGAAGGCGGAGGATTGAAAATATTCGACTCCGCGTCCAACGCGAAATTTTACGCCTACGAAAACGGTCATTATATTTTCTACAAGCAGTATCCGATCTCGACTTTCTTAGCCGATCACAAATACAATTACTTGGTTTTGAGCAATGTGGTTCAGCTTTCCGGTGCCGCAAACGTGGGTTCTTATCAAGACGGCGGTGATGAAGATATCAATACCATTAACTTCAAACTTACCGGAACGGCCAAGGAGGCGGTTTGCGAATACGCCGTTTTGAACTCCTCCGCCGACTATGGAGACGCGCGCAAAATGATTAAAACCGTGGTCAAGGAAGGTGAAAATCTTCCCGTTTTTGATTTCGCGCTTTATAACGCGAAAAAGAAGGAAGAAAAACAATTCAATATTCTGGAAAATATAAGTTTTGACCTTTCGGCTTTTGGAATCGGGCTTTAGGAGCTGTTCCCATCCGTAAAAATTATATGTAAACAGCTCCCAAATGTGATAGGGTGGGGTCATGGAAAAATACTATATTACGACCGCGATAGCCTATGTTAACGCGGCTCCGCATATCGGGTTCGCTCTGGAGCTTTGTCAGGCGGACGCGCTGGCGCGCTATAATAAAATCAAGGGGAATGACGTTTATTTTTTGACCGGAACTGACGAACACGGCACTAAAATAGAACAGACCGCGAATGCGCTTGGAATCGCTCCGCAGGAATTGGCCGACAAAAACAGCCGCCTTTTTTTGGACATAGGGAAAAAACTGAATATTTCGAATGACGATTTTATCCGCACGACCTCCGACTTGCATACTCGCGGGGCTCAAAAATTCTGGAAGAAAATCGAGGAAGCCGGAGATTTGTATGAAAAGGAGTACGAAGGACTGTACTGCGTCGGTTGCGAAGTTTTTGTATTGGAAAAAGATTTGCTCAACGGCGACTGCGCCATTCACAAAAAACGGCCGGTCGCTTTGAAAGAAAAAAATTATTTCTTCAAGCTCTCAAAGTATTCGAATAAAATAAAAAAACTCATCTTGTCGGACGAACTTTTGATACGGCCGGAGTCTCGCCGAAACGAATTCTTGTCTTTGCTCGAGGACGGTCTGCAGGATGTCAGTTTTTCGCGTCCCAAAAAAAGTTTGCAATGGGGGATAGAAGTGCCCGGCCATTCCGATCAGGTAATGTACGTTTGGTGCGACGCTTTGACAAATTATATCACGGCTTTGGGTTTTGCCGACGACGATCCGAAAGTGGACAAATTTTGGCCGGCGGATGTCCACTTGATAGGCAAGGACATCATCAGATTCCATACCGGAATTTGGATAGGTATGTTGCTGTCCGCGAAAATCGCAATTCCAAAGGCGGTGTTCGTGCACGGTTTCATCACAAGCGAGGGGCAGAAAATGAGCAAGTCTTTGGGTAACGTGGTCGATCCTTTTGAAGTGATTGACGCGTGGGGAGTTGAACCGGTTCGATATTATTTGTTGCGCGAGATTCCCACCGGAGACGACGGCGATTTTTCGCAAGAACGTTTCAAAGTTGTCTATCAAGATGAGTTGGCGAACACCATCGGCAATTTGCTTCGAAGAACCGTCGCGATGTGTTTGAAGTATTTTGACGGAAAAGTTCCCGAATCGGATTTCACGGAAATTTCCGAAATTTGTGAGAATTCTTGGACGGCTTATCATAAGGCATTCCACAACTTTAACATTAAAGCCGCAATCGAGGCGACTTTGGAAGTCGCGCGTTACGCGAATGCTTACGTTGAACAAAATAAACCTTGGGAGCTCGCGAAAACCGATAAAGACAGATTGGCGGTCGTGATAGCGAATTTGCTGAAAATGTGCCGTCAAGTCGGGCAAATGCTGGAGCCGATTATGCCGAACGCGGCCGCGAGTATAATCGCGCAGGCCGATGAGAAAAAGGTCATGCTCGGGGATCCGCTGTTTATGTCACGGTGACGTCGGTGGAAATGAGTATTTTTATCACTCCGCGGACTATCGCGTAGGAAAGCATTATCAAAACCAGACCGACCAAAGACCATGTTATGCCTCTTTTAGCTTGGCCCAATTTATCGTCGTTTCCAAAGGCGAAAATGTATTTCGCGCCCGCTATGATAATAAAAATTACCGTGGCGGCGCCGATGAACAGAAGGACTTGGCTTATGATTTTGCCGACGAACAAGATTACAGTCTGAGTTGCCGCCGTTTCCGAGTTGGTCGTGTCGGTTGCCGTTTGCGTACCGTAAGACGGCAAGTTGTCGGGCTTGTACGTTTCATCCAACTGAATCGCCCCGAATGCGTTCAGAGTTAAGCTCCAAAATATCGCCGCGGCAAAAATCGTAAGATAAATTTTATTCATTTGTTTGAGAGTCGGTGAATACGTTGTCGGTTGCGGAGTTGGCATCGTTGTTCAAAGTCAGCGTCGCGATTCCGAAAATTATGGCATAGCCCATAGACAAAACCACCACCGCGACCAAACTGTAAATCAAAATGGTTTTCGCTTTTTTGGTCACCTCTTCGTTGCCTTGGCCGGTGACCATTAAAATTCCGCCGTAGGTTATGGAAATAAAAATTAAAAGTCCGGTCAAGTAAAAAACATTCGTGATGGCGGCAGGGACGACTTCCGAAAGCAAGTCGCCGCCCGGCAGTGAAACGTTTTTGGTCCGGCTTTGGTCTTCGATGACAGTTTTTTCGCTCGGGAAAAGCACATCCAAGTCTTTGTTTGTGTCTAAAGCGTACGCGGTCGGAATCCAACTTGTGTCGGTCGTACTTGGCAGGGAAATAGAAGTGATTATCGACACCAGCGCGTATGAGAAAATGACAATCAGGAATCCCATGAGAGAGTATTTTATCAGGTCTTTGCCCTTCTTGTATTTGTCTTCGATTCCGTACGCGGTGAGCATATTTATCGCGCCGATCAGGAGCCCGATAAAAGCGCCGATTCCGACTATTCCGATGGCCATGTTTATGATTCCGGGAATACTGGTGTTCAAATAATAATTTTGAGTGTCTGTAGATGACGCGGTTGTTTCTTGACTCGGCCCCGGAAGATAATCCGGCTTGGGAATTACCGGCGTCGTTGTGGCGTAAACCAAATTCGCGCTTATTCCCAGCGCCGCAATCACAAACAGAATTTTTGACAGCAGTTTTGTCATCAGTTGAAGAAGGTCGGGTTAATTGTGTACAAAATCAGTGCGGAAAGAAAGAGCAAAGCAATGCCCATCAGGGATTGAATGATTCTGTCTTTCGCCGCGGTAATGTCGCCGCTCGCGCCCGAAACTGAAATCTGTATGCCGCTACCCACTATGACGGCCACCGCAAGAAATCCGACTATGCCCGCCCCATACACATAAATTTGTTTGACGTATGTCTTGATAATTCCCGCTCCGGTTTTCGATATCAGCCACTGAATTTTTTGACAGTACTCTGCTCCGACATCGCAATTGGCATAGCTGTCGAAGTAGACGCTTTTTGTGGAGTCGCAGTAGGATTTATCCGTGCTGAGCGCCTGACAACAGATGCCTTTGTAGAGATTGATAACTTGACCTTCGCCGCCGGTGGATTCGGAAGAAACGGCGCCGCCGATGGGTTCACTGATTTCAGTGATTAATTGGATATCGGTGCCATAGGAACAATCACCTTTTTCGTACATATGAGTCTCATCTCTCGGTAGGCCGCAATATTTATTTTCGACGTTATCCAAGGACTTTTCCTCAATACTACTATAATAGGTGGTAAGCTTGGCGTGCCCCGAGTCGTAGTTCGGGTTGTATGTTTTTCCGCTACCTGACTTCACAGCCGTCCACTCATCCTGTGTAAGATCGAGCGATTCATCCTGGATACAAGGCTTAGTGATATCAACTCCGCTCGACGCGAAGGAAAGTGGGGCGAGCAGAATTGAAACGTAAGTGGCGAAGGTGAGGAAGGCGAGTTTGCGCATCAGTAGAAGAATGATTGGATGGCGGTGACTATCATGTAAGAAGTAAAAGCGAGGACGAGGCCGATCAGGGCTTGCGAGAGCATGTTTTTACTGCGGTCGATTCTGTTTTGATCTCCTTGCGCGATTATCATGTTTACGCCCGCGATTATAAGCACAACAAAGGCGAAGGTTCCGATAAGAAGTGTGAGAATGTTTATCACTTTTAAAATCAGCGCGGCGATTGGTGATATGTTTTCCGTTTCGGCGATGGTTTTCAAATTTTCCGAAGTGGTTTCTCCGCTTCCGTCCGCGGTTTTATTCGAGAGAATGTCAAAAACGTTAAAACTGGAGGTGCTTGCCGCCGACGCGTGCGGTGTAAACAGCGGAATCGCGAGCGCGAAAGTCAGCAGTAGCGCGGCGAGGAGTTTTTTCATGTCCGTACTATACCGTTCCATGAGTTTTTGTTCAACAAAGCTTCTGTTTCGGCCGAAACGCTGGCAACAAAAGTTGATTAAGGGTTGAACGTCGATGTGATTCTGCGATTCCATTTTTTGCGATTCAAACCTGAAAACGGGGAGGCATTCGGAATTTTTCAGGAGCTTCGCGTAGGCGTGGAAGGGTTTTGTTTGGCAGAGGTCTTCTTCCACAAGCGAAAGTTGCGGCGCGAGTTTTTCGGCGTCTTGAAAACTTGTTCTGAATACGATTAGCGAGCCCACGTTGCCCAAAACCGCGTCTTGATATTCGGGCGCGATTTGATTGATGTACTGATTCGCAAGAGTGAGCGCCAATCCGTACTTTCTGGATTCGGAGAGCATTGAAATTAGCGTGGGACTGCAGAAGTTTTGGAACTCATCCATGTAAAGCGCGACGGGTTTTCTTTCTTCGAGCGGAACCGTGGCGCGGTGAAGAAGGGAAGTTTGTATCATTGAAATAAAAATCATGCCGAGCATTCTTGAGGCGTCTTCGCCCAATTTGCCCTTTGAGAGCGGCAAGATGATGATTTTGTTTTTCTCGAAAAGTTCCTTGAAATTCAGTTTGCCTTTGGGCTGGCCGAACATATTTCTGAGTGTGGGCGAGGTTAGGAGCGGGCCGACTTTGTTTAAAATGGGAGCAATATGCTCTTGGCGCAGTTTCGGTTCCAGATTCAGAAATTCGCAAAGCCAAAATCTTTTCAGTTCCAGGTCGCGCACATTTTCCAGTTTTTGCAGACAGAAGTTTTTGTCGGTGAGTATGCGAGGCAAGTCCATTAAGCTGCTGTTTTTATTCAGCAGGAGAGTCAGAATCGCGTTTCGCAGAATATATTCCAGCCGCGGGCCCCAGCTTCCCTTGGCGAGGATTTGGAAAATTTCCGTAACCGCCGATGCCTTCAATCCGGGATTTTCGTGATCAAGAAGTTCGACCGGATTCAGGGCGAGCGGGAATTCCAAATTGGAAGGGTCGAGTACGATCAGGTCTTTAAAACGATCAGGCGGAACGGCTCTCAGGCAATCTTCCGCGAGGTCGCCGTGAGGGTCAAGAAGAACAACGCATAAATTTTTTTGCAGGTCGGATTTGAAGAGTTGCAGTAAGGTGCTGGATTTTCCCATGCCGGTTTTGCCCAAAATGTAAACATG
>CAYIRB010000057.1:0-1253 GCA_964365765.1 uncultured Candidatus Peribacteria bacterium
CATTGTTAATCGTAATTTCATCACCCGTCACGATTTGCATTCTGTAGTCCCCGCTATAAAAGCTCGGAGGATTTTTTTCGGCGTTCCAAGTGTAAACAACACCTTTTTTCTCCAATTGCATTTGCTTGTTTTCGACGGGATCTTTCATGATGTCTTGAATCTGCACGAATCTCTCGGCGTTTTTATTTCCCTTGAAGTCGATCTTCATTGTTTGCCCATCCAAAGTGACAAACTGGTTCAAGTCCAAGCCTTTATTCGCTTCCATGAATTTCTCCCTCGTCATTTTCGGCGCTTCTTTTCCCACTTCCATCTTTGCCACGGGCGATTCAACCACTTCGCGGGATTTGTTTAAAGCCGCATCCAAATCATTAAGAGCCTGCCCCATTTCCGGTACACTGCTCTTCTCATTAAGGTCTTGAACGCGTTTGTATAGATCGGGATTCTTCTCTTTCAGATTTGCTTTGAAATCTTCCGGATAATTTTTCCCCTTCAGGTCATTCAACTTCGTCATATTCGCCTCAAAGTGCGAAGTCTCCAGTTTGTCCGCCGTTTCATTTTGTGCTTGAAAATTTTCCGCGCCCATATTTATTTTTTTATACGTGAACTAAGATCCGTAGCAACCATCACCATAGCATTCAAGATAGTGTCAAATTTCATACCTTTATATGAAATTGCCACATGGTTCTTTTTGTCGTAAGCCTCGACTTTTCCAAGCATCGGAGTGACAACTTTAATTTCTCCACTTGTTTTAACCTTACCGTTGCTAAGGATAACTTCAATAACCTTGTTATTTTCATGTAAACCCTTACTTTTGACATTCAAGTCGATTTTCAGTCCACGTAATCCCAACAGTTGAAATAATTCATTCTCTAGTTCCATACCCTGAAGCGCTTCATTATAACTCTTATCCCATGCCGCACTCATCTTTTCGGCACGTTTGGAATCTTCCTTCTGATCCGTAGTACCGACACTCTTTTTGTAACGATTCAAACTATCTCTGTCGGCGACGCTTAAGTCACCGTTAATCAAAGCCTTGTCAATTTGCGAAATCAAATCGTCTCTGGATTCCTTTCCAACACCTTCTTTGAAGCCGGCCTTTTCATAGGCCTGCATTCGCTTGAGTAAATCAATATTTGCTTTCGAACTTACCCGGCCATCTTTCTCGCTCGCCGCAGCAGTCTCCGCCTTGATCGTGTGGAATGACGAATGATCCTGATCGAAAACAAGCTTCTTCCCTTCGCTGTCCACGAAGG
>CAYIRB010000057.1:1263-6662 GCA_964365765.1 uncultured Candidatus Peribacteria bacterium
GGCTTTTTTCTCCGCGTCGAAGCTGTAGTACTTCTTATCTTCGGCGAATCCCGATTCGATTTTTGTCACATCCTTCATACCGTCGAAAGCCCTCAGTTTTCCGGAATCGAATTCCCATTTTTCCTTACCTTTCGTGTTATTGATTCTGTACGAACCATCGTCAGATTCCCTTAATTTGAATTCGGCTGTCGTGTCTGCCTTTTCTTTTTCTTCCTTACTTCTTTCGTCCTTGGCAACACTGATTTTATCTCCATTATGAATAACAAGTCTTTGGTCTCCGTCGTAATATGAACCGCGCTCGTCGTAGTAGAAGGTCTTGCCATCGAATCTGTCCGACTTCAATGCCGGCGTTTTTGCGTGGTCGACAAGTTGTTCGACGCGCACGCTTCTGTCATGCGCGGCATCAAGCTTAACGGTGAAGTCTTTGTCATGAACCTCAAGGTCGTTCGCGTCTTCGCTTTCAACATGATCTTGACTACTCGCCGCAGCTGCGGGTGCCGGCTTTTCGTCCGTTGGCCCATCGTTTTTCGATTTACCCTTTACCTCACCCCCACCAAGCACCGCTTTCCCATCTTTGTAGTTGTGAACAGTGCCGTCCGGTGATGTTACGTGCCCCTCAATAAGATTCCCCGTATCTTTATCAAACGTGCCCTCAACAATCCTGCCATCCGGAAATGTTTTCTTCCCATCGACAAGATTCTCCGTGTCTTTATCAATAATACCTTCGAGAACAGTACCGTCTGGTCCAGGTCGCGTTTCTTTCAGTATCGGAATCGGAATCGCGTTTTTCACGTATTCGCGGGATTTTCTACCCTGTTCTTTTTTTTCAGTCCCACCGGGCGCCGTCTTCGCTCCCGTCTGTTTCGGACCCTTATTATACATCTCAAAATAGGCTTTTACATTGTTCACATAAGTTTGCGCGGTTGCCTGATTGCTATATTCCAATTTGGACATGGCAAGAGCGTTCTGGATGAATTCCGGACGTTGCTCGTTCAAGTAAAGATAAAATTCCTTAGGGTAAGCAAAAACCGTTTTTTGTCCCTCCAAACTGGCGCCGAAATTTTCCAATCTTTGCGCGAATTTACCCAGCATTTGATCGCGCGGCAGATTATATTCATCAACGTATTTTTTCATTGTTTCGTCTTGTAAACCGGTTTGATTGCCTTGTAAGGCAAGAACTTGCTGTACGAATTCAGGATGGTTTTTCAGTAACCACGGATAAAACGAGGCATTGCTCGGCACAGCGAGGTTTCTGTCGGCGACATATTTTATAAACCGCTCCATGCTTTCCTTGGATTCCGGATTTTCCGTAACATGCGTTTCGTCCATAAATTCATCAAGATTCTTCAAAGCCTTCGTTAGTGTCCTGTAATCCTGGTTTTCCGGCTCTTTCATCATTTCCGAAAGGCTCTTGTACAGTTTGGGTTTTTCTTTCTCCAGCTTCTTAAGAAATTTCGGGTCGTACTCCTTTTTAGTAAAGCTGTCCAAAGACTCTTTGAACTTAGCTTTATCCTCAGGCTCCTTGTCCGGCTCCGAGCTGACAAACTGACGTAATAGTTCTCCGGCCATATTAAATATTATTAAGTAAATTGTCGGCCGTTTGACCGTCTTCCGTTTGCGACTTATCCTCCGCCGCGTGCAACTCTTTCATGGTTTTGTCTTTCTTGAAGACTTTGTATTCGGATTCGACTTCCTCACGCACTTTAAGTTCCTCAGTGGTCTTTGCCTCCGCTTCTTGAACTTTGCCGATCAAATTCTTCATATTCTCCAAATCCTCGGTCCCCATTTTGGGAGCCAAAGCCAAGATTTTGGCCAACTGCTCGGGTTTTAAGGCCGTCGTGGTCTTCGCCAGATTGATTACTTCATCCGTGCTTATCGCCATAAAGATATTTAAATCTCATTATTATATCATTTTTCTGCTAGAATCTCAAGTATGAAGAAACTGTGGTCGCAAGTGGCGGGCTTACCGGTCCAACTTTCGGAAGAAGAAAGGAATTTGGGCGGCTTGAACGGCGTGTTCGTCAATCCCGAAACAGGTCAAATAATCGCTTTTGTGGTCGGATTCTCGAATGTGCTCGCGCCTGTCGATATTGCAAAATGGGATTTCGAGTCGATCACAATCCACGACTCAGATGCCCTCGTTTCTACCTTCGACATTACTCGAATAGAGGAATTCGGGGTCAAACGATGCTATTTTCTGGGCAAAAAAGTCATTTCCGCGTCGGGAGCGAACTTCGGCAAAATCCGCGACTTTTTGTTCGAATCGACGGTCAATTCCATCCTGCAGTTCACGGTTTCAAAAGGCTTTTTTGGCATTCATTGGAGCGAGCGTGTTTTCTCCTACAAAGACATCAACGAAATCACCACGAAAGCCGT
The DNA here is from genome assembly GCA_964365765.1 of uncultured Candidatus Peribacteria bacterium. Lineage (GTDB taxonomy): Bacteria > Patescibacteriota > Gracilibacteria > UBA1369 > 2-02-FULL-48-14 > CALRGE01. The sequence continues at coordinate 3,640 of CAYIRB010000057.1, forward strand.
CATACTGAACGTCGAACCGGAAGATAAGGAAAAGGCCAAATTGGAAGCCGTACCCGCTCTTTAGATACTTGTCGCCGTACTCGTTGTTGTCGTTGAAGAGCTGGATGAAGCCGCTCCAAGGACGGTATTGACGATGGCAACCGATAACAGAATCAAAATAATACCGACAATCGCGTAAAGCAGAATCTTTTTCGCTTTCTCGACGTTGGTGTCGTTTCCGGCTGAAGTCACATATAGAATACCTCCGTAAATGATCATAATGATCGCAAGGAAGCCGAGGAATCCGAGGAAGTAGTCAAGAACTATTTGTGCCAGAGCCCTGAAGTCCGTTTGTCCGTCCGTCGCCGCGCTTATCGCGGATGGGGCGTCGGATGGGCTGATCAATGTGCTTGCCGCGAAGCTTGTCTGAGCGGCCGCGAGCGCCAAAAGTAAAAGTGCCGCGAAAAGTACGGTCTGTCGCAACACGGGTGATTTTAAGATAGCTTTCATGGCGTTGTGGTTATTTTTTATTGATAAACTGCCGCCTATTATACATACCGATATTTAAATAAGGCAACAGAGTGGCTTTGACGAAAAAATAAAGCATGCCCTGGTTCACCCCCGGGGGTGAACCGTAACATACACAACCTCCCGCTCCAATTCGACTCCAAACTTCTTTTTCACCTCCTTAGCCACCATGGCGGCCAAGCCCAAAACATCCGCGCTCGTCGCGCCGCCTCTGTTCAAAATGAAGTTCGCGTGAACCTCTGAAACTTGCGCTCGACCGACCATTTTGCCCTTCAGTCCGCATTGCTCGATCAGCAGACCCGCGGGTTTCTCCGCGGACGGATTTTTGAAAAACGACCCCGTGCTTGAACCTGCCGGCTGTTTTTTTACTCGAGAAACTGCGACTTCTTTCATTTTTGCATCTATCACGGCACGGTCACCTTTTTGCAGTTTGAAAACCGCACTTAACACGGCGCAGCCGCCGTCCCGTTTCAATTTTGAATTTCTATATTCGTACTCGAAAAAATCTACCCCGACCGTCCGTACTTCGCCGTCAAAAATTTCCGCCGATTCCAGCATGTCTCGCGTTTCAACCCCAAAACAACCCGCGTTCCCGAAAACCGCCCCGCCGACTGTACCCGGAAGTCCGTTCCAAGCCTCCAAACCGCTCAAGCCGGCCTCTTTTGCCGCGTTCACCAAATTCGCGATTTTACAGCCCGCTCCCGCCCTGATTTTTTCGCCATCCAGGCTTAAGTCGCTCATCGCGACTCGAATGACCAAGCCTCTGAAACCCGCGTCGTCAAAAAGTAAATTGCTCCCGCCGCCAAACACAAAAAACGGCAGTTTATTGCTATTCGCCCACTCCAAAGCCGCCACCAAATCCTGCGGATTTGCAGCTTCCAAAAAATAATCCGCCGCCCCGCCGATTTGATAAGTGCAGAACGGCGCCAAAATTTTTCCCCTCTCGAATTTCTCCGAAATGTCCATATCTTGATGTTTAAATTACAGGTCTAAATAGTCTCGAATTCAACAATTTTTTCTTTCTCAAGTATTGTAATTCTAAATTTTTCAAAAACTTCAGATCTTCCAAGAAGTGGCATTGAAGATTTGCTGTTATCTACAAAACATATTACAGCTTTAAACTTATACCCCTCTATCTCAACATTTAATTTAAAACTTTTTGCATTGAAAGAGGTACCATCTGCATTGCATAACTTGATGCTTGAACCGGCCTTCCAGTTTAAGCCCAATCTCATTGCATCGGATTTATTAAATATAGAAAAATCCGCGCCTGTATCCAATAACGGCAAAAAACGCGCTCTTTTTTGTACTCCTTCTATTACTATGGGGATATGAGGGCGATCTTCAAAATATGGGAATCTACAATGCATAATTCTTCCTTCCCATAATGTACGTTGTCATGATGCTATCAGTCTCAAAACCTTTATTTGCCGCTTTTTTTTCCGCATCCATCGAGTTGCTTCCATAAGCCACAATTTTTCCATTAACAATTGCTACGGTTTTACCCATATGTTTTTTTTGAGTTGCTTTGGAAATTTGAGGTATCTTTGTCATCACTTACATTCTACTATTTTTTAAATATTGGTCAATTAAACAATGTTTGACAAACCACCGACTTTATCCTACCATTCGCGCCGTTTATGAAAAGAAAACCGGACGAGCATTTATCGGAGTTCGCGAAAGGCAGAAGACCGGTTCGCTTCCGTCACGACCACTCAAACGAAGTCCCCGAATTCATCTTATTATTTGAATCGGAAGTTCAACAGCTTGCTAGAGACTGCGAGCAATACGAAGACGTGTTTGTCGAATTGGATAAATTGCAAGACCGAACTCTTTTTTTCGCTATTATAAATTTCCTTGAAGAGGGTGGCTTTTTCAGGAACATGGCCGGCAATGTTAAGTACATTTCCATGTGTTTGACGAGCTTTAGCGACGCGATACTCAAGGAGTTAATCGATAAATATGCGGAACAGGATCTGACGCGACCGATTTTGGATCAAAGCATACAAGAGTCGATAAAACAAAAATGCGCGGATGCCGAAGATATTGAGGCGAATCATGATGAAATCATGAGGTTGCTGAAGGCGGAAATGGCAAGAACCGCCGATCCGGAGCACAGACCGCTTTATTCCGCCATTTTGGCACATGTGGATAGAGAACACATTACTCTTGATTTGTTAAATAATGTGAAAGGTTTTTCCGCCAAAGCTATGACGGAAGGGCGCGGAGAATACGGTATCGATATAGCCGACCCGTATTACGCGGAGAAATGCGTGGTGGCCGATTTCGGTCCACAATTGCAACAGCTAGACAATGTGCAAAGACAGATGATCTCCTCGATGTTTTTTTGCAGAGAAGCGGCCTTGCGCGGCGCCAAAGGCCCGAAAGTTGATCCGGAGAAACTGAAGGCCACATCGCGCGGTTTGTTGGAAAAAATCCGCGACTTGGATATGCGACCGTTTAAAGTAAATGGCGCCACGAAAGAGGGTCAAAGTATTTTTCTTGCAGGTGAAGAC
>CAYIRB010000058.1:0-6624 GCA_964365765.1 uncultured Candidatus Peribacteria bacterium
AACCTGGTCTCCTTTGGAAGACAACTCAACTGAAAGAACTTACTTGCCGGGTGGCCGTTGGGACCGTTATCAGGTGCGCTTCAATGAGTACCGTCCTGTGCTTGAGAATCGGGATGCGCGCTGGCGGTCTGCGGTGATGGTTTCGGCGAATTAAAATTGAACTTTATTTTTCTTTAAATTTTATTTGGCCTCGCGTAAGCGAGGCCTTTTGCTTTATAATTTGCGTGGTGAATAGCAACCAGAGTTTTGAAAAGAACTTATTGGCTACCAACGCTTGTATCTCAATTTAAAACTTTAAATTCAAAAAAAGTTTTGAGATATGATTAGCACGAAAAACCATCACGTTTGAGCTCGGCTTATTCCCAAGGTGAGGGAATGAAAAAAGCAAACCAATGCATTTAACCTTGCTGAGGTGAGAGTTAAATTAATGGACAGGCCGAGTCAATAAATCGCCTTGCCGGGTGGCAATTGGAACAATCATCAGGTGAACTTCAATGAGAACAATCCTGAGAATGAGAATCATAATGCGCGCTGGCGGTCTGCGGTGAAGGTTTATGTGCTTTGCGTGGCCTTGAGCCAGCCGCCAAGCATTCTTCCGATTTCGGCAAGTTTTGCTTGTATTTGGAAAACCCTGGTTTCGTTAACAAGTTTTAACTCGAGATATAATCGCAATTTTAAGGAGCAACATTCAAGTTTACTCCCGGCTTTGATTAAGAAGCTTGCTTTCATGAGCTTGGGTGCGTTTTTTGCCATGATTAGGTTTTCCATACAGTCTAAAATTGAATTTTCAGTGCTGATTCCAAGAGAGAATTTCTCTTTCTTGTTTATGGTTTTATTCAAATCGAATATGATTTTATATGCTTCATAGCTTCGATTTATGACAGGCAATGTATCCATAGATTTAAGTTTAGAAAATATTTGGACTGTTTGGCGTGAATTTAGAAAAGGGAAAAAATTTGCTGATGAAAATGAAAGAAATTTAAATAGAATTAAAAAAAGAATGAATCTATCTAATTTTGCTTCATATCACGCTTTAACAGATTATGGGGGGGGGTAGTCAAATTTTTAGTTGGAGCTTGTTAAATTTACTGGAACATATTTTCGATTGAGAGTCTTGCGAAAGTCCTGAATTTTTCCTGTAATAAATCATAAGTTTCTTGACGGTGCTATTTTGAGGCGTATAAAGAAAATTACCGTTAAATTTATTTATGACTTCGCGCGAACTGCAAATAATACTCACGGAATTGCGCCAACTTGGCAACAAGATGGATAATTTGGAAATAAGGGTAGGAGGCTTGGAAGGTAGGATGCAAGGCTTGGAAGCCAGGATGGATGGTTTTGATGTTCAGCTAAAAGAATTGAAAATTGATTTTGATAAAAAACATTATGAATTGCGAGACCTTGTTGTATCTTTAGCTGAAGACCAAGCGGCGACGCAGGAAACAATAAACATGTTTATTGTCCAAATGAGCAGGCATGACGAAGACTTAAAGATGCTGAAAACAAAGGTCGCCTGCTAAGAAAGATAAACTTCCTCCATACAATTTTCTTGTGTTTGCAAATTTAAAGTGATATACAAGAATACGTTTAAAAAAATTAAAAAAATTGGCAAGGAACCTTCGTCAATTCTGGAAGCTCGGAGAAAAAGATTTCAATACTGAATTCTTTAACATGAACAAGGACGGCGAGCTTGTTATTCGTGAAGGAAATAATCAGTACAACGTTCATGACTTGGCGCGAAAGTTCGGGTCGTCTTTGGAAATATTTCTCCCTTTCATTTTGGAAAAGAGACTTGACCATCTTTTTGACGTCGTGAATGAAGTGACAAAGTCTTTGGGCTACAAAGGAAAGTTCCACTATCACTTTCCAATGAAGGTGAATCAAAATAAAGAATACGTTTTGCCGATGGTGTCCGAGGGCGCTCATTTGGAAGTGGGGTCTTCAAACGAACTTTGGCTTGTGAAAAAACTTTGGGAGGGCGAGAATTTTTATTCAAAAATTCGCGTGCTTTGCAACGGGCCAAAAACCACCAAATATGTTCAATTGATTCATCAATTGCGCGCGAACGGATTGGGCATTGTCCCGATTATCGAGGACATTGAAGAGATGAATTTGTTGAAAGATTTTAAGGGTGAAGTCGGAATTCGAATTAATTTGCAGTCAAAAGTTAAATCGCATTGGGACAAAAAAATCGACAGATTCGGACTCACCGCGTCGGAAATTTTGGGCATTGGAAAAATTCGCAATTTGAAACTTGTGCACTATCACATCGGCTCGCAAATCGAGCGCGAGGACGATATTCTTCTTGTTTTGGAGGAAGCTTTTGAGACTTACAGAAAGTTGCGTGAAATTAATCCCAGCTTGGATACCATTGATATAGGCGGCGGTTTCGCGATTCCCTACGAAAAGAAAAACATGTACAGCGTCGAGTCGGTTATGAAAAGAATTTTCACAACTTTAAAGCGATTGTCCGAGGACGCGGAAATCCCGCACCCGAATCTCATTGTGGAGTGGGGAAGGTACATCGTGGCGCCTTCGCAAATCACCGTGTTCAAAATTGTCGCCGAAAAAGATATTCCAAAAGGCATGGCGAAAAAGTGGTACATAATCGACGGAAGTTTCATGAACGACCTGCTGGATACTTGGGCCATTCACCAAAAATGGCATGTGGTGGCGGTTAATCAAATGAAAGTCAGGCGCCATAAAGTTTGGCTTGCGGGAATGAGTTGTGACTCGGATGATAAATACACCGCTAAGGACGGTTATGTGCTTTTGCCGTGTTTGGACGAATTGCCTCCCGGCGACGACCAATACATCGCGATTTTCGATACCGGCGCTTATCAGGATGCTTTTGCTTCGCATCACTGTTTGCTTTCTTCGCCGGTGAAAGTCGCTTTGCAAAATGGAATCGCAACCATCATCAGAAAGCGCGAGTCGCCCGAAGACGTGGGTAGACTGTTCGGTTGGTAAATTATTTGTGTTTTTTGATCTCCAGAAAAATATTGTAGGGAATGATTCCCGGTATAAGCAGTGCGGCGATTAAGAGTCCCCTTGAATTGAAAAGATTCGCGGCGAAGGGCAGGCCGAATTGATTCAAAATAAAGTAGAAGTCGTAAATCGCGTAAACTATGACAAGGTTTGTCAAAATGACCTCATGGGCGTTCGAGTAGCCATCGATTTTTTTCGCAATCGGAGCGGAAATCAAAATGACCGCGTAGAACAAAAAGAGTACGAGAGCCGCCGCGACCAAGTCGAACCATACTCCCCATCGCTCGGTAAAAAATCGCCAAATCGGATTGCCCTCCACTCCGCCCATAACCGTTAATATTGCGTCAAAATAAACCAGCAGAGTCAGAATCACCCAGCCGGTTTTTTTTGAGAATGCGATTGATTTGTCCATTTTAGTACTTGAACACGCGCATATCTATATCCATTGTTCCAAGGGAGTATTTCATGGTGTCGTAGATCAATTTGATTCCTTCTTCACGATTCATTTTGTGATCGAAGTCGGCGGACCAGACGCCTATGTCATCCGCGATTTGCATATAGCCTTTGTACCAGTCATTCGCGTATTCTTGCGCGTAAACACCGTTTTCCTTCAAGTCTTCCACAAAGAAGTCACAGTTCACGGCTCGAAGCGCGATTTTTAAGGCTTCGGCGTAAGTTACTTGGTTGTCCGGTTTGAAAACGTCTCCCGGGTATCCGTTAACCAGCTTTTGGTCGACTCCGGCGCTTACGTACATGTTGAACCAGTCGTGCGAAAGCACGTCGTCAAATTCGTCGGTGGTCGCGTCTTCACTGAATTCTCTGCCAAAAGCGACCAAGGCCATTTTTAAGAATTCGGCTCTATTCAATGCTGAGTTCGGTTCGAAAACTTGATATTCTTTTCCTTCGATCAGACCTTCATTACCCATGAAAGTAATTTCATCTTTGAAAGGGGAGTCGTCGATATCGCCAAAGTCGGTATTTTCCTGAAGGTGCTCAATTTGAAACGCCACAGCCGGCAAGCATGCCGCCGTGTAACGCGGATTGGTTCTTACCGAATGATAATAATCGCCTTTCAAGTTGTTTGTCGTGGCGTAGAAATACGCGCCAACCGTCAGGGCGACAACTACGGCCGCTACAAGCATTACTTTTTTACGTGTTTTCATGTTTTTGTTATTTAAATCACCCAATTATACCATAATCGGGAAAGGATTGCCAGAGGGGGTCTCTCACTCTTTAAAACCTTTTACTTCACACTGAAAGTTATTCCGCCAAACAGCATTCCGTCATCCGTATCGGGCGTCGCATTGAAATAGCTGTTTACGGCATAGCCGTCGGATTTGTTCCATGTGTAAGAATTTTTTCCGCCGAAAGTCGTATCTAAAGTCATCGTAAACGTGGAAATGGATAAACCGCCGTAAACGCTCTTGTCCCTGTTTATCAATCCGGTAACCGCGAGATTATAAGTCTGTCCCGAGCTTAAAACCGGATATTTCGCGCTCGCGCCGCCAAAAACATCGTATGCCGTGGTTGTTCCGCCGGATTCAACTTCCAGTTGTACTTCATCAAAATAATCACCATCGTCGCCGTATGCCATTTCATTGTCGCTGGAATCGGGCCATGACAGCTCCAATTGAGTTAACTTTCCGTCTTTGTACGCGGTCACTTTCCATTTTCCAATCGTTACTCTATCAATGGCTCGGTTGGTAACCGTGGTTTTCGGTGTTACGGCTTCAATTTTAGCCACGTATTTTGAAGAGCTGACAGAGGTGGTTGTCTTAGTGGTGGTTTTAACGGATGAAGTGCTTTTTGCACCGCTGAAACTCCCCTGAAGATCTTTGGTACTTGAACACGCGGACAGTAAAAATCCCGTAAGTACTAAGACGGTAAGTATTTTTTTCATGTGGTCTGTTTAATTGGTAGGCGAGGGAATTGTAGTCGCAGACGGTATTGGAGTCCATCTAATAATTATATTTGTAACTTAACACCCCTTTCAAATCGCTGATGAATGCCAGAATCCCGGAAGGAAAGTGTTTGAAGAGAGCCGAGTATGCTTTTTGGTTAGGAATCAGTAATTTCTTCAATTTTTTCTCATGCAGGAGGTATTCGGCCAAACAGTGGAAGTCCCCGTCTCCGCTAACGATAATCGCTTTATCATAGTTTTTTGACTGAATCATGGCTTGCAAGACCAATTCAGCGTCGCAGTTTCCTTTAGTAATGCCGTTCCGAACTATCGTGGGTTTGTAAATACAAGTAGATCCGGCGGCGGTCAGAGTTTTATATAGCTCCGCGTTCTCCTTAACAAAACCGATAAATAAAAAAGCTTTCCTGATTTTGTGCTGATCCTCCAAATAGGCTCGGAATTTCCGATAGTCGAGTTTCCATCCCAGTTCCTTAATACTTAAGTTGAGGTTTTGCCCGTCGATGAACGCGTAATTATTCTCTTTCAATTTCATTATTATCCTCTTTCACATCATTAGTATACTCTTGTTTTGCTTATTTAGCTATCCAATCCAAAATCCCCGGGTTTGTCCCGAGGATTTTTTGTGTTTGAAATTAAGCAGCAGCGGATTCATCGGATGTCTCTTCCGGCATGTCCGTATTGGCCGCTTCTCCCGTGTCGAGAACGACATTTGTCGCTTTCGGACCTTTTGGGGATTCCGCGGTTTCAAAAGAAACCGTGTTTCCTTCTTGCATGTCCTTGAAGTTACCTGCGGAACAGTCGTTGGCGTGGAAGAAGATGTCCTTCTTGCCTTCTATGGTAATAAAGCCGAAACCGCCGTTCGTGTTCATCTTTTTGATGATACCTTTCATTGTATGAAGGTAAAAAAATAAATTTCCTCTAAGTGTTGTTTGAGGAATTTATTTCTAAAACCTTAAAACCCTACTTATCAGGGCTTCAGTATACGCTAATATTGATGTGAGGCAAGTAATTTATAGTCTGAGAATTTCCTTTTCCTTGTTTTCCGTAGTAACAGAGTAGAATCTCGCGAGTTTGAGGATTTTGAAGAGAATGTGGGCGAAGAGTACGCTGAAGATGCTCAAGATTCTAAATATGTAAAAGAGTGTGAGGAAAAGCGCGATTCCCAATACGGAAATGATGAGATCCAAAGTGCGCCGATCCATGTTTCTGACCGTAGTGTCCGTCAAGCGAAAAGCGACGTCGTTCAAAACTTCATCCGACTTTAAAACAATCTCCTTGCCGAATGAGGAGCTGAGCATCGTGTTCAGACCGGCGACGGTGGAGTTAACGGTTTGTTCTTTTTCGGCGTTGGTTTGGAACACGGCTCCTTTCGCAACCATCGCGTTCAACACAAGGTCGCGCACGGTGCTGTTCCAAGTCGTCCCTGATGATGTCATGTTCAAATATATTTCCGCCGGTTTTATGGCGACCGTGAAAACGGATTTGCTAAAAGCAGGGTCTTGAACCGGCACCGAGACAAAATAAAATACGGTTACAAAAAACGCCATGCTCGTGAGAGCCGGTTTTACAACGTATGGGCCCATGTGAAGCCAGTTGAAACGAATCATGTTGTCGTAAACTTTTTTCCCCGAACGATTCGTCAACATAAAATTGAGCAACATGAGTAAGAACATGACGAGAATAATTTTCAGACTTGTTTCGGTAACAAAAAAAGA
>CAYIRB010000059.1:0-6540 GCA_964365765.1 uncultured Candidatus Peribacteria bacterium
ACTTTCGTTTTTCAGCTCAGTTTCGAAGGCCAATTTCTTGAGCTCGCCGGACTTTTCCAGCTTCTCATAGAAGGCCTCATCAATCGCAGCGTGGAGATTATAGTAATCTATCAGCGCTTTGTAAACATGACTTGCGTTTATTTCAAAATCTTCGTGAAATAGAAATTTTTCCAGAGCACCGAAAAAATCCGCGATTTTCTCGGCATTGATCTCTCCAACCTGTCTAACAAGTCCAAATTTCTCAATTTTTTTCTCAAAGACTTCCACCGATTGTAAATTTTCCTTCACTTTCAGAAATTCGGCCGGATAACTCAAAAACAAACCGATAAATAAGTCGAAAAGCCTTTCACAACGAGATTTCTTGATTTCCGGCTCGTTTTTTTCCCGAATCGACCTCGAATGCCTGTTCTTGGAAACGAGATTCCTATTCAATAGGTCGTACAAAAGTTCAATGGGCGTTCCTACCAAAATCGACAATTCCTTCAAATAATGATCTTTTTCAACCGGATGATCCGTACCCTCCAATAACTCCAGCATTTTGTCGGTAAATTCTTTTTTACCGCTCGAAGTCGCAAGATCATAAACCTCCTTGTATTTATTCAAATAAAACTGCAAATAAGGGAGACGATTCTCCACGGCCTTTATCCACAGTTCGGGATTTTCCTTTACAGCGTCCGCCGCGTCCTTTCCGCTTGGAATTGTGATGACCGAAATATCCAAAGCGGCGGGCTGTGCCAATAAAACACTTCTCAAAAGCGCGTCCTGACCGGCTTTGTCGGCATCAAAAGCAAAAACAACTTTTTTCGTGTAACGCTTCACAATTTTAAGCTGGTCATCCGTCAAAGCCGTTCCGCAAGTGGCCACCACATTTTTTACTCCGGCCTGCCAAGACGCAATCACATCAAAGTACCCTTCAACAAACAGAACAAAGTCCAGTTCCTTAACAAATTTCTTAGCCTTATCGAAATTATACAAAATATGACCCTTATTATACAAAACGTAATCCGCGGAGTTCATGTATTTTGCCACCTCATCTTTTTTTAAAGCTCTGCCTCCGAACGCAACCGGATCGCCCCTGTCGTTTCGAATCGGGAACATCAAACGCAATCTGAACCTGTCCAAAACATCCTGCGAAGTTGAGTCGCGCGCGATTCCCAAAGTGGTACTTATTATTTTATCTTTCGCGAAGCCTTTTTCCAAAAGTTTTCTATACAAAAGGTCGTAAGAGTCGGGCGCGAAACCTATTTCAAATTCCCGAATCGACTCTTCGCTCAAACCTCTTTTTTTCAGGTATTCCAAAACTTTCAAACCCGCTTCGCCCTCATGTAAATTCTGAACAAAAAAATTACTCGCCGCTGTATTTATCTCTTTCAACACTTCTTTTTCATCTCTAGTCACCGTAGCCGCCCCATCATACTTCGGCAACTCAACATTGGCCTTATCGGCAAGCAATTCAAGCGCACCTTTAAAATCCAGACCCTCGATTTCCTGAATAAACTGGAACATATCGCCACCCTTGTTACAACCGAAACAGTAGGCGATTTGCCGCTCGGGATTCACATGAAAACTGGGCGTTTTCTCCTGATGGAAAGGACAACAAGCCTTCAAATATTTTCCCGCTTTTTTCAATGGAACGTAAGAAGCCACCACGTCCTCGATCGACAGTTTCGACTTGATTTCCGCTACGGGATCAGACATAAGGGCCTAGTTAGAGGCCACTATAGTAGCACCCGGACTTACATTCTAAAAGCTATCATGTTTACAAAACAAATTATTTTTTGTATAAGACAACGCCGAACACGGTCATCAAGGCCAAAATACCGATGAAGGCGATGAACTTTCCCTCGGTGTGGAGCATTAAGGCCAAAGAACCGAACACAATTCCGGCGGCGGCATAAAAAACAACAACTTTGCCTTCCGAAAATCCCGCTTTCAGCAAGCGGTGGTGGAAATGCATCAAGTCTCCCCTGAACGGCGACTGCTTTTTATAAATTCGCCGCGCAATCACCCACATGAAGTCGAGGATCGGAAAGCCCAAAACCAAAACAGTGGTCGCGATTTTTCCTCCCGAAATTATCGCGGTTACCGCAAGCAAAAAACCGAGGAGCATTGAACCCGTGTCTCCCATTATCATTCGGGGAGGCGGAAAGTCGAAAAATAAAAATCCGACACTCAAAGCCATTCCAATCAAGGCGAAGGAAATCGCCAGCGTCTGGTCGAGATAATGAAAACCCGGACGAATACTGAGCAAAAAGAGAATTAAAAAAGAAACAAAGGCGATTGAACTTGCCATGCCGGGCACGCCGTCCACCCAATTAAAAGCGTTAATCATCACCATCACCCATACGATTGTAAGAATCGCCGAGTAAAGAAAAATTTTATCCGAAAATACCGTCACGGTGTTGAGCGCGAACGACCCGCCGAAGGGGTTGGTGATGGAAGTGATGCCCATGCCGCCCCAAACCAAAATTCCGGAAGACACAAACTGAACGCACAAACGAAAAATCGGCGGCAAACCAAATCGATCATCAATAAAACTCACGGCGACCAAAATCGAAGCGGCCAACAGGACGGCAAAAGTGCTGGAATTAATCGGCAAATAAATAATGACGGCGACTAAAAAAGCGAAAAAAATCGCCAAGCCCCCCGGGTACGGAAGCGGCTTTCTTTTCAAACCGTATTTTTGAGGCCTGTCCATCAAGCCGAATTTGGGGTAGCAACGCAAGGCAAGCCACGAAAAGACGAAGAGAAATCCGAGCGTGGTGATAAAAATATTCATAGCGAAATTCTATACTTCCGGCCGGAAATCCTCAATCTTTCGAGCATTCTCTATCATAAAATCTCCGACGCGCGTCCGTCTTAAGGCGGTAACGAGAGCGCCGCACCCGAGTTTTTGCCCAATGTCATGCGCGAGCGACCTAACATATGTCCCGCTGGAAACTTTAACATTGAACTTTACAATCGGAACCGCAATTTCGATATTTGAACCCTCCATGCGCACTTGAACGGCATTCAATTCGACCGGCTTGCCGGCGCGAGCGAGCGCGTAAGCCCTTTGACCATGTATTTTCTTGGCGGAAAAAGCGGGCGGCATCTGCATCGTTTCGCCCCAAAACCCGTTCATCACTTCCAAAATTGTCGCCTTGTTCAAACTTTTCAAATCAAAATCAACCGCCCTAACATTACCTTCGGAATCATAAGTATCGGAAACTTTGCCGAGCTCGATTTCCACTTCATATTCTTTTTCGACCTTCATGTAGTCCTTGATTTTTTTTGTGGCGTCGCGGCCGACGGCCAAGACCAAAACGCCGGTGGCCAAAGGATCCAAAGTGCCAAGATGTCCTATTTTGCGCTCTTTCAATATGCCGCGCATCTTCGCCACAACATCATGGCTTGTCCAACCCTTCGGTTTATCGATAATCAAAAATCCGGTCATAGTTTGGGCAAGTCAACATCGATTACGCGTGAAAGAATTTCCCGCGCGACTTTTCTATCATCATGCGGAATTTTTTTATGATTCAAAAACTGATAAGCCTGCGAGCCCTTGCCGAAAATTAAAACGGCATCCCCTTCCTTGGCCAAAGAAATCGCGAGACGAATAGCCTCGACTCTGTCCAAAACTTGCCAAAACCCGTCACCTTCCTTACGGCTGATACCTTTTCTGACCATTGCGGCAATCAGGGCATGATCCTCGGTATGAGGATCGTCATCGGTCAAAATGACATAATCGGAATACTTTTCGGCAATGCCGCCCATTATGGGCCTCTTGGCCGTATCGCGGTCGCCGGTGCAACCGAAAACGGTGATAATCCGACCTCTGGTAACTTCTTTAAACATTGCAAGAACCTGCTCGAGAGAATCCGCCGTATGCGCAAAGTCCACCACAACCGTAAAAGGCTGGCCCGAGTCAATCACTTCAATTCTGCCCGGCACGGGCTTCATGTTGTCGAGCGCTTTTTTGATAGTCTCCAAATTCAAGTGAAAAGCAACCCCGACAGTCGCGGCGGCCAGCGCATTAAAAACATTCATTTTCCCGGGGATTCTCAAGTCGATTTCCACCTCGCCGTTCGGAATCTTGAGTAAAAATTTTGTTCCATCAGGCCGCTGCTCCAAATTCCTCGCGTTATAGGCTCCGTTTTGAATTCCATACTTAAATTGCTGATCCGCTTGAAAGCTTTCAAAATACGAGTGCTCCGGATCGTCGGCGTTGATAATCGCGATTTTCGGAACGCCCGCTTTTCTCGGTGAAGGATTCAAATCTTTAAAAATAAGGCCTTTCGCGTTGCGGTAGCTCTCCATATCGCCGTGATAGTCCAAATGTTCATGCGCCAAATTGCTGAAGACCGCTGTGTCGATATTAATCCCCCAAATTCTGGATTGAATAATGGCGTGGCTCGTAACTTCCAAAATAATAATTTCACAACCGGCTTTTTGCATCTTATTGAGCATGTATTGAAGCGGGAAAGGACCCAAAGTCGTCTGCTCGCTGTCATTCGCGATTTCTTCCGCGCCTATCTTAAAATTCACCGTGGTCAACATGCCGACTTTCTTTCCGGCCTCGCTCAAAATCGCGTGAATCATATTGCAGGTCGTGGACTTGCCTTTTGTGCCGGTAACCGCGATCACGGTCATTTTGTTCGCAGGAAATCCGTAATAAATCGAAGCCAAAGCCGCCAGCGTTTTATGATAAAACAGCCGAAGCGGATGTTGTTGTTGGAGGAGGTTATTTAGAAAGTCTTTTAGCATGGACTCACTATAAACAAGCTCCGTGGATTTGGGAAATCATTCCCGGCTCTATCCTATGTTTTTTGCCGCTTTAGCCCACTCTTCTTCTAAATAATCTGCGAATCAATGATATGAAAAGTATCTTTATCCTCATTTATTAAGTTTGCCAACTCAAGTCCGTCTTTTCTCCCTCACCTTCAAATTAATCGCATGCGCAATCTCGTGGTGTTCTTTGCAGAGCGGCGCGAGGTAATTCGGGTCGTGAGTGCGGGAGAGCGCGAAGAGTTGCGTGTGGTGGATAACTTCGGAGGGTTTATGACAGGTGGAGATGGAACATTTTGTGCCGTGTTCTCTTTCAAGAAGTCTTTCCGTTTTCACCGGAACAGGTCTACTTTTTGCAGGTTGAACCGGTTCGGCCTTCTCCTCTGCAATTTCTTCTTCTCGTTTGTTCAGCGCGGCGGTGATGAGTTCATTAACATCTATTCCTTTTTCCTGAAGTTCCGCGAGTCTGAATTTCACTTCGTCGTTTAAGGTTAAGGTCTGCACGTGCAAACCTGTAAACTTTTCATCACGAACTAAAGTTTCCAAAGCTCGGTTGCTTAAGTTTGAAACGGCTTCAACCAACTCGGTTTCGTTTTCGTGAGTTGCTATTGAAACAACTCTGGCCAACTTATTTATACTTTCTTTCCCCTCAACAAGTAGTTCATGCAGATGAGGTAGACTTTCAAATCTCTCCTCCAAATTAAGTGCTAACTTCACCTGATCGTGAGATAGTCCTCCGAACTTCGCGGCGAACTCGAAGATAGACCCGCAGTTCTTCTTCTCGTACAACTTGCGTTTGTTTATCTCAGGCAACAAACCAATAAACTTTTGCCTCCAAAGTAAGGCGTTCCGGCCGAATAAAATAGCATTCTCCAGTAATTCTTTATCACTCATTTTCGATGGGGTTAATGTCTACAAATAATAACAAAAATCCACCGAATTAACAGATTAAAAAGCGCAAAATGACTGGACAAAACGAGGGGTGAGTTCATACTCACATTTCGCCGACGCGACAAAAAAACTCCCTCGCCTTTTTCACATCGCCCTCAATCGCCTTCACCAGACTTTTCACAGAATCAAACTTCTCGACTTCACGAATTTTATCAAAAACTTCCACCGTCACTTCCCTTCCATACCAATCATCATCAACATCGAGAACATGAATTTCCACGCGCTTTTCATCGATCGAAAAAGTCGGGAGTCGGCCGACATGCATCACGCTAGCCAAACCGTCGGCGCGCGCGATATAAACTCCATCTTCCAAAATGAGGGAAGTTTTCAAATTTAAGGTTGGAAAACCCAATTTGCGGCCGCGGCCGTCCCCTTTTATAACTTTGCCTGTAAATTTCATCGCGCGAATGCTAACATGATTTCGATTTAAAAATAAGAACCTTATGAAAAACCTCTACGCAGTCTGGATAGACCACCAGCGGGCCTTTGTTGTAAAAGCGAACCCTGTTGGCGACATGACGATCAGTGAAATGAATTCAGCCGTGGAACCGCACAGAAAAAGCACATTGAGCGGTGGCGACCAGTTCACAATCACAAATCAAAATAAGCAGGCGCATAGGCGTGAAAACGAAATGCATTCCTTCACAAAAGAGGTTCTTACCAAACTTACGGACGCGGATGAAATTGTGATTTTCGGGCCATCAACGGCAAAATTCGACCTAAAACATGAGCTCGAACACAACAAAGTGCTTGCCTCCAAACTTACAAAAATGGAAACCTGCGACAAAATGACCGAGGCGGAACTCAAGGAGTACGTCAAAA
>CAYIRB010000060.1:0-6514 GCA_964365765.1 uncultured Candidatus Peribacteria bacterium
TGCGTATAAAGACGATTATGACTTTACGGCGCTTTCCGAATACGACCGGTCGCGCGACGCAATCGCGATATTCTACTACGACTACGAAAAACCCGCTGCCGGCGATACATTGATTTACAATCACAACGGCCGGCCGAAGATGATTATCAGGTACTTAAAAAAGACAGAATCGCTTTCGCCCGCAACTTCCACGAGTATTTAAGAACAAGCCGCGCCGCGTGCTTCCCCCTATCTTCTTTAGACCTCAAAGCTTCCACGATTTTTTTTCGCAAATCATCCGCATCGTCCGCCTTAAAAAACCAAGCGGTACTTTCATCCAAAATCGCTCTTGTCGCGGGCACGTCGCTTGCCAATATCTTCTTTCCGCTCGCCATATATTCGAACAATTTCAAAGGCGAAGTGTCTTCCGAAAAGGCTTTATCCCTCGCGCTGTTCGGAATAACAAGGAGCGCCGCCTGCGCTATGTATTTTGGAATTTCCGTATGCCGCACATAAGGAATAACCACAGATCTTTTGGCAAATCCACGCAATTTATTAAACTCCGGCTCATCCTCATTCCCACCCACAAAAACGCATTTAACCCCTTTTAATTTTTCACATGCTTTAGCCAAAGTCAAAACGCCTTTTTCTTTGTATGGCGAACCCGTGTAAAGCACAAGATCACCTTTTCCGCCGCCTGCTTTTCCGAACAAATCTAAGTCGACGCCGTCATGGGCGATAAGGATTTCTCCCTTGTAAATTGCGCCGTATTTTTTTGCCAAAGCCTCGCTTATGCAAACGAGCCCGCGCGCGTTCCCCAGAAAAATCCTCTGAGCGATTCGCCCGAAAAAACTTTTCGGAAAAGTATGCGCTTCAAAAAACCAGCGTCCGCGATATCCCATCAAAGGCAGAAAAGTTCTCGAGTAAATCGTATATTTTTTATATTTCCAACGCCTTAACGCGAAAGACAGGGCGAATGAAAAACTCTGCAAAAAGTACGCGAACAGGCGCGGCACCCATGCGCTCAACAAAAAATCCAAATTCCAAATTCTTCGCACCACAATTTCATTTTTCAAACCGTAAAATTCTTTCGCGGAACAGCCGCCCACCGCGGCCTTTTGCCTTCTTTCCGGCGCGACAAGCAAAACCTCCGCGCCCTCGGCGGTAAACGCCTCGCACATCTTCGCGATTTGAAGACCGTGCGCCTTTTCTGTGGGGAATCTGTTGTTGCTTAAATAAAGAATTTTCATTGTTTTTCCGCTACTATGCACAGGTAAGTGCCCATTCGACTGAAAGGCCAAAAATGCCATGCCGGATTTTTCATGAACTGAGGTAGATAGGGAAGGGCGAGATTCCTGGTCGTCATCTCAGTAACCTTCAAATTATTCATCGCCAGAATATTGCAAAGCGAAAGCGGTTCCCAAAACATTTTATGATCGGCGTTGCCCAAAAAACTTCTGAAATTCGCCCTCGCGAACGGTTTATTCGACAAAATCCAATGCCTTAGCCAATGCAAGTGCCCGTAACAGCAGGGCGTAGTGATAATGAATTTACCTCCTTTTTCCAGCACCCGCGAAACCTCCGCGAAACCTTTGACGCTGTCCAAAACATGCTCGATTACCTCCAGCAGTATCACGGTATCGAAAGCCCCGTCCTCGAATTTCATGTCCAAAAACGACTGAACGCTCGTGTTTGGGAAATTATATCTTTTCACCAACTCCTCGTTAGTGTCTATTCCGGCGATGAAAGAATCCGGATATTTTTCGCGAATCATTCTGTGCAAATGCGCGTTTTTTTCCTCCTCGCCGGCAAAACCGATGTCTAGAATCCGCTTGCCGAACACTTTTCCCATCACCCACTCAATGCGTCTGTTCGCCATAAATTTTAGATAGAATCGCGCCGATTATACAGGTATAATCCGCAACATGAAACAGCACATTGAGAAAATTCCGGTCAGCCTGAGACAGTTCATAAAGTTTTGTTTTGTAGGATTGATGAACACCGGAATCGACATGCTCGCCTACCTTTTTTTCACCAGAATACTGGGGGTTTTTTACTTGATCGCGAATATTTTGGCATTCATGATTTCTTCAACAAACAGTTATTTTTTGAACCGCACATTTACTTTTAAAAGCAAACACGACAAAAAAGCGCTGGAATACTCAAAATTCATGAGCGTCTTGCTTTTCGGCTTGGTTTTGGCGGAAATAGTACTGTTCATAAGCGTTCATTTTTTCGGGACGAACGATGTGTTGGGAAAAATCTTCGCGATAGGTATCGTTCTGTTCTGGAATTTCTTCGGCAGCAAATTCCTTGTGTTCCGCATTAAAAAAGTTTCTTGAACCCTTCGACGATTCTATCTTTGTCAAACACTTGAACTCTGCTCAATCCTTCCTCTTTCAGCTCCTTCCTCAATTTTGTTGAACTCAAAATTTTACTTATCAAATTCCCGCCTTCGCGCGGATTTTCGTAATCGAAAGTAAACGCGCTCTGTTTTTTTGACAGAATCGCCTTCGCGCCCAATGTTTTGGTCGCCACAATCGGCAAACCTGCGGCCATTGCTTCAATCATCACTCTCCCGAATTCTTCCTCTCGGGAAGGATTCACGAACACATCCGCCTTTTGAAATAAATCCGAAATATCTTTATTCGCCACGGCTCCGACCATATCCACCTTCAATTTTCGCCTTTTGAATTCGTCCTTCAGAAAAGAAAAATCAGGCCCTTCTCCGGCCACGATAAACTTCGCGCCGCGCGCCGCCTCAAAAATCTCCGGCAAAATCCGGCTGCCTTTTCTGGGTGAAAGCCAATGCAAAAATAAAACCGTATTCCCGGGTTTCCGCTTACGCGGCATCAACTTTTTTGTATCCACCCAATTCGGCAAAACTTTGATTTTTTCCTGCGGTACGTGGAACGCGCTCGCGTAATACTTCTTCATTTCTTTGGAACAAGTCATCAAAGTATTGCATGCTCGCAAAACAAATCTGAACGGCCAATCCTTTGTGATTTTATCGCCCAAACCGCATAAGTTACAGCCCTTGGTTTCATACTCGCCGCGCATCTCGCAATGCCAGAACCAAAGACGCCCGAAACTCAGACGACAAATCAGCCCGGCTATCGACGCGCTCAAATAGGCGTAGTGCGAATAAAAATCCCGATAACCGCAGAGCCTCGCCGCCCCGAACACAAAAAACCTCTCCAAAATTCTAAACAAAATAAAACGAAATTTTCCGACATAAATTTTTTGAATCCGCGAATATTCCGGACGCTCGCCCTTTTCTATAAACAAAAAAACATCCGTTTCTTTCGCGATTTCATCTAGCAATTCGACATTGTATCCAAAATGGGTGGACGTATTCTTTTCGTATTCCGGCAAAATGTAAAAAAGTTTTTTCATCACTCGCCGCCGGCGAGCCACATGTAAATTCAGATAACTTTCAGCGTAAAATTTGATAGCCTTATGATATTCGAACTCTTTCACGGAGCGCTGTCCGGCCTTGGCAATGGCGCGCGTTTTATCGGGTTCTTTCAACACGAACATCATTTTTTCGGCGATTTCCGCCGCGCTCCAACCCGTTTGCAAACAGTTCTCTCCGTCTCGAATAACTTCCTTCATAATGCCAACCGGAGTCGAAATAACCGCCGTTTCGCAAGCCATGGCCTCAAGCGTCACGCGCGGTCCGCCCTCGGAAAATGAGGGCATCACCAAGCAAGCGGACTCGCAATAAACCTTCGCCAAATCCTCGTGTCCGGGTAACCAACCCAATATTTCCACCCCGTCCATTTTGTATTTTATTATGAATTTTTTTACCCGATCAAGCAGAGCGCCATCCCCGATCATCTTCAATTTCGCCGACGGAAAACTCTTCGAAACAATTTTAAAAGCATCCAAAAGCGCGAAAATATTTTTATTCGTCTCAAATCTGCCGGAATACACAAAAGCCCGCTCGTTTCGTTTTATATTTCCCTGCGGTTTAAACAGCTCGAAATCCACATAAAACGCGGGAATAAAAATCAATTTGCCGGCGGGCACTCCGCTCTTCAGCAAGAAATCCCGTGTTTCACCCTGATTAATGATTCTGATTTTGTCGAATTCCGCGAAATATCTTTTCATGAAAAGCCCCATTGCCGCGCGGTCAATCAACTCCCGAATGCCCTCGGCTTTTGGAAATCCGGGAATATGCATCACCTCCGCGAAGTGCGGTATTCCCAGTTCTTTCGCCACTCGAATCCCGGCCTTCGTGCCCGGGAAAACCGGCGGAATAACATGCGAAATCACAAAATCCAACCCATCCGTCTTATTGATTTTCAATGCCCGTTTATAAACGAAATTTTCGTGACCCCAAAAATCCATCCTCAAAAAACGGCTTCGATTATTCGGATGAATATGCACGTTCCCGTGAATCGTAAAAGTTTTGCCAATCCCGTTTGAACCTGTTATCACATGCACGTTTTCAAAATACTTTGAAAATTCTTTCAGCATTTCATAAAAAATATTCCGCTTGCCGCGGGCTATCCCGCTGTCGCCGCTGATCATCAATATATTTTTCTTCATAGAATTTCCTTCAGTTTCTCAATATGAGTATTCCACGAAAACTCGCTCTTGAGTAGCTTAACGGCTTCCATGCTGAATCTCTCTCTTTTTTTTCTGTCCCACGAAAGATTCCGAACCGCTTCAGCCAGCCTTTTTGGATTGCCGCCTTCCGCCAACATGGCCGTTTTGCCATTTATCGCCACCTCGCGCGTGCCTGAAATATCGGAAGCGACGACCGGACATCTCGCGGCAAAAGCTTCCAGCACGACATGCGGGAGCCCCTCATAGCTTGAATAGAGCACAAACATATCGTGTTTTTCCATTTCCTTCGAAAGCTCTTGATGGGAAATCTGCCCCCTGAATTTCACGCGCGCGCCCAAATTCAATTCTTCCACTTTCGACAGCAAATTCTTCTCTTCCGGCCCTTCGCCGAAAATATTCAGACAATATTCGTCCGGCAACAAAGTCATGGCCTCAATAATCATGCCGATATGTTTATGCGGCACGAATCTCCCCGCCGTCATCAGTTTAAAAGCTCTGTCCCCGAACTTTCTTTGGACGCTTCGGTAGTCGAAGGCGTTGTAAATCATGTGAATTTTCGCTTCCGGCACTTCATAATATTTCATAAGCAGATTTTTCAAATACATCGACGGCACGACTATCACTCCGACATTCTTAAAACCGTATTTTTGCACGGCTCGCAACATTTTCGACTTAAAATCTTTTTTTGGCGAATCGAGCCATTCATCCAAGCTTAAAGCGGTTTTCCCCTCGCGGGACGCCTCCTCCCACGCGATATCGCCAACGAACTTCATCACCGACTTTATCCCGAATCTTTTTGCGAATAAAACGGATAATAAACCAACGACGACCGGCCCTTGAATGTACAGCGTATTCGCATTTCGCAAATACTTTTTCAAAGCCTTCCAAAGCCGCCATTGCCGCCCGAAAAATGTAAAGCGGCGCGGATTTATGGAATGAATTTCCACGTTTTTTATCAGCAGGGCTTTACCCTCGCAGAATGCCGCTCCGCGAATTGCAAAATCACCCTTCAATCTTTGACAAAGCTCGTAAATATACGAAGCCGGCCCGCCGATATCGGGCGGAAAAATCGGCGTAACGACGCCCAATTCAGGCAGTTCTTTGTTTTTCCAATGATTCATTTTCTTGTCGAATGTTTCTATGATCTCTCAAACGTCCGTCAAACTCCTCAAACATTTTCTTATTATCGGCAATCCACGCGATTAGCTTCTTCACTCCTTCTTCCGCGCCGAATTCCGGCTCCCAACCGAAGTCCGCCTTCGCCTTTCGAATGTCCGAAATGTAAATAAACTGATCGCCCGGCCTCCAATCGTCGAAGTTATACTCGATTTTTTTGCCGAAAAACTTGCCCAAATAATCCAAAAGTTCCAAAAGCGAAAGGGTTTTTTGCGGTCCGCCTCCCACGTTATACACTTGGCCGGCCGTCTTCTCGATATTTTGGAGCGCCAAATCGTAGGCGCGCATCAAATCCTCAATAAACAGTACATCTCGAACCTGTTTGCCGTCCCCGTAAACGGTCAATTTCTTGTCGAACATGGCCGCTATGGCGAACCATGCCACCCAACCTTGATCTTCAACTCCGAATTGTCTGTAACCGTAAATGCAAGACTGCCTCAAAACCACCGTCTTTAAGCCGTAAATTCTGAAATAATCATGAAAATACTGATCGGCCGCTCCTTTTGAACAACCGTAAGGCGAGTGGAAATCCAGCCCGCGATCCTCGGAAACACCCATATCAAGGCCTTCATAAGCATATCGTCCGTTTTTTTCCACTATTCCAACATCTTCCATTCCGCCATACACTTTATTTGTCGAAGAATAGAGCACAATCGGCATCGGATTCAGCTTCCGGCACGCCTCCAGAACATTGAAACTCCCAAAAGCGTTCACATCAAAATCATTCCGCGGATCCGCCACCGAAGTCGTAACGGCGACCTGTCCCGCCAAATGAATCACAACT
>CAYIRB010000061.1:0-6495 GCA_964365765.1 uncultured Candidatus Peribacteria bacterium
TAGGCCGCAACGACATCACGAACGAAAAATATAATTTTGACGACTCCCCGCTCGATCCGGATGTCCCGCATTACGCTTCGCAAGAGTTTTCCAAAAGCTATATCCGCCACCTGTTGACTGAAAATGAAATGTTGGGAATCCGACTGCTGACAATGCACAATATCGCATTTCTATTTCATTTAATGGAGCAAATTCGCTATCATATAAGTCACGGGAGCTTCCAAATCTTTAAAAAGGAATTTTTGGCCGCATTTCAATCAAATGATTAGACTTTTAAAAGGTACAATCGAGTCCAAGGAAGAACGAGCAATTATTTTGTTCGTAAACGGAGTCGGTTACCATGTTTTCGCCCCGAACGAGCTGGTCCAAAGTGCGGAAAATGACATTACGCTACATATTCACACCCATGTTCGCGAGGATGCGCTGGTTCTCTACGGCTTTCGAACAAAAAAAGAGCTCAACTTTTTCGAATTATTGCTTACAATAAACGGAATCGGACCCAAAATGGCTCTGGAAATACTCAATCAACCCACGGAACAGATACAAACCGCGATTTTCACCGGTGACGTCACCAAACTTACAAAAATCCCCGGCGTGGGCAAAAAAATCGCCGAACGATTGATTCTTGAACTTAAAAATAAAGTCGAACCGGCCAATTTGAACGACAGAAAACAAAATCCTCTCAAAACAAATGCAATCGACGCGGATATAGTGAAAGCGCTGGAGGGCTTAGGCTACAAGAAATCTCAAGTCGAGAAACTTCTCTCCGAAGCGGACGAAGACCTTAAGGACAAGGACCCTGAATCCATTATTCGTTACTTCCTACAGCGCGTTTAAGCTTGCTCCGCGCGATGTCGGCTGAAATTTGTTTTGCTTCTTGAGATATATAAAAAGACGAACATCCGTCTTTGGAATCTCCACGCGGACTGAACTCCATTCCTTGCCCGAGTCCGTGTATATGAATCTCCACTGCGTTTACGGTATCCAACCTCAGCGCCGGAAACAATAAGTTGGCAATCCGTGCCCGGACCAAACCGACACCAGATAGCACTGCACCTTTTGTAAGCTCCCCATCTCCTAGCTGTAAACCTTCTATTATGGGCCACTCCCGAACAGGCGTCTCAACTCTGACACGGCCGGAATCTTGTATATCAGCCTCATGAACGGGTATGCCGTCGATGCAACTTCTACTTCTTCGCATAAATAAAGCGGTTATAGGCTAATCATTACGCAAGGCCTCCTTAAATTCACGGTGGAACTTCGCCGTCACATAATCCCTGGCATCCAAGTAAATATGATTCCCGTGAGGTGAGCTCATGGGGAAAGTACCTTGCTGACAATCTGCAACAAATAGACTGATGATCGCAAACTTTTCACCAATCGCAAGCGCCTTTACCGGACCCTCTACACCGGGGATTTGCAGTATGGTCGGCCGACATTTTTGTTTATCGGCTCTTGAAAGAGACTCGTACTCACCATCAGCCATTAGTGACTCGTATGCCACATTCTCAGCAACATCCGGAAACCGTACAACCTCCTGCGGATTGAAATTATTTACCAAATAGCCTTTGCTGACAATCGATTCGGGCCTATCTCCATCTTTTATTACTCTCAATGCCATATACCTTTTAATTAAGTGTTAAAGAAGTTAGAATGTTCCAAGTCAATTCAAACCCTATGAACCGAACTCTAGTAAGTCATCCGGCAAATGTCAAGTATTTGGCTGGCTTCAGCGGTTCAAACGGTTTTTTGATACTTGGCGATAAGAACTATTTTTTCACGGATTTCAGATACCGTGAAATCGCAAAAAAACTCGAAAAACAACAGACAAGAATCAAGTTCAAATTTATCGAAATTGACGGGAACCTGCCTGAAAAACTCAAAAAAATACTCGGGAACTCCAAAACAATCGCTTTTGAAAGTGAACATATGACGGTGGATGACTTGAAAATATGGAAAAAAAGACTAAAAGGTGTGAAATTCACTCCGATTGCAAACACGATAGAGGAACTCCGGCGTTATAAAGACGCGGTGGAAATCTCAAAGCTCAAAAAATCTCAACTGATAAATGAACAAACCCTTGAGCGAATAAAAAAATTACTCAAGCCGGGCATCACCGAACTCGAAATTGCATGGAAAATTAAAACCATAGGTCACGACTTGGGCGCGGATGACATTGCATTCGAGCCGATTGTGGGATTTCAGGAAAATTCTTCCGTTCCCCACCACCAAAACACAAATCGAAAGCTTAATGATAATGAACTTGTGTTAATAGATATGGGCATGAAATTTGCGGGCTATTGCAGTGACATGACCAGAACTTTCTTTTTTGGAAAAGGCACAAAAGAACAGCTGGCGATTTACGATTTGGTGCTGAAAGCGCAATTGGCGGCAATTAAAGCGGTGAAGTCCGACGTAAAAGCCGCGGTTCCGGATTTGGCCGCGCGGAAAATCATGGGAAAATATGAAAAGTTTTTCGGACATTCCCTCGGCCACGGGATCGGATTGGACGTGCATGAAGCCCCGAGTTTGAGCGCGAGTTCAAAAGACATTCTGGAAGAAAATATGATTGTGACGGTGGAACCCGGAATTTATTTGGAAGGCAAATTCGGTGTGCGCATCGAGGACATGGGCCGCGTCACAAAATCCGGATATGAAAATTTTACCAAGGCCGAAAAATAATCTTATCAATCCCTCTGTCTTTCCCTCGCCCTGTGTATAAAAAGTTCCTGCGGATCGAGCCGATTAAGCAATTCCACATTGGAACCTCTATGGTGAGCGTTTCTTTTGGCTCCGATTACTTCGGCATCAATCTCGCCGGGCAAACCGAGTTCCGGCTTTTCACCACGTTCGCGCATACAGTTTCTTCCCTCTGCCCTGTAAGTCATTTCTTTGCCAACGAAACGATGACCAAAATCAAGCAATCTCTCCCTGTGCGCTTGGAATGCCGCTTCATCGGGCATGACAACTCTGAAGTGGGGATCGAATCTGTGAAAACCGTGACCGTACAAAACGGTGCGCGCCGCCGGATCGGCAATTTGATCCTGAAGCGCGAAAATTTCCGCGCCGTGCCACTGCACCAATGCTTCATTCGAAGCATCCACCGCGAAGTCCGTAGATACCGTAGACGCTTTTGGGAAATCGCGCTTTCTTAGAGCTCTAATTTGCTCGGGTCCCAAAAGTCTGAATCTTTCCAATTTTTTATAATGGGAATTTTCATCGGTAGACTTGCGGTTAAAATAAACGCCGTCCGCGTAGTCCGCATATACTTCCGGAATAAATCCGTCACTGTAAAGACTCATTCCGATTGAGGCATCGCTCAAATCCGCCCGCCTTGTTTGCGCGAACTCCACCACCATTAAAAATTCGACGTCCTCGCTTAAATTCGGCGACCACCCCATTGCGTCACGAGCCAAGGAAACCGCGTGTTTATCCATATACTCAATGGCGCGCGGAGCGAGCAACAATCCGTTTTGCCGTCTTGCTTTGTTCAATTCGACTATGGTCTGCAAAAAATCTCTTCTCACATCATCCAAAGACTTGTTCCCGCGGGCGAAAGGATAAATCGCCCTGACTATATTCACAGGTGCATGAAATAATTTAACAGTGGCATCCAAGCCGATTCCAAACGGGCCGCCCCTTCCCGACATTTCCCTACCCACCTGAGCGGGATTTACTTCATTGAAACTGGAATAATCAAAATAGTCACCGGGAACATAAGTTTCTTCATGGACTCCACCCTTACCGTCCATCCATTCCGAACCCAGGGCCACGGAATCCACGGAATGCGCGGAATCGGAAACTCCACCGCTGCCAAGCAAAGTTGCAACAGCCTTGGCGTTCATTGTGGTAATCGTCAATAAATTTTCCAATTTTCCATCCGATCGGGCATCCACCGCATCCGAAAGCGCTTGCAGATTAACGGCCGCGCCAACAGTGGCGGTCATTGCATTAGAATCCACTTCCAAAGTTGAAAATTCCGATTTCGGCCCTTCGTCAAAACCGACAAGAACAATTCCTTTCTTATTATGTCTTTCCATCCAGTCGCGCGGAGGAGATTTAAACTGAGAAGAACTCGAAAGCGCCCCCGCGGGAGACACAAGCAAATTCCCTTCGGCGGCAAACTCCAACACCGCCGCCAATTGATCCCTCGTCGAAACACCAAAGGCGTGATGTCTGTCAACGGGAGAACCCATTTCATCATGCCGAGGAGCATCCCACTCGGGGATATCCAAACATCTTATCAATCCGTCATTTGCCATTTATCCGAAGGTAAACCCGTAAAAAGGTACTTACCATAGACATTCAAGTCAATTGCTTTTGATGCTTTATAGTATTAGAATGGCTTGGCTAACAAGCAAAAACTATGTGTGGAATCTTTTCCTATTTGGGTCCTAACAATAAAGCGGCGGAAATCGTACTGAAGGGTTTGAAAAAACTTGAATACAGGGGCTATGACTCTTGGGGCATTGCCGCGAAGTGCGCCGATGGCGAGATTGTCATAGAAAAACACGTCGGCAAAATTTCCGAAGTGATTTCGCTGAACAGTGAAGTTTCCATGCCGTCTCACCTCGCGTTGGGACATTCCAGATGGGCCACTCACGGAGGAGTCACTCAATACAATGCGCATCCGCACAGCACGGAAAACGGTGATGTGGTCGTGGTGCACAACGGCATTTTTGAAAATTATCTCGAACTAAAACAGAAGCTTATAGAGGAAGGACATCAATTCAGATCCGAAACGGATTCCGAAGTCTTCGCTCATTTGGTTGAAGACCGTATAAAGGAAGAAGGTTTTGAAAAAGCCTTCATTAAGGCATGTGGAATGGTTACCGGACGCTACGCGATTCTTTCCATCAGCAAATATGAAAACAAAATCATCGCGGCGCGGCGCGGATCTCCTCTTATAGTGGGGAAAGCAAAGGACGGAGCATACTTTATAGCTTCCGACGTGCCGGCTTTTCTTGAATACACAAAAGACGTGATGTATTTGGACGACAACCAAATGGTTGTAATCGACGAAAACGGGGCGCGGTTCTTTGATATTGAAAATGAAAATGAGATCGAAAAGAGAGTGATTTCAATTGACTGGAAGGAAGAAATGGCCGACAAAGGCAATTACTCGCACTTCATGATGAAAGAAATCATGGAACAAAAAGAAACCATCGCGCGGGCGATAAATTTGGACACGGAAAAATTGATGAATCTGGCTGAAAAAATCAAACACGCCTACGGAACTTACCTGGTGGGATGCGGCACGGCCGGCAAAGTGGCAATGGTCGGCGAATATTTATTCGGCGAAATCGCCAAAAAACACGTCAACGTCAAATTCGGTTCGGAATTCGCGAGCGTAAAAAACTTTTTGACCGACCGTTCGCTTGTAATAGCGATTTCACAATCGGGAGAAACCGCCGATACGCTGGAAGCGATTGAAATCGCCAAATCAAAAGGCGCGACTGTTGTTTCAATCGTAAATGTTGAAACCTCAACGATGGCGCGTCTTTCCGACATAGTTCTTCCCCTTAAAGCGGGCCCGGAAAAAGCCGTGGCTTCAACAAAAGCGACCACTTCGCAAATCGCGATTTTGACTTTGCTCGCCTATGCCGTAGCCGACAAATTGGACGAAGGGAAACAAATGCTGGTTGCCGCGCAAGGTAAAATCAACGACATGTTAAATCCGCGCTATGAGGAAAGAATCGACGCCTTGAGCGATGAAATAAAAGATTCAAAAGACATTGTGATAATCGGTCGCGGATCCAACTTTCCAATAGCTTTGGAAGCCGCGATTAAATTGCAAGAAGTTTCCTATATTCACGCGGAAGGCTTCGCGGGAGGTGAATTGAAACATGGCCCCATAGCTCTGATTTCCGATGGCACGCCCTGCATAGTCATAGCGTCGAATGAAGAATATAAATCGGAAATTCTATCAAACGCGATGGAAGTGAAATCGCGCGGCGGACTGATAATCGGAATCGCGCCGGAAAACGCGGAAGTTTTTGACATCTGGATAAAAGTTCCCGACATAGGTCAAGCCTCGCCTATCGTTAATATCATTCCGATTCAAATGCTTGCCTACAAGCTCGCCTTGGCGCGACGAAACAACCCCGACATGCCGCGCAATTTGGCAAAATCGGTAACGGTCAAATAAGTCGCAACAGATTAAAACCGGACAGCATATAAGCCTTGCGTAAAGAGCAGAATTTTGGTATAATCAAGAGATACAAAAATAAAAATCACGTATATGCTCAAAAAAGTTTGCCGCAAGTACATCTCCGCATTTACAGCACTTGTGCTGGCGATATCCATAGTGGTACCGGCCACTTTTTTGCATAACATCCCGCTTACAAAAGCCGCGACATACACGGTCTCGACAACGGCGGATAACGGAGCCGGTTCATTAAGGCAAGCGATAATCGACGCGAACGCGAACGCGGGCGCGGATACAATCGCATTCTCGGCCAGTGGAACAATTACGCTATCCACAACAATGGATGC
>CAYIRB010000062.1:0-6363 GCA_964365765.1 uncultured Candidatus Peribacteria bacterium
GTCGGAAAGGCTCCGGCGAAATGTTCTATCAAAAACCCGACCAAACGTTCATGCGTGGAGAGGGGCGCGCGATGAATGCAGAGCGGAGTTTTTTCCTTTCCGTCGGCGCCGACGTAGGTCAAGCCGAATCTTTTGGGAACGGCGAAATCGAGCTGATTCGTCGCCAAAGTAAATTCGCGGCCTATCGCGGACCAAATTTCCACGTCGATTTTGGGTCCGTAGAAAGCGGCTTCCCCGGGAACTTCCACAAAATCAACGCCCGATTTTTTCATGGCCTTTCTGACTTCGTTTTCCGTCTTTTCCCAAAGTTTCGCTTCATCCACGAATTTTTTTCCCAGCCCTTCTTTATCATGCAAAGAAAGCCGCATCATGTATTTTTCGATTCCGAAAATTTCAAAATATTTTTTATACATTTCCATCACCGCCAAAAACTCGCTCTCGAATTGATCCGGAGCGCAGTAAATATGCGCGTCATTCATGCAAAGGGAACGCACACGCATCAAACCGAAGAGCGCACCGCTGTCCTCAAAACGGTAACAGTGTCCGTACTCCGCCAAACGCAGGGGCAGGTCGCGGTAGGATCTGGTTTTGCTCCCGTAAATCAAATGGTGATGCGGACAATTCATCGGTTTCAAATAGTATTCTTCCTCGCCGTCGAGCTTCATGGGCGGGAACATCGAAGCGGCGTAGTAAGGAAGATGGCCGGACTTGTGATAAAGCGAGCCCTTTGTAATGTGCGGAGTGCGCACTCGCGAGTACCCGCCCGCGGATTCCATTTCCTTCGCCAGTTTTTCAATTTCATCGACTATTATCGTTCCATTCGGAAGCCAAAGCGGCAAGCCGGGCCCGACTTCGTCGCTCATAATGTAAATTTCCAAGTCCTTGCCGAGTTTGCGATGGTCTCGCTTTTCCGCTTCCGCCAGCATTGTCAAATGTTCGTCGAGTTCCTTTTGAGTTTCAAAGCAGACGCCGTAAATTCTCTGCAATTGCGGACGTTTTTCGTCACCTCGCCAATAGGCGCCGGCGATTTTCGTGAGCTTGAACGGGCCGATTTCCCCGGTCGACTTTGAATGTCCGCCCTTGCACATGTCCACATACGCCACGCTCCCGTCCGCGCGCACATTTTCGTAAAAAGTTATGGTTTTCCCTTCCTTCAAAAATTCATCCAAAAGCTCGACTTTGTAAGGTTGCTTGATTTTCTTCAAAAATTCCCGCGACTTTTTCCCGTCTTCTTCGCGCCCGACAAATTTCTGATTTTGTTTCACGATATGCTTCATTTTCTTTTCCAAAATCGGCAAATCCTCCGGAATGAGCGTTCGCGGCAAGTCGAAGTCGTAATAAAAACCGTTCTCGATTGCAGGGCCAATCGCCAATTTCGCCTCTGGAAACATATCCAAAACCGCTTGCGCCAGCACATGCGCCGCCGAATGCCTCATGCCGGTAACCTTATCGTTTTCAGCCATAAAGAAAATTTTTACTTAGCATATCTTATCACCCCGCGTTAAACTTACAACATGATACTGAAATCGCTAAAGCTGGAAAATTTTCGCAACTACGAGTCTCTCGAACTGGATTTTGACACGGGTCTTACCGCTTTTGTGGGCGAAAACGCGCAGGGAAAAACAAATCTTCTAGAAGCCATAGCCTTCGCCGCGTTTGGCAAATCTTTTCGCGCCTCCGGATTTCTTGAAACTCTTGCGTGGGACAGGCCGCACGGCCGCGTAAAAGTTCTCGTCGATAAAAAAGAACTCGAAATATTCATGGAAAGGGAACCCGCCTCGAAAAAAATCAAAAAACAGGGGAAGCTCAGCTCGCCCAAAGACTACATCGGTAATTTGCGCGTGGTGCTTTTCACGCCCGACAATTTGCAAATGATAGGCGGAAGCCCGCGCCTTCGGCGCCAATATTTCGACCGACTTTTGCTACAGCTTTCGTCGGAATACTTGCAAACATTTTCCGAATACCAACACGTTTTGAAGCAAAGAAACGCCCTTTTGAAGCGGATAGCGGCAAGGAGAGCGAGCGAAAGCGAGCTCGACGTTTGGGACGAAAAAATGATCGAATCGGCAGCGGTAATATGGAAACATCGAACCGGCTTCGCGACTTTTATCAATTCCAATTTAAGTGCAATTTACACCTCGATTTCCGCCTCAAACGAAAATATCGACTTTCATTACCGGCCGAATACCGAGCATTTTGACGAGCAAATATTCGCCGCCCGCCCCAACGACATCCGTTTTTCCACTTCAGTCGGTCCCCACCGCGACGACTTCAAAGTCTGCATTAACGGCCGCGATATTGCCGAATTCGCCTCCCGCGGGGAACAGCGCAGTGCCGTTTTAGCCCTAAAAATCGCGGAAATTCGCTATATCGAAAAAATGTCCGGAATAAAACCCATTCTGCTTCTTGATGACGTCTTTTCGGAGTTGGATGAAGAACGTCAGGCGCATCTCTGCAAGCTGGTGGAATCCTACCAGACGGTCATTACTTCCTGTCATATCGAAAATCTCAAAAGTTTGAAAAACGCGCGAGTTTTCAAAATAGAGTCCGGAGTGGTCACATCCGTACCGGCAAACCTGTAAAGCTAAGTCCGGAGCCTTGTTCCCCGACCTTCTTTATGCTATAATTAAGAGATTAATACTAATTATGCCAAAAGAAGCAAGTTTACTCTTATCGGTATTACTGGCCAGCGTGCCCGCTTTTATTTGGGCGCGTATTTTCTATAAAAAAGACGAAGTTTCCAAGCCCAAAGCCATTCAGACTTTTGTGCTGGGAATCGCCGCTGTTTTGCCGATTCTTCTCTATAAATGGAGTTGGCGCTATTTGCCGGAGATAAATATCTTTAATTACACCACCAATCTGACAGCGGACATTTTCGCGATTACAAGCCTGTTAACACTACCTGTCGGTTCGGTCGTGGCTTTCATGTTTGTGGGCGTAATTGAGGAGTACATGAAGCATATCGTTGTCGTGAAGGCCGACAGGGGATTTTTCAGAAACATAGACGACGCTATTGAATTTTCGATCATAGCGGCGCTCGGCTTCGCTTTTCTTGAAAACATTCTCTACTTTTACTACATTTGGCAATTTCAGGACGCGCAAATCATCATGCTTTCTTTCATTTTCAGGGCGCTTTTCTCGACTTTCGCGCACGTTTTGTTCTCCGGCGTTTACGGTTATTACTACGGCTTGGCTTACTTCGCGGAGCCGGTTTGGGCGGAAGAACACCGTAAAAAGAGACATCCTTTCATCAATTTCCTGTACACGGTTTTCCACTTCAAAAAGCACAGAGTATTCGCCCAGGAAAAAATAAGCGAAGGGCTGATGTTCGCGGTCTGTCTGCATGCGCTGTTCAATATATTGCTTGAATTGGGCATAACTTCCTTTATGGTGCCTTTCTTGTTCTTTGGGTACACATATTTGGACTACTTGTTTAAAAAGAAAGAAAACCTAAAAAAATACGGGCATCTTGTCGAGTCGGGGCAATCGGTTTAGATTCTTGCGTTATGTGAAATAGTCTGATAAACTCTTTCTACGTAAAAATTTAGTCGTTTATGGCATTTGATAAAATTATTGTCAAGGGCGCGAAGATGCACAACTTGAAGAATATAAATGTTGAAATCCCGCGGGATAAGCTGACTGTGATTACCGGCCTTTCCGGTTCCGGAAAATCAACACTGGCTTTCGACACGATTTACGCGGAAGGCCAGCGCCGCTATGTTGAGTCGCTTTCAACCTACGCGCGGCAGTTTCTGCAACTCATGGATAAGCCCGACGTGGAATCGATAGAGGGACTTTCACCGGCCATTTCCATTGATCAAAAGACCGCGCCGCGAAATCCGCGCTCAACCGTGGGGACGGTAACGGAAATTTATGATTATTTGAGGCTTCTTTTCGCCCGAATCGGGTCGCCGCATTGTCCAAAATGCGATAAGCCGATTGTCAGACAGACGGCCAGCCAAATCGTCGATCACGTGGCGGCCATGGAGGAGGGAAAAAAGATTATTATTATGGCATCCGTGCTTCGCGGAAGGAAAGGCGCGCACGAAAAAGCTATTGAAAATATTAAGCGTGACGGCTTTGTGCGCGTGCGAATCGACGGTGAAATTTATTCGGTGCTCGAACTGCCGACTTTGGACAAAAACAAGTCGCATGACATTGAAATCGTGGTGGATCGTCTTGTGGTGAAAAATCTCGATAAACAATACAAGAAACTTTCGACGGGTGAAAAAGTGGAATTGCCAAATCCCGACCGGTCGCGTCTTGCCGATTCCGTTGAAATGGCCATAAAACACGGGGAAGGAGTCATGATGATTTTGGACAAAGACAAGAATGAAGTTCAGACCTTTTCGGAGCATTTTTCCTGTGAATCTCACCCCGAAGTTTCACTTCCGGAACTCGAACCGCGCAATTTCTCTTTCAATAGTCCGCATGGCGCGTGTGAAACTTGCCACGGTCTCGGCACAAAATTGGAAATCGACCCGGAGCTTGTAATTCCGCATAAAAAATTGAGCCTCTCCGAAGGCGCGATTATGCCTTGGTCGGCCACAACTTCGCACTTGTCTTGGTACAACGGCATTTTGGAATCCGTCGCGAAAAAACACGGCTTTTCAATGGACATGCCAGTTGAAGACTTGAACGAAAAACATGTGCAAATGATTTTGTTCGGAACAGGAGATCAAAAATATCTGGTCAAAATGGCATCCGGAGACGGCGGCGCGAAAGGCGAGTTCCAAAGCCGTTTTGAAGGCGTGATCCCGAATTTGGAGCGGCGCTTTTTGGAAACCGACTCCGATTACGTGCGGAAAAAAATCGAACAATTTATGCGGGTATTGCTCTGCCCCGCCTGCGACGGAAAACGCTTAAAACCGGAAATGCTTTCCGTAAAAGTCGACGAAAAATCCATTGTGAACATCACAAATTTTTCGATTCACGAATGTTCCAAATTTTTCGCCGCCATGTTTTTGTCCGACACTCAAAAAATTATCGCGGAGCCAATTCTACGCGAAATCAATTCCCGTCTTAAATTTTTGGACAACGTGGGCGTTTCTTACCTTACTTTGGATCGCGCGGCCAACACGCTTTCAGGAGGCGAGGCACAGAGAATCCGCTTGGCGACTCAAATCGGCTCGCACCTTGTGGGTGTGCTCTACGTTTTGGACGAGCCTTCCATTGGATTGCATCAAAACGACAATGAAAAATTGATTAAAACTCTGACAACTTTGCGTGACATCGGTAATACGGTGATAGTGGTCGAGCATGACATCGACACAATGCTCGCGGCGGACCATATTTTGGACATCGGACCCGGAGCCGGTAAGCACGGCGGTTACGTTGTCGCGGAAGGAAATCCGAAAGAAATAATGGCAAATAAAAACTCGGTGACCGGTCAATACCTCTCCGGCAAAAAATCCATTCCCGTGCCCAAAAAACGAAGGGTTGGAAACGGAAAAAAACTGGAAATATTCGGCGCGTCCGAACATAATTTAAAGAATATGGACGCGGAATTTCCACTCGGCGTTTTTGTTTGCGTGACCGGCGTTTCCGGCTCCGGCAAATCAACTCTCATCAATGATATTCTTGTGAAAAAAGTTTCTTCGGTCATCAACCGTAGTAAGCAAATCGCGGGCGCCCATCGCGATATTCGCGGAATCGAGCACATCGACAAACTGATCAACATAGATCAATCGCCGATAGGGCGGACTCCGCGCTCGAACCCCGCGACTTACACGGGAGTTTTCACGGATATTCGCGACCTCTTCGCCCAGACTTCCGAAGCCCGTTTGCGCGGCTACAAATCAGGCCGATTCTCCTTTAACGTCAAGGGCGGGCGTTGCGAAGTCTGCCAAGGCGACGGACTCAAAAAAATAGAAATGCACTTTTTGCCTGACGTATATGTCCCTTGCGAAGTATGTAAGGGAAAACGCTACAACCGCGAGGCGCTTGAAATCACTTACCGCGGCAAAAACATTTCGGAAGTTTTGGACATGACTGTGGACGAATCACTTGAATTCTTCGACGCGATTCCGGCCGTCAAAGTAAAAATGGAAACGCTCTCAAAAGTCGGACTGGGCTACTTGCACATTGGGCAATCCGCCACAACTCTTTCGGGGGGCGAGGCGCAACGCATCAAACTTTCAACGGAACTTTCCAAACGTTCAACCGGACGCACTCTCTATATATTGGACGAACCCACGACGGGTTTGCATTTCGACGACGTAAGAAAATTGATTGAAGTCCTGCAAGAACTTGTGGAAATGGGCAATACGGTTCTTGTCATCGAGCATAATTTGGACGTCATCAAGTCCGCCGATTACATTTTGGATATCGGTCCGGACGGCGGCAACGAGGGCGGAACAATAG
>CAYIRB010000063.1:0-6348 GCA_964365765.1 uncultured Candidatus Peribacteria bacterium
TTGCGGTGGACGCGGTTTTGGATAGCGTTTCAGTCGCGACGACTTTCAAAGCGAATTTGGCCGAGATGGGAATTATATTTTGTTCTTTCAGCGAGGCGGTTCGGGAATATCCGGAATTGGTGCGGAAATATCTTGGCACTGTTGTTCCAAGCGGCGATAACTTTTTTGCGGCTTTGAATTCGGCGGTGTTTACCGATGGTTCTTTCTGTTTTATTCCAAAGGGCGTGAGATGTCCCATGGAACTTTCAACTTATTTCAGAATAAACGCGGCCAAGACAGGGCAATTTGAAAGAACTTTGATTGTGGCGGAGGACGGAGCATACGTGAGTTATTTGGAAGGTTGCAGCGCCCCGATGCGTGATGAAAATCAGTTGCACGCCGCGGTGGTGGAAATTGTGGCGCTCGAGGGCGCGGAAGTGAAATATTCGACCGTGCAAAATTGGTATCCGGGTGATAAAAACGGGAAAGGCGGAATTTATAACTTTGTGACGAAACGCGGACACTGCATTGGCGCGAATTCTAAAATTTCATGGACGCAAGTTGAAACCGGTTCGGCAATTACGTGGAAATATCCCAGTGTTATTTTGAGCGGAGACAACAGCTCGGGAGAATTTTATTCGATCGCGATGACGAATAATTATCAGCAGGCGGATACGGGAACAAAAATGATTCATATCGGTAAAAACACGCGGAGTCGAATTATTTCCAAGGGCATCGCGGCCGGTAAATCGAACAATACATATCGAGGTCAGGTTAAAGTTTTAAAGAGTGCGGAAAACGCGCGCAACTACACTCAATGCGATTCATTGTTGATCGGAAAAGATTGCGGGGCTCACACCTTCCCCGAGATGGTGGTACAAAATAAATCTTCGACCGTCGAACATGAAGCCTGCACATCGAAAATCGGCGAAGACCAGATTTTTTATTGTAATCAACGCGGGATTTCTTCCGAAGAAGCGGCGAGCATGATTGTCGGCGGTTTTTGCAGGGAGGTATTCCGCAAACTCCCTTTGGAGTTTTCTGTGGAAGCGGAAAGACTTTTATTAATAAGCCTGGAAGGCGGTGTCGGCTAATATGCTTGAAATTAAAAATTTAAAAGTTTCGGCGGACAAAAAACAAATTCTGAAAGGAATCAATTTGAAGGTTAAAAAAGGAGAAGTACACGTGATTATGGGCCCGAACGGAGCCGGGAAAAGCACGCTCTCAATGGTGCTGGCCGGAAAAGAAGGATACAAGGTTGAAAGCGGTGAAGTCAGTTTTAAGGGGGAAAATTTGTTGAGCTTGAAACCTGAGGAAAGAGCCCGGAAAGGCGTGTTTTTGGCATTCCAATATCCGGTGGAAATTCCGGGACTTACAAATATGAATTTTTTGAAGATAGCCGTGAATGAAGTCAGGAAAAGCCGCGGCTTTGACGCGTTCGACAGCGTGGAATTTAGAAATTTGCTTGATGAAAAACGTAAAATTGTAAAGTTAGACGAGGATCTTTTGGAACGGCCTTTAAACGAAGGATTTTCCGGAGGTGAAAAAAAACGAAATGAAATTTTGCAAATGGCTCTTTTGGAACCAAAACTTGCGATTTTGGATGAAACAGATTCCGGACTCGATATCGACGCTCTAAAAACAATCGCGAAAGGAATAAATAAATTGCGAAGCAAAGACAATGCGATAATTCTTGTCACACATTACCAGAGAATTTTAGATTACATTCTTCCCGATTTTGTACACGTTTTGTACAAAGGAAGAATCATTAAGTCCGGTGATAAAGAGCTCGCTAAGGAGCTTGAAAAGAAGGGTTATGACTTTGTGAAAGACGAGCTGATTTCATTAAAATGAAAAAAGTCATTTCAGGTTCCGGCAAATTCGAGTTCAAAGTCAAAGATGGTGAGAGTTTGAAGCTATATTTGATTCAGGATGAATCCTGCGAAAGCGAAGTGGAAATTGTTCTGGGAAAAAACAGCCGCGCCGACGTTTTTACATTAAGCATGGGCGGGAAAATTATAAACAAACTGCAAGTTGAGCTGTCAGGCAAGGGCGCGGCGGCGGCGCTTTCGGGCTTAATGATTTCCGACGGCAAGGAGATAATCGAAAATCATACTTTTGTGCGGCATAAAGTCGGTCGTACCACCAGCAATCAAATTTACAAAAGCATTTTGGGCGGACATTCGATGGGAGTTTTCGACGGAAAGATTAGAGTGGAAAAAGGCGCGGACAAGACGCATGCTTACCAGTTAAATAAAAATATTTTGATGTCGGATGATGCCACAATGAACAGCAAACCTCAGCTGGAAATTTTTGCGGAGGACGTTAATTGTACTCATGGAGCGACGACGGGTCAGATTGACCGTGAGGCGATTTTTTATTTGAAGGCGCGCGGAATCGGTGAAGACGAGGCGCGCAAGATTTTGATTGAGGCCTTTGTCGATGACCTGATTTCAGGTATAAATGATGCGAAGATGCAAAGTTCGCTTCGCAAAAAAATCGGTAAAAAATTAAAAATATGAAAAACGAATTTCCAATTTTGAACGGCGGATTAATCTATTTGGACAACGCTTCCACAACGCAAAAACCTTACTGCGTGATCGAGGCGATTTCGAATTTCTACAGATTCACAAACAGCAACGTACACCGCGGAGTTTACAGTTTGAGCGAAAGGGCGACGGAGGCATACGAACATACCCGCCAACGGGTAAAAGATTTTTTGAACGCCAAAAGCGTGAAAGAAATTATTTTCACCGGCGGAACTACGGGGGGAATTAATCTTGTGGCGACTTCATTCGGCAGTCAAATCAAAAAAGGTGATGAAATTATAATTACCGAAATGGAGCACCACTCCAACATTGTTCCGTGGCAAATGCTTTGTGAAAGGACCGGCGCGAAATTACGAGTCGTTCCGATTAATGTTAGAGGCGAACTGGAAATGGAAAAACTCAGAAGGATGCTGAATAAAAATACAAAATTGCTCGCGCTGGTGCATGTTTCAAACAGTTTGGGGACGGTGAATCCGGTCAAAAAAATCATAGCGGCGGCGCACGAAAAAGGAATTCCTGTGTTGATTGACGGAGCTCAATCGGCACAGCATATGAAAATCGATGTGCAAGATTTGGACTGCGATTTTTTTGTTTTTTCCGGGCACAAAATTTACGGGCCGACCGGAATCGGCGTACTTTACGGCAAAGAAAAACTGCTTGAAAAAATGCCACCATACCAGGGCGGTGGCGACATGATTTTGAAAGTCGGTTTCAAGAAGACCATATATCATCATTTGCCCTACAAATTTGAAGCCGGAACGCCCAACATTGAAGGCGTCATCGGACTGGGAGCGGCAATCCATTATTTGCAAAAAATCGGCTGGGACAAAATCGGGAAAATCGAGGAAGAACTTTTGGAATACGCGACCATGAAATTGAAAGAAATAAAAGCTCTGAAAATTATAGGAAACGCAAAAGTTAAAGGGCCGGTTATTTCCTTCGTAATCGAAGGCATTCATCCTCACGACATCGGAACTTTTTTAGACAATGAAGGAATTTGCGTACGCACGGGCCAGCATTGTACGCAACCCGTTATGGATAAGTTTGGGATTCCCGCAACAACCAGAATATCTTTCGCGGTTTACAACAGCAAAGAAGAGATTGATAAACTTTGCGCGGAAATCGGAAAATTAATAAAAGTTTTCAATGGATATTAAAGATTTATACCGCGAGCTTATAATCGACCACAATAAAAATCCAAAAAATTTTGGGGAAATGCGCGGTGCGGACTTTCACGCGGAGGGAATTAATCCTCTTTGTGGCGATAAATATGGAGTCTTCATCAAGCTGGAAGACGGAAATATCACAAAAATAACTTTTAGGGGTTCGGGTTGCGCGATTTCCAAATCATCAGCATCTATGATGACCGAGTCGATCAAAGGTAAAAGCAAAAAAGAGGCTCTGGAATTATTTGAAAATTTCAGGGCGATGCTTGGCGGCGACTCAAAAAAAGATTTGGGGAAACTTTCGGTTTTTCAGGGAGTGCACGACTACCCTTCGCGGGTTAAATGCGCGAGTCTGCCTTGGTTCACAATGAACGCGGCGATTAATAAAAAAAATAATGTCACAACGGAATAAATTCAAAGAGTCGTTTTTGGACTATTACCGGGAGCTCCTCGGCCCGGAATTTGAAAGTTACATTAACGCCCTCGAGTCCGGCGAAATCCGAAGAAGCTTGAGAGTTAACACTCTGAAAATTTCTAAAAAAGAACTAAAGAAATGGTTGGTGTCGCAGGGTTATCAAGTCGAAGACAGTCCTTTCTCTTCGGACGGGATTGATATTTCCGGAAGCGGCGCTCCACTTACGCTTAAATTGCCCTATATTTCCGGATTCACATACCCGCAGGATTCCGCCTCAATGTTCGCGGTGGAAATTTTGGACCCGCAACCGGGTGAAATTGTTCTGGATTTGACCGCGGCGCCGGGTGGGAAAAGCACCCAAATCGCGCAAAGAATGAAAAATACGGGCGTGTTGATTGCTAACGACATGGATACTTCACGCCTGAAAGCCTTACATTCAAACTTGGAAAGGCTGGGTGTTTGGAACTGCGTAGTAACCAGAATGATGCCGCACAAAATGGCGGAAATTTACCCTGAAACTTTCGACCGAATTTTGCTTGATCCTTCCTGCAGTGGCGAGGGACTTTTAATGAAAGGCGGCAAGCCGAGTTTTTGGAGCCCGAAGGCATTGAAGCACTACGCCTCCGAACAGTTCGGCATGCTTTCGAGCGCATACAAAATGCTGAAACCCTGTGGACGAATTGTATTTTCGACCTGCACTTTGAACCTTGTGGAAAACGACGGAGTAGTAAAAAGACTATTGGAAAAATTCCCCGAGGCCGAAGTCCAAAAAATCCACTCGCCCTTTCCCCCGCGGCAGTTGGGGGACTACATGGGATGGCGTTTTTGGCCGCAAATTACCCGAACCAAGGGATTTTTTTGCGTCGCGATCGGAAAAAAGAAAAGTGTCGCCGGGAACATATCAGACTATAAATTTGAATTTGTAGAAGAGTCGAAGTTCAGACCATACGATCTGGACTGCGCTTTCGTTGAAAAAGACCGGAATCTGTTCTGCGTCAGCCGTGAAATTCTTAAATTTCCACTTCCGCGCGGCTACTCTCTCAGCTTCCCAATCCAGATAAACGAGCGTTTAACTTATGAAGGCTCACTGATCCCACATATTGGACGCACAGAACTTGAATTGACGAGAAATGAAGTCGAAAAATTCGTCGCGCGCGAAGCAATGAAAAATCGTGGGATTGTTGACGGAACCTACATCGCGAAGTTCGGCATTTTCCCTCTTGGAATCGCAAAAATCCACGGCGAAAGAATGGAGATTAATTTTCCAAGGCGGTATTAATTCCACTTCTTGGCTTTGAGTGCGTTGGCCGCCGCCGCTTGTTCGGCATCCTGTTTGGATGGACCCATTCCGTCCGCAATCAGTTTTGCGTCGAAGTAGATTCCCATAATGAATTTTTTGTCGTGGTCGGGACCTGTTTCGGACAGCAATTCGTAACGCGGAGTCACGTTCAGTTTTTCCTGGGCAAGCTCTTGAACACGGGATTTCGGGTCAACATCGAGGCCTTGCGAAATTATTTCTTCAAGCATCACAACAATGTGTTTCATTATAAACTTGCGAGCGATTTCGAATCCGCCGTCCAAATAAACCGCGCCTATCAAGGCTTCAACCGTATTCGCCAAAATGTAGGCTTTTTCACGGCCGCCGGAAAGTTCTTCGCCGCGGCTCAAATACAAATAATCTCCCAAACCGAGTTTCTTTGCGACCTTCGCCAGGTTCTTACCTTTTACCAATGCGCTTCTCCAGTTCGTCAAGTCACCCTCCGGATGATCGGGATATTTGTAGTAAAGATAATCCGTAACGGCCAATTCCAAAACCGCGTCGCCCAGATATTCCAGGCGCTCGTTGTGCTGTTTTTTGTCACCGGATTCGTTCATGTAAGAACGGTGAACAAAAGCCAAGTCGAGTAAAGATTTGTCTTTGAATGTCAGGCCGACAGCTTTTTCAAGCTCCTTTGTTTTTTTCGTGTTTTTCATAAATCGAGCTTAATACACCGTTGACGAACTTGGAAGAGCTTTCGGTGCCAAATTCCTTTGCCATCTCAATGGCTTCATTTATAGCTACCAAGTCGGGCATTTTTTTGTCGAAGATCAATTCGTAAATTCCAATCTGCAAAATCGCGCGGTCAATCGGGGCGATTTTTTCAAGCGGCCATTCGGGGGCGAATTTTTTGATGTAAGTAAGGATTTTTTTCCGATTTTTCAAAAGTTTCTCCAGCAATTGATATGCGAAGAGATTGTT
>CAYIRB010000064.1:0-6142 GCA_964365765.1 uncultured Candidatus Peribacteria bacterium
TGACAGCGCTCGTAGAGTTCGCGGTCGGTCAAATCTGAAATTTGTGTGGCTTTACTCATTGCTACATAATAAACTAAAAAAGCTGAAATATTCCTGAATTTTTTCTCTGATGGCCACATTTCAAAAGTCGCTCGGATTGTGGAAAACCACTGCGCTTGGCGTGGGAAGTTTGATCGGTGCCGGTATTTTTGTGCTTATAGGACTTGTTTATAATGAAGTAGGGTCGGCTATGCCGATTTCTTACCTCTTGGCCGCTTTGTCGGCTTTCATGACCGCGTACGCTTGCGCCGGATTGGCAAAGAAAAAAACGGTGGCCGGCGGTGAATATGGCTACGTCAAGTATTATCTTGGCACGACCGGAGGCGTGATTACCGGACTTTTGTTGATGATCGCCTCGGCCGCGATATGCGCGGTTTACGGGTTTGCGATGACCGGCTTCATTCGCACTCTGACCGGATTTGAATTGCCACCCCTGTTTTTGGGAATGTTTTTCACGGTTGTTTTTGTGGTTTTGAACGATGTCGGCGCGGCAAAGTCGGCAAATTTCGAGTTGGCGATGAGTTTTATTTTGGTCGCCGGAATGCTGTTTCTTTCGATAATCTTTTTGAAGAACGCGGAGATACCCTCGGTCGATTTCGATTTGGGAAAAATCGCCGGCGGGGCGGGACTCGTCTATCTGGCGTTTTACGGATTTCAGACTATTTTGGTCGCGACTTTGGAAATGAAAAACCCGAAAATTCTCGCGCCCAAAGCGATATATTTGAGTTTGGGAATCGTTACGGTGCTGTATCTTTTATTGGC
This sequence comes from uncultured Candidatus Peribacteria bacterium, assembly GCA_964365765.1. Lineage (GTDB taxonomy): Bacteria > Patescibacteriota > Gracilibacteria > UBA1369 > 2-02-FULL-48-14 > CALRGE01. The sequence continues at coordinate 802 of CAYIRB010000064.1, forward strand.
GGTAGCGGTGGCCGGAGTCGCGCGCGGAACTTTTGAAAACCCCGAGTTGGCGCTTGAAATTTTGGCCGGAAAATTTTTGGGCGGTAAGGCGGAGATTGTGATCGCTTTTCTTGCTTTACTGGCGATTTTGACTTCAATGAACGGCGTGATTTTCGGCTTCGCGCGCAGGGTTTACGCCATGGCGGAGGATCACTATATCCCAAAAATCTTCACGAAAATCCATCCGCGTTTCCACACTCCCTACATGGCGACGAATTTGGCCGTCGTGCTGGTTTTTATCTTTTTGTATTTCGGCGATATCGAATCCGGCGCGAAAATCGCTTCCTTTTCTTATATCGCATCGATGCTCGCGATACATTCCGCGGCGATAAAACAGGGTATGTCGAAAGCGATTAACGGCTTGGCCATGCTGATTAATTTGATTTTACTTTGGCAATTGCTATAGTGGACGCCTATGTTGGTATCAAAAGAATTCACATTTGACGCGGCGCATTTTCTGACGAAATATCATGGCAAATGCGAAAACCTCCACGGCCATACTTATAGATTGCGCGTCACCGTTGAGGGCGAAATCGGAGAGGAGGGAATGGTCGTCGATTTTCTTGAGCTGAAAAAAATCGTGAAAGAAAAAGTTCTGGATAAATTCGATCATCATAATTTGAATGATTTTTTTGAAAATCCCACGGCGGAATTGGTGGCGAAATTTATTTGGGACGAATTGAAATCCGCATTGAATTTGTACGAAGTCATACTTTGGGAAACCGAAAACAGTTTTGTAACTTACCGCGGCCGATGACGATTTTTCTGGGGCTCGGAAGTAATTTGGGCGACCGTGAAGCGAATCTTGTTAGCGCGAGGGATTTGCTGATGAAACACAACGTTTTGGTTTTGGGCCAGTCGAAAATTCGCGAGACCGAACCTTTGGACGGAAAAAATCAGCCGAAATATCTTAATCAAGTGATTGAGTGCTCCACCGAAACGACTCCCTTCGATCTTTTGCGAATTTGTAAAAGGGTGGAAAAAGAAATGGGCCGTCCGGTGGAAGTTCCCGTCGGGAACGTCGCTTTCGGAAAAAAGGAGAAAAAATGGGAATCGCGCATAATCGACATAGACATTCTTCTCTACGGCAATGAAAAAATCAGCACGGCGACGCTGACGATTCCGCATTGCGGTGTAGCGGACAGACAATTCGTGATTGACGGAATCAGGGATATTGACGCAAACGCCATATAGCCTAATATGGCGGCATGACAACAAGACAAGCGGAGTTGAGATACGAGTTGCTCGACTACATTTATAAACGGGGAAAGGGTTCAAGCGGGCGCGCGCTTTCTTCGCTCGATTTGATTGAGGCGCTTTATTACGGGGAAGAAAACGGCAGGCAAATTTTCAAGCATGATCCGAAGGTTCCGCAATGGGAGGAACGCGATTTTTTTGTACTTTCAAAAATTGAGGCTTTGCCCGCGCTTTACGCGGTTTTGAAAAAAAAGGGATTTAATTTGGGTGACGGATTGCCGGATTTTCCGAGTCGAAAAATTCCCGGAGTCGAATTGACGAGCGAAAAACATGCTTATGGGATTTGTTACGCGGTCGGTTTGGCGGAGGCGATTAAAATGGACAAGCGGAACAGCCATGTTTTTTGTCTTGCCGCGGACTATGAACTGGATCACGGAAGGGCTTGGGAAGCCATAATGACCGCCGCGGAAAGGAGACTGGACAGATTGTGTTTGATTATTGACGAGAACGATCCGCGCGACGAGCCGATTCAAGAGAGATTCGAAGCTTTCGGATGGCGGGTCATTAAGTTGGAAGATGCTCATGATCACGACGACATAGCATTTTCTTACTTGAAAGCGCGTATCACGCAAAGAAAGCCGACTTGCATTTGGGCACCGACGATAAAGTCTAAAGGAGTACCTTTCGCGGAAAGAAAGCCCGAATACGACGACGCTGTGTTCTCCGAGTCGGAATTGAAGGAAATTCGTAATATTTTGCTATGATTTTGGACATAAACCTTTGTCGGCTCGCGAGAAAAATCAAAAACTTTGTGGTTTTGGATTTAAGTTTTTCAGGTTTCGTTTTTCCGGAATTCAAATTGAATCACGACAAGCGTTATATTCGCTTGCCCGGCAGGGAAGGATTCGCGTTGGAATACGCCGGCGGGCTCGCCGGTTTGAGCAAAGTCGTTTTAATTTACGGTTTCTCGGGTACGAACTTAAATTTGCCCGATCAAACTTTAAACGTGAAAGTGATGAAAAAGAGCCCGAAAGCCGACTTATCCAATCTGGAAAAAGATATTTTGGAGTTCGGGCAGTCGGTTTTGTTGATTCCCGAACAAGATTAAAGTATTCTTGGGCCATGAGCAGGTTTAAAAACCTAAAAATCTTCTCCGGAACTTCGCATCCCGCTTTGGCGGGGGCGGTAGCCAAGGAGCTGGGAGTGTCGCTTTCGGAAATGCAAATTTCCAGATTCGCTTGCAATGAAATTTACGCCAAACCCGCGGCCAGTATTCGAGGCGACGACGTGTATATCGTGCAGACGATGACCGATCGCGTGAATGAGGATTACATGGAGCTGTTTATTATGATTGACGCGATGAAGCGTTCTTTCGCAGGGAAGGTTCACGTGGTGATTCCCCACTTCGGTTATGCCAGGCAGGACAGGGTGGCGACTCCCAGGGAACCGATCAGCGCGAAAGTCATGGCGAATTTACTCGCGGCAGCCGGGGCCGATCATGTGATTACCGTGCATCTGCACAGCGACCAAATCCAGGGTTTTTTCCCCTTTCCGATGGACAATTTGAATCCCAGAAAAACATTCGCGAAGTATATTGAAAAAAAGAAGTTGAAGAATCCCGTTATTGTTGCGCCGGACGCGGGAGCTGCCAAAGAAGTCGGGAGGTTCGCGAAAATGCTTGGCTACCCGATTGCGATTCTTACCAAAAACAGACCGAAGTTCAATGTGGCCGAAGTGAGCGCCGTTATAGGTGATATTGAGGGGAAAACCTGCATTTTGTACGACGACATGATAGACACTGCCGGAAGTGTTTGCGCCGCGCACAAGGCTTTGATTGATAACGGAGCAAATCATGATATTTATTTGATTTCCACCCACGCGGTTTTTTCGGGTCCGGCCGTGGAAAGACTCGCCGATACGAAGTTTAAAGAAGTTATCGTGACGGATACCATACCGATACCCGGAAAAAAACATTTCTCAGGCCTGACGGTTTTATCCGTTGCGCCGATGCTCGCGAAAGTTATTGAAAATGTGCACGAAAATAAATCCGTTACCGAAGTTCTTTAACCTTTACTCAATGAAAGTTTATATAGGCAGTGATCACGCCGGATTCCATTTGAAAGAAACTCTTCAGGAATATCTGAAGACTTTGGGGCACGATGTTTTGGATTTGGGGGTTTTTACGGATGAAGTTAAGGCGGATTATCCGGATATGGCGCGCGAGGTCGGTGAAAAAGTTGTGGAAAATAAAGACTCTACGGGGATTTTGGTTTGCGGAAGCGGAACGGGGATGTGCATGGCGGCCAACAAGGTTCGCGGTATAAGGGCGGCTTGCGCGCGTGACGTAACCACGGCTCGCTACGCTCGCCTCCACAACGACGCGAACATAGTCGCTTTGGGCGAAAGATTCACCGGAACGGAAGTCGCGAAAGAAATCGTCGACACCTTTCTTTCAACAAAATTTGAAGGCGGAAGACATGAAGGACGGGTCGCGAAAATTATACAAATGGAAGGTACCGTATGAAGAAAAAAATCCAAATCGCGCCCTCGATTCTTTCCGCGGATTTCGGAAGGCTGAACGAGGACATTAAAACCGTTGAAGCCGATTGCGACCTTTTGCACGTGGATGTGATGGACGGGCATTTTGTACCAAACCTGACTTTCGGGGCTCCGGTTGTACGTTGTATTAAGACAAAATTGCCTTTAAGTTGCCATTTGATGATCAGAAATCCGGAGGATTTCCTTTCGGATTTTGTAAAAGCCGGTGCCGCGACAATCACTTTTCACGCGGAAGTGGTAAAAGACAAAAGTGCGTTAATAAAGAAAATTCATAGACTTGGAGTGCGTGCCGGAATTTCGGTCAATCCGGAAACATCGGTTAGCGCGCTTACACGTGTGCTTGATGAAGTGGACGAAGTTTTGGTCATGAGCGTTCACCCGGGCTTCGGAGGCCAAAAATTCATTGAAGGCGCGTTGGAAAAAATCGCTTGGCTTCGTAAGATGCGTCCGGATTTGGATATTGCGGTAGACGGCGGAATTGACGACATGACAGCAGCAAAAGTTGTACAAGCAGGCGCGAATATACTAGTATCGGGCTCGTATATATTTAATTCAAAAAACCGGAAGAAGGCCATTGCTAGCCTTCGATCTTAATACCCCTTAACCCCTTTATATGATTATCGCGACGCTCAAGGAAATAAAAAATAATGAGAACCGAGTCGGGTTGACGCCTTACGGAGCCGCCGAACTGGTAAAAGCGGGCCATCGCTTGATTGTCCAGCAGACCGCCGGAATCGGAAGCGGATTTTCGGACACGGAATACAAGGAGGCGGGCGCGGAAATTATGAAGAACCCCGAAGACATCGTGAAAGTCGCGGAAATATTGGTGAAGGTTAAAGAGCCGCTTCCATCCGAATACAATTTGCTTGAGCAGTTCGCGGGCAAGACCCTTTTCACTTATTTGCATCTTTCCGGAGTCGATAAAAGACTTACCAAAGTTTTGACCAACAACAATATCACCGCAATCGCTTACGAGACCGTGCAGGATGAGAGAGGTTTATTGCCGCTACTTGCTCCAATGAGTGAAATCGCGGGAGTATTGGCCGTTCAATACGGCGCGGAATACCTTCAGAAAAAGTACGGAGGACGCGGAGTTACTTTGGGAAGAATCACGGGAACAAACAGCGCGCATGTGGTTGTAATGGGCGGTGGATTTGTGGGAATGACGGCGGCAAAGACCGCGGCGGGAATGGGTTCTCTCGTTAAACTTTTCGACATCAGCCAAGCCCGTGTTGATACTTTGAACAAAGAAGTAAAAGAATACCTCGGCCCGACTTTGGGCAAGAATTTTGAGGCGATAGTGCCAAAAGGTGAAAATCTCAATGACGCTTTGAAAGAAGCAAACCTTTTGGTTGGAGCGGTTTTGGTCGCCGGAGCAAAGGCGCCGGAAGTTGTGACTGAAGAACAGATCAAAATGATGAAAGAAGGTTCCGTGGTTGTGGACGTTTCAATCGACCAAGGCGGATGCATTTGGGGTTCGCGCGGCACAAGCCATTCAGAGCCGACTTACGAAATCTACGGAAAAATCTACTGCTGTGTTCCAAAT
>CAYIRB010000065.1:0-5778 GCA_964365765.1 uncultured Candidatus Peribacteria bacterium
AAGACGCAGAGAAATCACACGGGAAATTTAAAGAAAAATATGGCCTGAACTTTGATCTGATTCCCGATACGGACGGCAAGCTGTGCGACGCGTTCGGAGTATGGAAAGAGAAAAGTTTTATGGGTAAAAAATATATGGGCATTGAAAGGTCGACTTTTTTGGTGGACGCCGAAGGCACCATCAAGAAAGTTTGGCGGAACGTGAAAGTTGAGGGTCACATGGAAGAAACCTTAAAAATATCTGAAGATTTGTAACGATTCGAGTCGGCAAACGTTTCACAAAATGAACATCATCTATGCAAAAAACATTCACATTTGAGGATGCGAACAGGGCATTGGTTTTCGTCGGCCCGATAGTCGGCGATATTCAAAAAACGTGGCAATCTTTGGTCATGGTGAAAAAGATTTTGGAAAGCGCGGTAATGAACGGCGCCAGTATTACAAGTCCGGAGTTAGCGAAAATGGAGTCGGACATTCAGGATAATTTGAAAAATATCGAACGCTTTCTGAAAGAAATCGAGCAAGTGGGGTGTATCTTCAAAGATTTTTCACGCGGTGTGGTGGACTTTCCGACGTTTTATAAAAACGAAGCGGTTTTTCTTTGCTGGCATTCCGGCGAGAAAAGCGTCGCGCACTGGCATCGCGGCGACACGGGCTTTGAAAACCGAAAATCGGTGGACGAAGATTTCAAAACGTGGAACAGCAAGGAGCCGAATATGGAATTCAGCCTTGTCTAATTTTTACCGAACTTGTAAGCTTTGCGCGTATGAAATTTGAACTGAAATCTTCGGTTGCAAAATCCGACCTCTTGGTTTTATTGCTCGAAGACGGGAAAAATATTTCGCTGTCGCAAAAAAAACTGCTCGATAATAAAACTCTGTCAGAAGTTGAAACACGATTGAAAGAGAAAGACTTCACGGGAAAAGCTGGCGAAAAACTTGTTTTGTTCAGCGACGGATCCAATCACAAAAAAACCGTTCTACTGGGACTCGGAACCGTGGATAAACATGCTGTGCTTCCATTTGAAAATGCGGGCGGAATATCGGCCGGTTTGGCAAAAGCGTTGAAAACGAAATCCGTGACAGTCGCGGTTGAGGAAAAAAACATGGCGGAATTCATCAACGGTTTTGTTTTGGGATCTTACGAATTTAATAAATTCAAAAAAACCGATGAGAATGAAACTCGCGTGGAAACTTTATATTTGATCACCGCCAACAACGCAAAAACAAAAGAAGCGACTCGTTTCGCGGAACTTTTTGAAGACGCTTCAAAACTTTGCCGCGATTTGGTTAACACGCCGGCGGGTTCAAGAAGCACAATCGACGTCGCGAACCTCGCGAAAGAAAACGCAAAAAAATTCGGGTTCACGTGCAAGGTCTATGATGAAAAGCAGTTGGAAAAAATGGGTTGCGGTGGAATTTTGGGCGTGGGCCGAGGAGGCGAATATCCTCCGCGAATGATAGTTTTGGAGTACAAACACAAGAGCAAGTCGAAAAATCCGAAAATCGCCTTCATCGGCAAAGGCATCACATTCGACACCGGCGGACTAAACATTAAACCCACCGGCCATATTGAAACCATGAAACTCGACCTCGCCGGCGCTGCCGCGGTTCTGGCGACCATGTGCATTATCGCTCGCTCTAAACTTTCGGGACATTTCGCGGGAGTCATGGCAATGGCGGAAAACGCCGTATCTGACCGCTCAATGCATCCGGGCGATATTTTAAAAGCATACAACGGGAAAACCATCGAGGTATCGAACACCGACGCGGAAGGAAGGCTCGTCTTGGCGGACGCTCTCGCCTACGCGGAAGCGGTATTGAAACCCGAAAAAATGGTGGACGTCGCGACTTTGACCGGAGCGGTGACTGTCGCGCTCGGCTACAATATAAGCGCCGTGATGGGAAATGACGACAAATTATTGAATGAAGTCATGTCAGCCGCGCGGAACGCCCGCGAACGCATGTGGGTTTTACCTCTGGACAAAGATTTTTACGAAGCGACTAAAGGCGATATTACGGACACAAAAAACGCAACCGACGGGGTGCGCGCAGGCACAATAATGGGCGCCGCCTTTCTTCAACAATTCGTGGATAAAGTAAAATGGGCGCACATCGACATAGGCGGCAGCGCGTGGGCCGAAAAACCGAGCTCAACCACAAAATACGGCGGCACCGCGACGACGATTCGAACACTTTGGGAATTGGCGAAGAGGAATTCTAACTGAAAAGAATCCAAGCCAAAACATAACCAACTCCCCAAGCGCCGGCTACGATCGCTATCATGGTCAGGACGAATTTCCAAAAATTCTTTTTTTGCATATCAGTCTTTAAGAACGGACTTGTATTCCAGTCTGTAAATATGAAAAATGCTTAGAGCCAAAGCCAAAATAATCGGCCCGAAAATTATGCCCTTCAATCCGAAAACAAAAAGTCCGCCCATCACCACAAAAAAAATCGCGAGGGGATGCATGTTCGCCCGCGTGCCAATCAACAGCGGCTTCACAAAATTATCCACGGTTGAAATTAAAATAAAGCCCCACAAAAATAAAAAGAGAGCGTTATAAGTTTGCCCGTTGATAAGCAAAGCGATACAAATCGGCACCCATATTACGGATGCCCCGACATATGGAATAATAGAAGCGAAAGCGGTCATTGTCCCCAAAAACGCGATGTACTTCACTCCCACAATCTGGAGTCCGATGGCACCGACCACGCCTTGGATTATGGCAGAACCAAAGCCACCCACTACAATCGCGACAATTGTATTTCGCAGTTTTTTTTCAATTTCATTTTCGTACTTCGTGGGCAAAGGACTGATATGTTTGATGTACTCGCGAATTTTGTCGCCGTCGCGGAAAAAATAAAAAATCGTTATCAACATTAATATCAAACTGATGAAAGAATTCCCCAAGCCCACCACAAAATTCGCGCTTTGATTCACAAGAAAAGTGCTTGTGACTTGAACCGCGTCTTTAACCGCGCCGACAATATCTATGTTCAAATTTGTCACAAAACGCGAGAGATTGTATTTTTGATCAAAAGCTTCCAAATACGGACCAATCAACGGAATTGTGTTCAATTCGGTCAAATCAAAGCCGCTCAAGTCAACGGTCAGGGCTTTCTCCTCAATCAATTGATAGGTATCAACAGCTTCTTGCGCGACAAAAAGAAGAAAAAAAGTCAGCGGAATCAAAAAAATCAACAGAATCAAAAAAGTGCTGAGCGCCGCGGAAAAAGATATTCGATTGGCGAAGACTCGCAGAAAAAACTGATAAATCGGGCCGAAAATCACAGTAATCAAAACGGCGTACACCACCAAAGTGAAAAATGGAGAAATAACCCAAAACAAAAGCGCGAGCACGGCCAAAACCGAAGCGATTAAAAAATACCTTGCGACATCGGGCAGAACCAAATTATCTTTAGCGGATTTTCTTGCCATAACGGTCTTAATATATCACGCCTTCCCGCCTTTTTCCAAATTTTCTTTATATTTAATCAGCGAGTCGCGCACGGCTTCTCTCACGGGGCGCATTTTAATTCCCTCCGCCTCTAATTTTTTGCTCGACAGGCCGCAGTTTGATCTCTTAGCTTTTGTGATTTTTTCCATCTCTTCCAAAGAAAAAATTTCATACGTGAAGGCGGGATCGACAATTTCTTTATACATTTCCAGTATTTCGCGATGCTCTATCGTGCCCGGATTCGTCATGTTATAAACGCCGGTCGCTCGCTTATCCATCAAGGCTTTCGCGGCCGCCAAAAAATCATCCATCACGCTGATTGAATTCGGAATGGAAATCACTTTCGCATATTTTGTAATCTTGCTGATGAAATTTCTCTCACCCGGAACGCTGTCAAAAGGCATGCGTAAGCGCAACTGCAAAATCGGGAACTCTTTGAGCATCGCTTCGCTCCAAGCCTTTGTGCGCGAATAGTAACTCCCGAAAAAATTCGGCGCGTCGTTTTCTCCGTAGCCATCCCCATCCTTGTAGCCCTCATAAACGCAACCGCTACCCACATGAACCATGTACAGCCCCGATTCCTCGCAGACCCTCGCCAAAATCAGTGGCGCTGTCACATTAGAAAACAAGGTTTCCGTTTTGTGATCCTCACACCAATCCACGTTTGGACGGCCCGTTTTGCCCGCGCAATTCACAACAACCGCAGGTTGTTGCTTTTCCAGTTCCTTCTTTACTGCCGAATAATCCTCAAGTCGCACATTCGAAATTAAAACTTCCCCACCAAGAAAATCCTTGAACTTGTTCGCGACATAGCCCTTGCCGAAAATCAAATATTTCATAAGCCTTGCGATTCTATCACCGGACTGCAGGAAAACCAATCCTTCATCACGGTCATCGTAACACACAAGGAACCCGGATACTCGTTGTAAGTTTCCGTCTTATAATCAAGGCAAGTTTCCCCCAACACATTCAAATACGCCCAATCCGGAGCGGCATATTGGCCCTCTTCTTTTACAACTTGCCCATGCACAATGATAGGTTGGTTCACCGTCTCGAATATCGCGGCCTGAACTCTTCTTTGCGCCTGTTCGGTAATCGCCTTCTCGGCCATATCCCGATTCACGATTCCACCGTCTTGAAACGGAGAACACTCCGTAACTTGCGCCAAAACACCTGGCATGTCCAAACCCTTGATCGCGCGGGATACTTCATAAGTATAGGTCGAAACAGGCTGCGGCTTGGAAAGCAAAGACTCTTCTCCATGCCTGGGACAAGCCGCCAGTAAACCGAATGATAAGGCTAACGCAGGCTTGTTCATAATGATTTTGTTAAGGAACCATTATATTCCGCTTTTTGTCGAATTCAAGGGTTTATCGCCAACAATTCAACGTTGAAAATCAAAGTCGCGCCGCCGGGAATGACTCCGGGCACTCCGCGAGCACCGTAAGCCAAGTCGGAAGGAATTGTCAGTTTGCGAATTCCACCCGCTTTCATACCTTCGACACCATTGTCCCAACCTTTTATCACTTCGCCGATGCCCAAAGTAAATTTGAAGCTATTATTACTGTCGAATTCCTTGCCGTCTTCAAAAGTACCAACGTAATTGACTTCAACCGTGTCACCGGCCTTCGCCACGACCCCGTCTCCTATTTTTTTATCTTCAACAGTCATGAGATTGCTCCGTCCGGCGCTGGGATTACCATTTACAAAAAAGAAAAGCACTCCGAAAATAAGCATTATCGCGGTAAGAATCAAGGCGAGATTTTTTTTCATACGAATTAATCATAACACCAAAAGAAAATTGCAAGCAAATAAATTTAATGTAAGGTATTGGTCGAATCCAAATGCAAGTTCTAATAAATTCATTCGCGCGCCTGAAAGCCTACCTCGAAAAAAATAATATCGAAGCCTATCGCCTTTATAATTGCGAAAAGCTCCCGCTCGCAATCGACATCTACAAAAGCAACGCGGTGATTCATTTGTTCGACTCCGTTTCGGACGGCCTGAAAACCGAAATCGAAACCGCGCTTAAATCGCTCGGCATCAACAATTACTTTTATAAAGATCGCACGGGGCGCGGCGCGGGCTCTCCCGTGAAAGCCGAGGGGAAAGAAATCACGGTGAATGAATACGGCCGCAAATTTCTCATCAATCTATCCGACTATCTCGACACGGGACTGTTTTTGGACCACCGAGAAACTCGCAAATTCATCGGTTCGAAAAGCAAAAACAAAGTCGTGCTCAACACATTCGCTTATACCGGCTCGTTTACCATTTACGCCGCCTCCGGCGGCGCGGCCAAAACATACAGCGTCGACC
>CAYIRB010000066.1:0-5505 GCA_964365765.1 uncultured Candidatus Peribacteria bacterium
TTGCTCAACAACGACCAAGCGTTTTATGGCAAATTGCACGGCACTTTTTCGCGCCATCCATATCTCACTGACGTATATTATTTGAACCCGCAGCGACCTGAAATAGACCGGCAAGGCAACCAAATCGGCGGCCCGAAATTTACAGTCATCAAGCGCGGAATTAACGAAATCCACCAGCCAACTGACCGCATATATTTGAATTCAAAAAACATCATCTACTGGGAAAATGTAGGTGCGGATTCACTCGTTACGCGCGGAATAAAGGCGGAAAAGGAAGTACGCGCGCTAAGAAAAAAAATGAAAATTCTGCCGACGGTTAAACAAATAGACACGATGGCGGCGGAATATCCTGCAAAAACGAATTATTTGTACTTGACCTATCACGGCGAGAAACATGATGTTTCCTTCGACGGCAAAGGGAAGCGCGCGGTTGTTTTGGGAAGCGGCGCGTATTGCATCGGCTCGTCGGTTGAGTTCGACTGGTGCTGTGTGAACGCGATTCGGGGTTTGAGCAAAAAGGGCTATGAAACGATCATGATTAACTACAATCCGGAAACCGTTTCGACGGACTATGACATATGCGACAAGCTTTATTTTGACGAATTGTCTTTGGAGCGCGTGCTTGATATTTACGAGTTGGAAGATCCTGACGGAGTGATAGTTTCAATGGGCGGACAAATACCGAATAATTTGGTTAACAAGCTCGCGGACGCGAAAGTGGCGATTTTCGGCACGTCGCCAAAGTGCATCGACCGCGCCGAGAACAGACAAAAATTTTCGAAAATGTGCGACGAGCTCGGAATCGATCAGCCGGAATGGAATCAGTTTGCGGAAGTGAAAGACGCGTTTGCCTTCGCTGAAAGAGTTGGGTATCCGGTTTTGGTGAGACCGTCTTACGTGCTGTCCGGCGCGGCCATGTCGGTCGCGCACAATCAAGAAAGTCTGCAGGCCTATTTGGATAAAGCGGTGAAAATTTCAAAAGACGCTCCGGTGGTTATTTCAAAATTTGAAATCGGCGCAAAGGAAATTGAAATCGACGCGGTCGCCCAAAACGGCGAGCTCATGATTTATGCGATTGCCGAGCATGTTGAAAACGCCGGCGTGCACAGCGGAGACGCGACCATAGTTTTGCCGGCGCAAAAGCTTTATTTTGAAACCATGAAGCAGATAAAAAATATCGCGAAAAAAATCGCGAAGGAATTGGAGATCAGCGGCCCCTTTAACATTCAATTTCTCGCCAAAAACAATGAGGTGAAAGTGATAGAATGCAACTTGCGCGCGTCGAGAAGTTTTCCGTTCAGTTCGAAAGTAACAGGTTATAACTTCATTGAAATCGCGACGGAGGCCATGCTCGGCATTGCAAAAAAACAGACTTACCGCACCTTGGATCTTGAGCATGTGGGCGTAAAGGCTCCGCAGTTTTCTTTTTCGCGCCTCAAAGGCGCCGACCCCGTTTTGGGAGTCGAAATGGCTTCCACTGGCGAGGTCGCGTGTTTTGGCGAAAATCTTTACGAGGCCTTTTTGAAGGCCATGATTTCAACCGGCTTTGTCATCCCAAAGAAAAACATTTTGGTTTCAATCGGAAAAGTGGAGGATAAAGCCGAATTCCTGACGTCCGCGCGCAAACTGATTGAAATGGGTTTTGATCTTTACGGGACGCCCGGTACCGCGGACTTTTTGAACGAGAGCGGAGTGAAATGCGAAAAAGTATATAAAATCGGGAGTGACAATTCGCCAACTATCACGGACATAATTCATAAAGATAAAATCGATTGGGTCATTAACATCCCTCGCAACTATTCGCACGAAGAAGTCACGAGCGGTTACAATCTGCGCCGCCTCACCATCGACCACAACATTCCGCTCACCACAAATCTCCAAGTCGCAAAACTGACGGTTGAAACTTTGGGGCGCTATAAGATTGAAGACTTGGCGATTGAACCGTGGTCAACATACGTGAATTGAATTTCAACCTACGCGCGAATTTGCCCATCGCCGCGAAGGAGCCATTTGTAAGTTGTTAACGCGTCGAGAGCCATCGGGCCTCGGGCATGGAGTTTTTGCGTGCTGATGCCGATTTCGGAGCCGAGCCCGAACTCCGCGCCGTCGGAAAAAGTGGTTGAGGCGTTCACATAAACAACGGCCGCGTCTACATTTTTAATGAAGGCGTCTATGTTGTCTTTGTTTGCGGAGAGAATGGCTTCACTATGTTTTGAACTGTATTTTGAAATGTGTACAAGAGCTTCTTGAAGGTTGGATACTGTTTTTACGGACATTTTCAGCGACAAAAATTCAGTACCGAATTCTTCTCGGTTTTGAAGATTTTTGTATTTGCCTTTTAAAGCTCTAAAAGCGGGGGCGTCCGCTAAAATTTCTACATTTTTTTCGGCAAGAGGCGCGAGGAGAGCCGGAAGATCCGTGAGGCGAGCCTTGTGAATGATAAGTGTGTCGAGCGCGTTGCAAAGTGATGGGCGGCGAGTTTTTTCGTTGAAAATTATTGCGGCGGATTTTTTGAGATCGGCCGTTTCGTCAAAATACGTATGAACAATTCCGGCGCCGGTTTCAATAACGGGAATGTTTGAATTTTCCACGACGAAGTCGATCAGCCCTTTCCCTCCACGCGGAATAATTACGTCAACGAATTCGCGAGCTTTTAAAAGCTCAATCAAGTGTTCGCGTTCCGGCGGCATTAAGAAAATGAGCGAGGTGTCGAGCTTGTATTTTTTTAGTACTTTGTGAATTATTTCGACCAAAACTTCCGCGCTGTTTTGAGCTTCGCCGCCGCTTTTTAATATGCAAGCGTTGCCGGATTTAAAGCAAAGTGAAAAAACATCGACGGTGACGTTCGGGCGGGCTTCGTAAATAACTCCGACAACGCCGAGCGGAACCGAGATGCGGGAAAGTTTTATCCCATTCGGCAACTTGCGTTCTTCCAGAATTTTGCCGAGCGGAGAAGGAAGCGATGCAACTTTCTTCAGTTCGAATGCGATGTGCTTTATTCGAGATTCGTCGAGTAAAAGGCGGTCGAATTTCGGATCGGACGGATTCATTTTTGATAAGTCGATTTTATTCGCTTTCAAAATGTACGCGCTGTTTTTCACGAGTTCTTTTGCCAAGTCGCGAAGAACTTTTGTCTGTTCGGTGAAATTTGCGAGCGAGCGGGACGCGAGTTTTACGGCTTTAAAGTTCATGGCAACGTTTTTCGGCGGCTTCCACCGCGGATTTAAAAATTTCATCAAAACGGTTTTTGGAAAGATAATCGAACGCGGCCGCCGTTGTACCACCCTTGGATGTTACGGCTTTTTCAAGTTCGGACGCGCTGAAATTTTGAGAAGCAAAAAGTTTTGAGCTGCCGATGAAAGTTTGCTTGGCGATTTTTTGCGCGACTTGTTCGGTAAATCCAAATTCTTTCGCTTTTTCCTGAAGAAGTGAGGTCAAATGAAAAAAATAGGCCGGCCCGCTACCGCTCAGAGCGGTGATTGCCGATAACTTTTCTTCACTTTCCACTTCAATTTCTTCGCCGAAGCACGAGAGAATTTCTTTGATTGTTCGCTTGTCCGTGACTTGCCCGGTCGCAAGCCAAGCTGTTAATCCGGCTCCAACTTGAAGCGGCAAATTAGGCATCGCCCGCACTATTTTTTGAGAACCGGTTTTTTCTTGAATTCGTGCGAGCGTGACACCGGCCATGATGGATATTATCGTTGTGGCCGCCGGATTTTCGACAGCTCCGCGAAGGTCTTTGGATGCCCGCTCAAAGTCCTGAGGTTTTACGGCAAAGATGATTATATCGGCCGAGATGATGAGCGCTTCGCGTTTACAAAGCCGGACTTCAAACTTATTTTTGAGAGCCTCGTACATCGCTCCACCCATTTTGCCGGCGCCGATGATTGCGATTTTTTTCATTTTTTCAGGAATAAATAGTCGTAGTGAATTAAAGCTTTTTTGCCTTTTTCGCCGCGGATTTTTTGTGCGATTTCAGAGCCGTAAGACGCGATTCCAATCCCGATGTCTTCTTTGTTCGCGTTTCTGATTTTTACCGTGTCTCCTTTTTTGAATTCGCCTTCTATTTGTGTAATTCCGACCGGCAGAAGACTGGCGATTTTTTCTTTTAAAACGCTTTCCGCCCCCGAGTTAATGTGGATAATCGCTTTTTCGTTGCCTTCGTTTGAAGCCATCCAGCGTTTAAGCGAGGACTTCTTTTTTCCGGCGCGGAATTCAGTTCCGATTTTTTTACCGGAAAGAATTTTTTGCAGGATGCTCGGCGCTTTGCCGTTCGCAATGTAAGTTGTAATCCCCATCTCCGCAAGCCTGCGGGCCATTTTCGCCTTCGTTAACATCCCGCCCCGGCCAAAAGAAGATTTACCGCTTTTGATGTACTTTTGAAGATTTGTTCGCGCGTCCACCGTGTGAAGAATTTTTGCGTCATTCTCGGTGTTTATCAGAATTCCATCCACATTGCTCAAAATAATCAGCTTTTCCACATTCATCATCGCGGCAATCAGACCGGCAAGTTCATCGTTGTCCGTGAACATCAGTTCGGCCACGGAAATTACGTCGTTTTCATTGACGATCGGAGTAACTCCGTTCGCTAAAAGCGCTTCGAAACAATTTTTCATGTTCAAGTAGTGCATTCTGTCGCGGAAGTCTTCTTTTGTGACCAAAACCTGTGAGCAAAGTCCGCCTTCTTTTTGAAAAAGTTTGAGATAAGTTTCCAGTAACTTTATTTGTCCGATGGAAGCGAGAACTTGTCTTTTGACGACATCGTTGCCGCTATTTTTAAGGTCAATCAAAGCTCTGCCCGCCCCCATCGCGCCCGAGCTTACCAAAATTACCCGTGTTCCATTTTTTTGAAGCGCGCTTATTTGCGAAACGAGGCTCGCCAGAATTTCCAGGTTTAAAAGCCCGTTTTCCTTTGTAATTACGTTTGTGCCGACTTTTACGATAAGTTTATTCACCGGCTAATCCTAGGCTTCGGATGTTTTTTTTGCAATAAGCCGTTTTTCGTTGTAGAATGCGGTGCCTTCGATAAAATATGGATCGAAAAAAACTGATTTTGGAGCTGATAAAGAGCATAGGTGAAAATCCCGAAAGGGAGGGGCTCCTTGATACCCCGAAGCGCGTGGCGAAAAGTTTCGACAAACTTTTTGAAGGTTACGGGAAAGACCCCAAGGAACTTTTGACCGTTTTTGACGGGGAAAAATACGACGAAATGATAGTGGTGAAAAATATCGAGTTTTTTAGTCATTGTGAACATCACTGGATGCCGTTCTTCGGGCGCGCTCACATTGGCTACATTCCGAACGGGAAAATTATCGGTCTTTCCAAAATACCGCGCTTGGTGGAAATTTTTGCGCGCCGCCTGCAAAATCAGGAACGATTAACCACTCAGATCGCGGAAACGCTGATGGAAATTTTACAGCCCAAGGGTGTGGCCGTTGTTTTGGAAGCCAAGCATTTTTGCATGATGGCGCGCGGCGTGGAAAAACAAATGAGCGAAGTTTCGAC
>CAYIRB010000067.1:0-5328 GCA_964365765.1 uncultured Candidatus Peribacteria bacterium
CTGTTAATCCTTTTTTGTCACTCGCCTCGGGCGTCAACCGCGTCGAATCACAAAACCGCCGCCGTTTCAGGTTTGACTCCGATTGGGTTTTCTGATATTATGTCAAGATACAAAAAACAAAAACAAAATGTCCCAGAGGCCGGTTATCACTGCAATTCTAGCGGCAATTACATTTATAGCGACAATCGGATTCGTGAACACCGAGCATGTCCAAGTTAATATTTTCGGCAAATCGATAGAGCCGGTGAGCGGAATTATTTTGGCGCACGGAATCAGAGTCGATCCAAGTGTTTATGAACAAGATCCGGTCGGCGCGATAGCGATGGGCGAAGCGACTTTTGTCGGAAAACTCGGTCGCTGGTCGTATTGCGAGTATTCGATTCCGGAAAATCCGGAATATAAAGTCGAGCTTGTGTCCACGGATATCGACGAAAACATCCAAGCGGGACAGGTTTTCAGAGTTAACATGACTTTCAAAAATACCGGTAACGCGCGACTTTTTTCTGCAAAGAGCGACTGCGGGAAGACGATGCCCGTATTCAACGTGGGAACAGAGAACTCGCAGGATCGTGTGAGCGTTTTTGGCGCGAGCAACGCGGCCATTTCCGGATGGACAAGTCCGACAAGAATAAAAATGCAGAACGACTATGTTGATCCGGAACAGGATTTCAACGTAATGTTCCAAAGCATCGCGCCGGAGGGCGATAACATATATAAAGAATGGTTTCAGCCCCTTGTTGAAAATGTCGCGTGGATTTCCGAACCTTTTTCGCTTGACCTCACGGTCGGCGATCCCGGCGATGAAATGACGGACAATATGTCTTATGTGAAAGACCCGATCACAATCGCCGCGTCGGATTTGACCGGAAAAACAAGAGATATCGAGATCGATCTTTCCGAGCAAAGAATGTACGCGAGGTTTGGTGAAACACGGGTATGGACAATGCCCGTTTCAAGCGGACAACCCGTTAAATACCCGACTCCGACCGGAACTTACCCCATCAGCTCGAAACAGGAACTCCGCATAGGCGGCGCATATCCGCACTACCGCATGCCTTACTTTATGATGTGGCGCAAGGACGGTTACGGAATTCACGCACTGCCTTACTTGGTGAATGACGGGGGAACATTCTGGAATGAAGCGCGGGAACACATTGGCATTCCGGTGAGCCACGGATGCGTGCGCGTTCTGCCGGAAGACGCGTCGGTCATATACGCATTTTCGAGCATCGGAACAAATGTCGTGATTCACCAGTAATTAAGAACCTATCCGTAAATAAGCTTCTTAATGTGAATTTTAAGTATGGTGTTTTTGAATATCCGCTTCACCGTGAATTCCCAGCCGCCAAGGGTAAATTTTTGATTTTTGGAAGGATGTTTGCCAAGTTTTTCGTGAACCAAAAAACCGATTGTCTTGTATTCGGGATACTCCGATTCAATGTCCGTGAGATCGGCCAATTGGTCCAAATGAATTTGCCCGCTGACAATAAATTCACGGTCGGAGATTTTTTTAATTTCATCTTCCGGCGTGTCGCTTTCGTCCACGATTTCGCCGACGATTTCCTCAATCAAATCTTCCATTGTCGCGAGCCCCAAAACTTTACCGCCATCGTCGTAAATAATGGCCATCTGCGCCTGTTTTTTATTGAAAAGTTTGAAGAGCGCGTGGACTCTGAGCGAGTGCGAAACCGTTAAGGGTTTGCGGAGCGTGAGCTGTCGAAGCGTCGTGTGCGAGTCGATTTCGGCGTGAAATTCCGCGAGCAATTCGCGGTAAGTCGCAAAGCCGACTATGTTGTCGATGGTGTCGCGGTACACCGGAATCCGCGTATGGTTGTGATTCAACATAAACTCCGCCGCTTCTTTAATGTTGTAATCCTCGTGCATGGCGTCAATGTTCACGCGCGGCGTCATAATTTCCCGAACTTCAATGTCGTTGAATTCAAGCACGTTTTCAATGATTTCTTTTTCATTTTCTTGGAGACTGCCTTCCTCCTCTCCTATTGAAACCATCGCGATCAGCTCTTCGTCACTGACGAGTTTTTGTTTTTTGATGCGGCAGATTTTGAAGACGACTTTTACGATGCAGTCGAAAATCCAGATAATCGGGCCGATAATAATTCCGATGTAATAAATCGGAGCCGAAACGACAATGCCCACGGCTTTTCCGTGGCAGGTCGCGAATGATTTCGGAAGCACTTCCCCGAAAAGCAAAAGTACAAAAGTTAATATGCCGACGGTATATCCGAGTGCCGCGTTGCCGTAGAGTTCGCCGAAATAGTAACTGCTGTAAATAGAGACGGTGACATTAACGAAAGTATTGCAGACCAAAACAACAATGAGCGTTTGGTTCTGCCTCGATTTCAGTTTGCTTAAGTAGTGCGAATCGATTGCGCGCACTTTCGCGTGACTTAAAGAAATAATCGCCGCCTCGGAGGCGGAGAAAAATGCCGACAAGCCTATCAACGCGACAATGAATCCCAAACCCGAAAGTTCCAAAAAACCCGTGTTAAATCGAGAGAAAAATACAGGAAATGCGTTTTGAGAACAAGTTGTGATAAAATGCCGATATGAAAATTTTTTCAAAAGAATTGGCGCCATTGTTCCAAAAAGCGACGGGCGAGGCGTTTCCGGAATTGACCGCTGACGAGCTTGTTAAATTCGTGACATTGGAAAAGCCGGACGACCCCGCGCACGGCGATTTTGCCTGCCCGGCGCCCATGCGGCTCGCGAAAAAACTCGGGAAAAACCCGCGGGCCATCGGGCAAGAAATAATCGAAAGAATGCCAAAAGATTATCGGATTTCGTCGCTGAAATTCGCGAATCCGGGATTTATCAATCTGACATTCGACATTCATTTTTTGGAAGAAGAATTAAAACTTTTGGAGAGCGGGTTTTCGGTTGAGAGGGAAGCCGGCCTGCGGCCGGTAGTCATCGAATACAGCGGAACGAACGCCGCGAAAGCCATGCAAGTCCACCATTTGATTACGACAATTTTGGGGCAGTCGCTCGCCGACCTCTACGAATTCATGGGTTACGATGTCATTCGCGTCAATCATTTGGGCGACTGGGGAACGCATTTCGGCAAATTGATTTACGCGGTTGAAACTTGGGGCGATGAAACCGAGATTCACAAGAATCCAAACGCGGAATTTTTGCGGCTTTACGTTAAATTCAATACCGAAGCGGAAAAAAATCCCGAATTGGAGGAGGAGGCGCGCAAAATTTTCAAGGCGCTTGAGGAAGGAGATGAACTCCGCAAGGCGATGTGGGAGTGGATGGTGAAAGAAAGCATGGAAGATTTGCAGAAAGTTTTTGACCGTTTGGGAATTCATTTCGACCACACTATGGGCGAGAGTTTTTACCTGAAAATGGCGGACGAAATTTTGGAAGACGGCACCCGAAAGGGTTTCTTTATAAAGGGCGAAGGCGGCTCGCTGATTTTCAATATGGGTGAAGGAGCCGTTCCGGCTCTGATCCAAAAAAGCGACGGCACGACTTTGTATTTAACGCGCGACATCGCCACCGTGAAATACCGTGTTGAAACCTGGCATCCTTCGGCGATTCTATATGTCGTGGACGTCGCGCAGAGTCTGCATTTTAAGCAGGATTTCGCGATTTCAAAGGCGCTGGGCTACGCGGGCGACAGTTCCTTGGAGCACATTTTTTTCGGACGAATGTCTTTTGCCGACCGCGCCATGAGCACTCGAAAGGGAAATGTGATTTTGGTGGACGACCTGTTGAACGAAGCCGTCGAACGCGCCGGAAAACTGGCGGCGGAAAAGAGCGGTGGAATCGCGCGCGAAGAGTTGGCTAAAATAATTGAAACGGTTGGAATCGGTTCAATCAAATACGGAATTCTTTCGCAGGACAGAATCAAAAATCTGGTTTTCGACTGGGACAAAATGATCACGCTTGAAGGAAATTCCGCGCCCTACCTTTTGTATTCTTACGCGCGCGCCCACAGCATTATTGAAAAAACCGGCCTGAATTCTTTCGCGGGACTGCCAAAACTGAATGATCCGCTCGAAATCGACCTGCTCCGAATGATGACAACCTTCCCGGAAGTTTTGGAAAGCGCACTGCAGGAAAACAAACCTCATATAATCGCGAATTTTATGTACGAACTCTGCAAAAATTTCAACCGTTTTTACGGCGAGTGCAAAGTCATGGGCACACCTGAAGAGCGCACTCGCTTGGGGCTCGTGCGTGCCTTCATGCATGAACTCAAAACAGGCCTCACTATTTTGGGGATTCCGGTATTGGAGAAGATGTAGGTCTGAGCGAAACTTCGATTCTTTTTTTCGTCGCGGCGCGGAATTCAACTATCGGTTTTATTTTCGTAAAAAGTCGTCGGCGAGGCCGCCCGTCCATCAATGTCGTGGCGAATATAATTTCGCCCGATCTGTCACTTGCGTTCGGGAACTGCGAGTATGTGTCCAAAGACACGTGGTCGTTCACGCGGCCCTGCGGCGGTCTGTGGTGAAATGCCGGCATAATAAAAGATTAATCGGGAAGATTAGTCTGAATATGTTTTGGGAATAAGTCAAGAATCACAGTGGACTTGACATAACACGTGGAGTATTGTACAGTCCCGTCCATGGAATCAAAAAACGATTTATTGCCAGTTGGGGTGGCGCATTTGTATTAGGAGGTTTGGCCGGTGCCGTGCCGGTGGGAGCGGTGAGCACACTTCTCATCGACAAAAGCTTTGAGAGGGACATGGAAAGGTGGGACAAACACTTTGCGGCAGACAGTGAAAGGGAGGTGGCGTTAATGGATCAATTCGGTCCGTGCACGAAAGAGCAGGCGGCGGAAATTAATGAGATCCAGAGTTGGGTCTTGGATAATTTTCACGCGATTTCTTATTTATTTAATGGGATGTGCGCGAAGAGTAATGGTTCTTGCGATCTGACTTCGGATGAAATTGACGATGTAACCATGCGTATACTGCATGAGCTTGTTCGAACACAAGTTTTTTGTCCTTCCGCGGATGAGGATACACAGGATGCATACAGCACATTGGGTATCACCCTTCGCAACGCCGATGAAGAACGAGCGGGGCAAATAGCGATATACCCGGTTGCGTTTGACAAGGGAACGTGTGTGGTTGCCGGAAATTATATACATGAACTTATGCACGTGGCGACTTCGACGAAACATGGAGATACTACGGACCGAGAGGATTGGATTTATTTGTTCGGGGATATTGTAAGAATCAACTGGACATTGGACCATGAAGACGATTACTGCGACCTCTAAGGTTTTATTTGCAGGACGGCGCAATTTCGATATAATCAGTCGGCAAAGTTCTTTTATATAGCTCACATC
>CAYIRB010000068.1:0-4867 GCA_964365765.1 uncultured Candidatus Peribacteria bacterium
CCGCGCGTGAATAGGGAAATCCGGTAGCGAGCAGAGCGTTTTTCAGTTCCGATGCTTTTGAAACTTTGATTTTGGCGTTGCCGAGATGCGCGCCGCGCCCCTCCATGGCCCAAAAAGTTTCTTTCATTCCCGGAATTTCAACCACGCCGATAATGGGCTTGCCGTTTTTTATTATCGCGATTGAGATGCCGAAAATCGGTAGGCCGTGCGCGAAATTCGTTGTTCCGTCAATCGGGTCGACTATCCATTTATATTCGCCGGCGCCTTTAATATCACCTATTTCTTCGCTTAAAATGGAGTGGTCCGGAAAATTATTGCGAATAGTATCAACAATAAGTTTTTCACAAGCTTTGTCGGCGTCCGTTACAAAATTCGCCCCGCCGCCTTTGGATTCGATTTTGAAGCCTTTTTTTTGGAAGTCTAAGGCGACCAGGCCGGCGTCATGGGCCAATTTTTTCGCTATCTGAAGGAGATGTGAGGGCATGGAGTGGTTATTGACAAACTGATTCTATATGGTAAACTGTGCGCGATGTTGATTCTTTTTCAAGCGATTTACGGTTTCCTCCTCGAACTGGATAATCATGTTCAGTTACAGCATACGTCAAAAAATCTGATGAGCCAAATGCTTTCCGCGCAAAGAGTTCATCGTTCCCTAAGATTGAAATAATATGGCATTAAAGCTTATCTCAGGCGGCAAAGCTCCGGATGTTCACGAGGAACAGCCAATAGTTTTGGAGCGTCCCGAGCCTGTTCCCGAAGAAACCGAATATAGGCCGCGGGCTCCCAGATTCCCGCCCGGGTTTTTAAGTACAAGAGATCGACTCATTGAATTATTCACCGGTAGAAATCATCCTCTGTGGCGCGGCGCGCCGTCTTTGGAAATCAGCGATAGCTGGAAAGATGTTAATATTCAGGGCATAATCGCGGCGGCGGAATTTGTGCCATTCGCGCATCCGTCTTTTGAAGGTGATCACTTGAAAGCTTGCGCCGCTTACGCCGATTTTGATTTTGTTACTCCCTTGCGAGCTGAATTTAAAGTACCGGTCGGCGGCAAGATTTTCGCCGACGCCCCCATCCCCGCGCTTTCAATAGAAAGAAGCGGCGAGGACAAGTTTAGGCTGACTTTCGGGCACATGATGAATGTCGGAGGTGAGTGGCGAATTACAAACTTGAGACATCTTATAGGTGGCGCGGTAAATACTATCGCGGCGTCGCCGGTAACTTATTTTAAAGAGCTAAGATAGCGCGCCGCCGCTTGCATTTTCAGAATGAACTTATTTTGATATACTCGTCGGGCAATGTCGGACAAAAAATTCAAAATTAGTTCGGGGATGACGCCGAAGGGCGATCAGCCGGTGGCTATTCAACAGCTTGTTGCCGGAATAAAAAGCGGCAAACACGATCAAGTTCTTTTAGGCGCGACGGGGACGGGAAAAAGTCTCACAAAAGAAAGTACCGTATGGCTGTATAGATTACGAAATAATAAATTTCAAGCATTTGAAGCTGAAATCGGTGATGTGGTTGATCATATGTTGAATGAGGTTGCCTATGTTCAGAATGATACAAACGGTACAGAAATCGCTTTTGCCGATTTGTGTCCGGAAAGTCTTTTTGTCGCGAGCGTAAATCCAACTAACGGGAAGACCGAGCTTAAGAAAATTAAAAGTTATCAAAGGCATAAATCACCCGAAAAATTATATAAAGTTAAAACGAAATGCGGAAGACAGGTTTCGGTAACCGGAGATCATAATTTTTTTGTATTGGATAATGGACATCTTGTTTTAAAAAAAACTTCGGCAATGAACGCTTCCGATTTCATTCCCATACCTGATGATTTGGAATCAATCAGTCCACAAGAAAATCTGGAATCCATTAATTTGTTGCATTACATGGATTCAAAGGAAATGTTTATCGATGTAAAGTTTCTTTTTATGAAATTGATTGAGGTTTACGGGAAAGGCATGGCTCAACAAAAACTTATGTCCGTTGGAGTGAAATCGCCCGACTCCAAACTTTCCGGTATATTAAACGGGAGGGAACGAATCAGGGCAAATCAATTTGTCGCAATGCATGGCTATGATTATTCCACTTGTAATTTATCGTCAAGAAACAGTACTTTTAATCTTCCTTTGGCATATCCCGTCAGTGTGGATTTTTTAAAACTTCTTGGTCTTTATATCGCTGAGGGTTGCAATACGTCAAATTACTTTTGCTTGTCGGTTCGTGAAAAAGAATTGGAATCGAAAACCATCCGCTTCCTGTCCAACTTGGGTTTGAAATTCGGCAGAAGATCGGACGGCGATTTTCAAATAAATGAAAAGGCCATGACTGAATTACTGAAAGTATTATGCGGGAAAGGTTCTTTTCACAAAAAATTGCCGGATTTTTGGCCGTCACTGTCTTTGAAGCAGTTGAGTATCATTCTTTCAATGTACTTTGCCGGTGACGGGTGGGTTGATAAAAATGCCGTAATGTGCACGACGGCAAGCGAGAAACTGGCTTCACAATTGCTTTACGCTCTTAACAGATTCGGTATTTGGGCAAGGGTTAAAAAACGCTTTCAACGGGCAATCAACGGCAGTCATATAGGTAATTACTATCATCAGATTACAATTTCAGGTCGCAATAATTTAGAAATATTTAAAGATGCAATCGGCTTTGATTTAAGTAGAAAAAATGAAAAGCTGTTGATGTTGCTGAACTCTTGCGAAGAGACGAATACAAATGTTGATGTTTGTCCTTTTGCGGGGCGATTCCTCGTTTCTCTAAGAAAAAAGTTTTTTTTAACTCAACAAGAGATCGGGAATTTCTGCGAATTAAGTAGAAGTCAAATAGGTTTGGTTGAAAGTGGTTCCAGAAAAATATCAAAAAGCGCGCTCAAAAAATTTATCAAAAACTGGCCGTTCGAAGAGACGGAAGAAATTTTGCACTTAAAAAAGTTATGCAATGCAAGATGGGCGGCGATTGATTCAATTAAAGAATTCTCTTCCGAGGAAAGATATGTATATGATTTTTCCGTGGAAGATAACGAAACGTTTCTGGCCGGGTTCGGTGGACTTTTTGTGCATAATACTTTCACAATCGCGAATGTGGTTCAAGAAGTTCAAAAGCCCACTTTGGTGATTGTGCACAATAAGACTTTGGCGGCGCAGTTATGCAGTGAACTTCGAGATGTTTTTCCCGACAACGCCATAAGTTATTTTGTATCTTATTATGACTACTATCAGCCGGAAGCTTACATCGCGCATAGCGACACTTACATTGAAAAAGACGCGCAAATTAACGAGGAAATCGACAAGTATCGGCACGCGGCGACCATGAATTTGCTGACGCGCCGCGATGTGATTGTCGTGGCCAGCGTTTCTTGCATTTACGGATTGGGGTCGCCTGAAGAATATTTGAATTTGAAAATTGAATTGAAAGTCGGTGATCAAATCCAGAGGGATTTGCTTTTAAGACGCTTCGCGGATTTGCAATATCAGCGCGCGCAATTGGAATTCAAACAAGGAATGTTTCATGTTTTGGGCGACACGGTTGAAATTTATCCGCCCGGCGGTGATACGGCGATTCGCTTGGAATTTTTTGGCGATGAAATTGAAAAGATGACGGAAGTCGATCCTTTCACCGGTGAAATTATGGGCTCGGTGGCGGAGGCCGTGATTTTCCCCGCGAAGCACGCGGTAACTACGGAAGAAAAAATTAAAGTCGCCGTGGAAGGTATTCGCGCGGAGCTTGAAGAAAGAGTTGCAGAACTGCAAAAAATCGGAAAGGCGCTTGAGGCGCAACGATTGCGAATGCGCACCGAATACGATATAGAAATTTTGCTTGAAACCGGATACTGCAGCGGAATTGAAAACTATGTGCGTTATTTGAACAGTACTCCGGCCGGTGGCAAAACGCCGACTTTGCTCGATTACTTTCCGGATGATTTTTTGATGGTTATAGACGAGTCGCACATGACGGTTCCGCAAATCGGCGCGATGCACGCCGGAAATCTTTCCCGCAAGCAATCGCTTGTGGAATACGGATTTCGCTTGCCCTCCGCTTTTGACAACAGGCCTCTCAAGTTCGAAGAATTTGAAGGTTATATGCATGACGTGATTTACGTTTCGGCGACACCGGGCAAGTATGAAATGGCAAAAAAAGATTCCTTGGTGGAACAAATTATCCGTCCGACCGGTCTGATTGATCCGGAAATTTCAGTCCGTAAAAAGGAAGGGCAGATCGACGGTTTGCTTGAGGAAATTCGCAAGCGCGTTTTAGTGAAGGAACGTGTTTTGGTGACCACTTTGACCAAGCGAAGCTCCGAGGATTTAACCGATTATTTGACCGAGGCCGGAGTAAAAGTCCGTTATTTGCATTCGGAAGTGGAGACTTTGGAGCGAATCGAAATTTTGCGAGATCTGCGTCTGGGGAAATTCGACGTGCTGGTTGGAATCAACCTGTTGCGTGAAGGTTTGGATTTACCGGAAGTTTCACTCGTCGTGATTCTGGATGCCGATAAAGAAGGGTTTTTGCGCAGCACTCCCGCGTTGATTCAAACAATAGGACGAGCCGCGCGTAACGTGAGCGGCTATGTGATTATGTACGCCGACCGCGTAACGAACGGCATGCGCGGGGCGATCGATGAGACGGATCGCCGCCGCAAAATTCAAACGGCTTATAACAAAAAGCACGGAATCACTCCTCAAACCATTGTGAAAGCGATAAAAGATATTGAAATGCACCGCAAAGATTCCGAGAAAAAAACATTGCGACGCTACGACACGAAAAAAGTGCCAAAGGAAGAAATGGGCCGACTCATCGAGCATTTGGAAGCCGAGATGGACTTGGCATCGCAGAATTTGGAGTTCGAAAAAGCCGCCGA
>CAYIRB010000069.1:0-4847 GCA_964365765.1 uncultured Candidatus Peribacteria bacterium
AAAAAATACCAAAAATTGAAAAAATTACTTACATTCAATCGTTTTGTTCTTTTGGCACTTGTCGCAATTGTTATGGCACTGATCATTCTCTATATGCGTATGAACAGTGTAATTGACCAGAACGGCCAGGGGAACATTTTTAGGTCTTCCATCAGTTTGCCGACCTCAACAAGTATTATAGGTCCTCAAATTTAGGAAGTTCGGAACGTGCGTCGTGGAGCAACTTCTTTGCGGCCGCTTCCAAACCGGGTTGAGTGGGATTGCCGATAATCCCCCTTATTTTTATGAATTTTTCCGTGTTTGCGATCGCTATGGCAAGCTGCCCGTCGCCATCAAAGCTCCTGTCTTCAAGTATAGGAAATTTTGTAATCGCTCTCATTCTGAGTTCGATTATATCCGCATAAACCTGAAATGTTTCAGCTCTGTAATGCGTGTCGCCGTAAAGAATGCAGTTTTCCTCAAGTACTTTCGTTCTGGTTTCAAGGGTGTCGATTTCCGAGTCCAACATTCTTCGCCACCTTTCATTTGGCATATTTTCTTTTTCGATTTTATTCTGAATAAGAAAGGCGCGCGTGCCGACTTCACCTACAAGACAAATGATTTTTTGTTTGTAGTCCGGAATGGCAAGTTCGTCGACGGCCTTTCCCGCTTCAAAGAATGCCGTGCTCGCTTTTTCCCATTCGAACAGTTCGTAGTGGGAGCTTGCTATAAAAACTTTTGCCGCGCTAAGCATTTCTTTGTCCGCACCTTCAAAATTTTGAGTGGAAAATTCCTCAATTAAAGATTCAAGTTCATTTTTCAGTTCGCTATTCTTGCGCTCAAGCCATTCGCGATAATTGGTCTTTTTTTCGTATCTGAAAAATCTCGAAGCCTTTATTCTTTGGTACAGATCTTCAATTTTCAGTTCCAATTTCATTAGTCGCGCATTTATTGACTCATCACCGTCGAGGGTGACGGAAATTTGGTGGAGAGCTTGCTGCAGAGTTCCGGTTTTAAAATAGTCGTTCATTTCTTCCTCGCTCATTTCCATTATTGCTTTTTCCTTCATTTCTTCACTTATATTGCTTTTGATTTTGATTTTGACCAAACGCGAGAGCAACCATTTTGCCATTGTTGTATCAGACTTTCTGCAAATTTCCTCCGCAATTCGCATTTGATCTTTATCACCGGTATGAAAAGCTCGAGCGATATCAAGATTCAGGTCTTCATTTACGGAAGCGGTGAGAAGAGGGAGATATTGAGAATAAACTTTTCTGGCCGCGCTCAAATTACCGCCGGCAAAAAAGTGGCGGCCGATTTTACCCACAAGTTCGCCGATTTCTTTATTGTTGGCCATTGTCCCGCCCTTTAGAAGGTGCTCAAGTTTTGCTTCCATTCCCTCAATGTTTTCAGGGAAACTTCCGTAAGTCAAAACGGTCGTGGACAGGTCGCTTTCTTCAATTTGGGACTTTGCTAGACTGACGGCCGACCCCTTTTCGTTTTTGTCTTTCAGCGAATATTCTTTCGTTTCCGAGTCCAGATTGATAAATCCGCGATCGTGCAAATATTGCAGATCTTCCAGGAATTCCGCGAAGCCTTCCGTTTCGCATTTGTCGGCGCTGTAAATGCTCCACAAATTTGCCGCGCTCAGCGGAATATTCGTGTAGGCGATCATGCCAAGTATCAAAATTCTTTCCTCGGAAACATCAAGTTCCTTAATTTTCAAAGTAAGTTCCCCCGTCTGTATTTGTTCAAGTTTTTCATTGTTGAAAACTACAATATTGCCGCTATGTTCCAAAGCTTCCGCGTAAATTCTGATTATGTTTCGAGGCGTGAGCGGCGGGTGTCCGTCCTCCGCTTTGATGTGTTTCAAACTCGCGATTATCGGCTCCAAAAACATTGTCGCGTCCAGTTTTTTATTCATTTTCAAAATTAATTTGGCGGCGTCTTCCGGTTCCAGTTCTTCCACTTGCATTTCACTTGAATACAGACAGTCGAATTCCTTCGAGTGCATAAGACAGGTGTTTGTGGAAATCAAAACCGAAACGAGTTTTTCGAAAAGGTTTCGTTCGTCGTCGCTTAAATCTTTTTGGTCCAGAATCAGTAAGCGTTTTGTATCGAACAAACCGGGATTTAAAAGCATTGCTTCAAAATCGCGCAGAACTTCTTCGTCATCCATGCCGTTGACATCCGTATTTCCGCCAAATGCCTTCAAAAAGCCGCGTAGCAATCTATAAGGCCCGCCACCCGATCTTTCAATATTTACGACTTCAATACCATTGTTCTTCGCGTACCTCATGGCGTGGCGAATAAGCGCGGAAACGCCGTAGCCGCTACCTGGGGAGCTGATTTTCATTGCCGCGCCGTTTTTTCCAATGAGGTCGAGGAATTCATTGATTTTGGCGATCTCCGGCTCGAATCCCATCAATGTTTTTCCTTCCAGCGTTTCAAAAGTGACACGATCAATCGGAATGGTCACGCATGGAATGTCTCCTCCTTTGGCTTTGATGTCGTCGATTTTTACCGATTCCAATTCGAAAATGTTTCCGAATGCGGCTTTACAGAATTCACCGTCGAGGCGAAGAGCTTTTTCAGGTACCGTTGCCAAGCGCACCGCTTTGACGATTCCGGTCCCGGCTCTTTCTTCAATCGAGCTGTTCAAGATTCGTGTTCTGACCATTGTTTCGGTATAACCGACTCCGATTCCGCAACTGAGGTCGGCTTCTTTTACGATGCGCGCGGCCTCGGCGCAGAAGTCGATTATCAGTTTGCCGCCCGCTTCATTTAATTCAGTGTTGGTATGAATGTGAAATTTCGCCTCGTCTTTTTTGAACATGAAAAAGTTCGGAAAGCGCGCGCGCAAAGCGAGCAGTTTTTTACTTATGTTTTTGTAGGCCTCGGGATTTTTGCCAATTTCTTCAAGGTTGCCCGCGTAAATCGCGATGGTTGTGATTCCTCCCAAATTCGGTAAATCTTCAATCAAGTCGCGGTTAATCGTACTGATAGAGCCCCTCGGATGGCTGGCTTTCGCCAGAGCCGCCATAAGTGCGACGGCCTCTTTGTCGTCTTTTGGAAGATTATGAACGGTTTTTTCCTTTTTTCCGGTGATTGTTCTAGGTTCGCGCAAATCGGTTTCCGTTTCTTCGTCAATACCGATTTGATTTTTCCCTACGCTTTGTTGAAGTTTTATCGCACGGACAAAGGCCGCTCCGCCCACGTCAATCAAGCCGTGGTCGAGGTTTGCCGCCGCCGTGTAAAGCGACATGTTCAGTTCGCCGGCGCGGTTTTTTGCCACGCCGGTGGAGAATGTGAAATTCCCGTCGGGGTACATCGCGGCGTCAGCGTTTTTGAGTGGATTTTTTATCTTTGAATTTTTGAGTTCGGCCAAGAATTCGGCAAGTTTTGCTGGATCTTCTTCAATGTGGAATATGAACGCGTCGCCGGCCGGCGCCTGCAGCATTTTAACTCCAAATTTGTCGCTCAGTTCGAACATTCTTTTTTGGTATGATTTGTCCAGAATCGCTTTTTGGTGATCGGTAGCTTGATTTTGGAAATTGGAATAGCCGTTCAAATCCGCCACGACGATGTATCCGGGTTCAAGTTCAAAATTTATATCAAGGTCCGCAATCACCGTTTCAAGATCGATTCCGGGATTCGCGTCGAGACGTTTTTTCATTTCCGCGTGCAGATGGGGGATGTAGGGTTTGACCCATGGCGGAGTCGTCATAAGTTCCCAGAGTTTTTCCGGATCGCCGTTTAAGACAGCGTCAACCTGATGTTTTGTAAGTCTCCTCGCGGCTCTTAGAACCGCATTCACGATATAGCCCTCCTTTGGCTTGGGAGTCAGGTTTTGCAATTCTCTTCCATCTGGCGTTTTTTGTATCATCCGGTAGAATAAACGCGTTAGTCATACCATAATTCTTTAATTTAGTAAAGGTGGATGAGAAATTATTCGAAGCGGTAAAAACCTTGCGGGAGGGCGGGGTGGTCGCGCATGCAACCGAAACCTGTTACGGACTCGCGGCCGATATCTTTCAAAAGAGCGCGATTCAAAAACTATACGCATTGAAGAAGATGTCTCTGGATAAGCCCGTGAGTATTTTGCTTCGGTCTTTGGATGAAGCTCAAGAATACGGTGAGTTTTCAAGTGCGGCTGTTAAATTGGCATTGCGGTTTTGGCCCGGCCCTTTGACCATTGTGGTGCCGCGCAAGCCGATAGTTCCCAATTGGATTAATTTTGGAATGGGCACAATCGGAATCCGAGTGAGTTCGAACGCGATGACAAAAAAACTCCTTGGAGCTTTTGGGGGGCCTTTGACGACGACGAGCGCGAATGTAACGGGAATGCCTCAAGCATATTCCGTGCAGGATTTTTTGGATCAAAAACTTCTGCCCGACTATATTCTCGATTCCGGCATGATAGGCAGAACTCCGCCTTCGACAATTGTTGAGGTTATTGGGGAATATGTGAAGGTTTTGAGACAAGGCGCTATTCTTGTGCGGTGAGTACCTGTGCGCCACTACATTTCGTGTGTGGCGACTTTTGTGTACACAAAATTGATTCGTCGTATAAATTTCTTATACAACAGCGCGCGAAGCGCGCAAGAACTTTTATTTGATAGCCGGAAAATGGGAAATCAGGTTATTAAAGAGGAAAGTGGACAATCTGTGGACACAAAATGTATGCATATATTTTTTAAATTATTGCCAAAATGAGTAATTTTCTTGACGCAGAAAAACATTCGTCCTAAGTTTTGCTCACTTCCACGCTCGTTCAAAAAACTTATCCACAATTGTGCACAAAAGTTGCGCAGCAATCGAAGCTCGTCACGACCCCGTAATGCTTAAGGAAACAATCGAGTTCCTTG
>CAYIRB010000070.1:0-4816 GCA_964365765.1 uncultured Candidatus Peribacteria bacterium
CGTTTGGAAATTTGGCGAACAGAGCGGCCACAATTGTCAAAGCTCCCAAAACGGTTAAAATCACAAATACGTTTCTATTATACACGGAGATGACATCCGTAAAGGTCTTATTGCAAGTATAACTGACGTCACAGTAACCCGTTACGCCTACTTCTTTCGGATAGCCGCCATTCGCGTTCCAAAGGCCTCCGGCATCTTCACAACTGGCTTTATCGCCTCGCTCCTCCGAGTACAATGTGGGAGCGCAATAATTTTCGTAGGTCGGCATTTTGTAGAAAGTCTCGATTGCCACGTTAAAAAATACGTTCAAAATAATTACCAGGCTCAAGGCCAAGGCGAATTTTTTCCATTTGGTAGCTTCGATATGCATATGCGTGGATTATTGCTTACCGGATGTTATCATAGTCCTTACCGCTTGCAAACATTGCCTCAATCTCCACCTTGTGATTATATACTCGAGATATGAAGCCCAAAGCGAAAGCCTTTCACTTCACGGCGCGAAAATTCGAGAATTCGAAGGCCACATTTGATTTTGAAATTGAATTTTCAAACGCAAAAAGGCTGAAGTTCAGGGAAGTGTTGATTTTTCCGGCAACTCGTCAATTCGCGCCGAAACAAATCTTGGATTCCTTGCACCTGATTTTGGGAATCAGTTATTATAAACTTTATTGTCCTTCGCGCGTCACGATTCCCTACAAACTGACAAAAGAACAGGCCGACTTTTGGACGACCGTTTACCGCAAGGGCCTTGGCGAATTCGCTTACCGCAATAAACTTGATCCTAATAAATTCGCGAAATTCCCGTTTTCAAAAGTTAAAATTGAAACCGTAACTTTTCCGGATTCCGAACGTTCTTTACTGGGAATCGGCGGCGGAAAAGACTCGATTGTCGCCGGCGAACTGCTTAAAGAAAACGGCGAGGAGTTTTCAGCTTTTATCTTGGAAACACAAAAGCCGGACGTGATTTCGGAAAACGTGATTAAAGAAATGAATGTTCCGTCCCTAAAGGTGCGTAGAATTCTCGACCCGAAAATTTTTGAAAAATACGAAGGCTCGTACAACGGCCATATTCCGATTTCCGCGATTATCGCCTTCACCGGACTTTTGGCCGCCGCGCTTTACGGCTACAAAAATGTAATTGTCGGAAACGAACACAGCAGTAATTTCGGGAACATTCGCTACAAGGGCGAAGAAGTAAATCATCAGTGGAGCAAGTCGGCGGAATTCGAAACGATGCTTCAAAATTACATAAGAAAGTTCATAAGTCCCGACATAACTTACTTTTCACTATTGCGCCAATTTTATGAAATTCGAATCGCGGAACTTTTTTCGAAACATAAAAATTACTTTCCGATTTTTTCCAGTTGCAATAAAAATTTCAGAGTAAGTAAGAGGCGGCCAAGGCCGCTATGGTGTGGGGAATGCGCCAAATGCGTTTTTGTTTACACGATTCTTTCGCCTTTCATCACAAAAAAGGAACTCATCAATATTTTCGGGAAAGATCTTTTTGCCGACAAGAAGCTCAAAGGGCTTTTAAAAAACATAACCGGCCACGGCAAAATGAAGCCGTTCGACTGCGTCGGCACTTTTGAAGAAGCGAGTGCGGCTTTAGCCGCAGCATCAGGTCACGCTGCGAGCGCGACCGCACAAAAAGTTTATCATACCGTGGAGGCTCCGACTCTCCCGCCACACTATAAATTCTTCGGCATCAAAAACGCCTGCGTTTTGGGTTACGGAAAAGAAGGGAAAGTTACGGAAACTTACCTTAAAAAAACCTTTCCAAAACTCCCGATCGCGATTCTCGATCAAAGTCTCGACAAAAATTATTTAAAAAAACAAAATGACTTCGACCTCGCCGTAAAAACTCCGGGCATTCCAAAAAGCAAAGTTACAATTCCATACACCACCGCGACAAATTTATTTTTTGAGCGCAACAAAACTTTCACGATAGGCGTCACCGGCAGTAAGGGCAAAAGCACCACCGCCACTCTGATTTATGAAATCCTTAAAGCGGCGGACAAAAAAGTTCAACTGCTTGGGAACATCGGCAGCCCGATGCTCGCCGCGCTCGACTCCAAAGCGGAAATTTCGGTCATCGAACTTTCAAGCTACATGCTGGATGACATCACCTATTCGCCGGACATCGCGGTTCTTCTGAACCTGTTTCCCGAGCACATGAATTACCATGGTGGCGCGGAAAAATATTACGAGGCCAAACTCAACATTTTCAAATTCGGTCCGTGCCTCGCGATCTGTCCGCCCCACTCGGCGAAAATTCCAACAAAAAATATACCTTTGCTCGGCGAGCATAATCGAAAAAATATCCAAGCGGCGATAACAGTTGCGCATGCCATGAAAATTCCGAACGCCGCAATTGTTAAGGCGATTGAACACTTCAAACCTCTCCGCCACAGACTCGAGTTCGTCGGAACAAAAAACGGAATCAAATTTTACGACGACGCGATTTCCACGACGCCGGAATCAACGATCATGGCCATCAATACCCTCAAAAATATCGCTACGATTTTTCTTGGCGGCGAAGATCGCGGTTACGACTTCCGCGAACTCGAAAAAACCATCCGCGCGCACAAAATCCCCAACGTCGTACTCTTCCCGGATTCCGGCCCGCACATGTTCAAGTCGAAAAAAGGTTTCAACATTCTCAAAACCCGTTCCATGAAAGCCGCCGTGAACTTCGCTCTAAAGAACTCGCCGGAAGGCTCCATTTGCCTTCTCTCAATGGCTTCCCCAAGCTACTCGCTCTGGAAAAACTTTGAAGAAAAAGGCGACGAATTCAGATCTTACATAAGTTAGCCGGTCCGAAAGCGAGCGGCAACAGCGCGTCTATTCCAAGCACTCTCCATACTTTTCCGCGGCTTCCCGCCATAAGAATGGTAATGGGCGCGCCCGCCAAGTCCTCATATTCTTTTATGTCCTGCCTGCAGGAACCGCATGGAGTTACAGGCTCCGGACTGTCGCTCGTAATCGCTATTTTGTCCAGCCCACTCTTTTCACTTTCACGAGCCAGACCATCAAGAGCCACTCTCTCGGCGTGGCTGCCGGTAAAAGAGGCGTTTTCTTGATTGTTCCCGGTGTAGATATTCAAGAAACCGCCGGTTTTTAAGGAAACCGCCGCGCCCACTCGAAAATGCGAGTAAGGGGCGTACGCGGATTTCAAGGCGTCCTCGGCCGTCAAAACCAATTCCCGTTCGTCCTCGGGGAGTTCGTCCAAAGAATCAAAAATTTCGACTTTAAACGTATGTAATTCTTCCCGCATATTTCTTGGATTAGAGAATGCCATATCATACTCCACTAAATCCGATTTTGTCCAGCCACCCCCTTTACATTTTGCAAGTTTTATACTACAATACCGCACAAATGGAAACACCGATGTCCGGCTCATTCTCACCGCAAGTAACAGAACGCTTAAGCAAAATTGCGGAGACCGTCGCGCTCTTTCATCTGACCGCGGAACCGGACAGCACCTTACAGCAGAATGAAATCAACGGCAGGCTTTTTACGGCTTGTTGCCGGCTCTGCGAGGCTATTACCGATGAAGACATAGATGAGATACATATTGAACTGTTGCGTATTGCCGAAGACGAAGGTTTCCATCGGGACTCCATATCGCACATGATGATACTCGCGCAACACGCTTATCTGAATGGACTCAAACACGTGCAGGAAAGCGCCAAACAGCCCCCAAGTTCGAAAATTATGGATGAAATACTTCAAGACATGCGTCAACATTCCGGAGCAAACGACATGCAAGTGGCCATATCTTCAAAGTTGGCCGAAATTTTCAAAACACCGGCTCGGATAGACATAGATAATCTATTCAGACGCTTCAAGGGGTTCGCTCAAAACACGGATTTTGAAGGCATGATTCTTCCTTGTCTTCTGCACGGTCTGCATATGGCAACACAAGAATATCGCTCCATCACAAACGAAGCCAAATCGGTGATTCCCGGTACCGCCACCTTCTTCGTAAACAGGCCACTCAACGAATAAACTCTGCAACGCTACAAGACCAGTGGAATTCCAGAAACCGGCACATTTCTCAGTCAAATAGCTCACTATGACTGCCAAGTCGTACCAATTCCAGAATGAGTTGACCTTGATAAATCTTATAAACCAACAGTAAATCAGGTTTGATGTGGCACTCGCGAAAATCTTTCAAAGAACCTGAGAGCTGATGATCTTTATACTTCTGATGCAGTACTTCTCCCATTGCCAAAGAGTCCACAATTTCATTAAAAAATGATAAATTAAAACGACCCGACTTAGCAATCTTCTTAAAATCCTTTTTAAACTGCTTAGACAGAACAATTTTGTACATTAACTCTCTAGTAAATCTTTGGTTATTTCTTCGGCTGAACTATAAACCTTAGCAGTTCCATCTTCAATTCCTGACTCAAGCTCAGCAACATCTTTGAGCATGGACATTTCCTGTTCATGAGTGAATCCATTCGCCGTTCGAATCGGGAAAGGGATACTTTTTGTGATGATAACTTGTTGAAGAAAAAGCTGAATAGCGCTACTCATATCTAATCCTAACTCTTTAAGTACAGCCACTGCGACTTTCTTCCGTTTTTCATCAGTGCGAATATTGATAGTGGTCATATAACTAACTTACTTTTAAAGACAAAACAATTGTATCACAAAATGCGCACAATGTAAATACAAATGGTCGGGGTAGCAGGACTCGAACCTGCGGCCTCTCGGTCCCAAACCGAGCGCAATAGCCAACTTTGCTATACCCCGAAAACGTCAACAAGCGGACGGAGTATAAGGAAACGCCGCAACAAGGTCAATT
>CAYIRB010000071.1:0-4762 GCA_964365765.1 uncultured Candidatus Peribacteria bacterium
TTGAAACTTTAGTTCGTGATGAAAAGTTTACAGGTCTGCACGTGCAGACTTTAACTTTAAACGATGAAGTTAAATTCCGACTCGCGGAACTGCAGGAAAAAGGAATAGACATAAATGAACTCATCACCGCCGCGCTTAACAAACGAGAGGAAGAAATTGCAGATGAGAAGGCAATTCCGGGTGAACCTGCAAAAAGCAGACCTGTTCCCGCAAAAATCCAAAGATTAAACACGAAGGAGTTTGGAACGAAATGTTCAATTTCCACCTGTCACAAGCCATCGCAAGTAATTCACCACACGCAACTCTTCGCTCTCTCCCACACGCACGACCCGAATTACCTCGCGCCGCTCTGCAAAGAACACCATGCCATCGCGCACGCGATCAATCTGAAAGTTCAAGAAAAACGGATGAATGGTTAGCCGATCATCGCACGTTCTTTTTTCATAACCAAGAATTTTTTGCCGTGCCATTCGGTTTTTTTGCGCGGTTCGAAAGTTAGAATCGCGTTGTCCCAGCGATTGATGGTTTGGGCGTCCGGTACCATTTCACCGGAAGTACGGCGGTACCAAAGTTCGAGGATGGTGGCGCGGACCGGAAAGGGAAGAGCGGCGTAGGCGCGGCGGTCGAGGCCTTCTTTTTTGGAGAGGAATTCGTCCATGAAAAGCGCGGCCTGGCTTTCCAGAAGTGTTTGGAGATCCAGCCAATATTGCTTTTGTTCTTGCCAGCGTTGGGCGAGGCCCGGATAGACGTGGTTCAGAACCGGCACGACTTTGTGGCGAAGGAAGTTGCGTTTGAAGTTTTCGTCATTGTTGGAAGGGTCGTCGCGGTAGGGGATTTGGTGGAAGGCGATGTATGCGTCGATTTCGTCGCGGGACGTATAAAGTAGCGGGCGCAAAATGTTGTCACGGAAGATTTGCATTCCGGAAAGACCTTTTACACGGGTGCCGCGCAAGAAGTGAAGCATCATGCTTTCAAAGTCGTCGTCCTGGTGGTGGGCGGTCAAAATGTAGGCGGCTTTGTGTTTTTTGCGAAGTTTCTCGAAAAATTCATAGCGTTTATCGCGGCCGAATTCTTCGAGGTTGCCGGTTTTCGGCGGACGGAGTTTTGTTTCAAAAAAGTCAATATGCCAGCGTTGCATCATTCCGTTCGCGAACGCGGCGTCTTCGTCGGCGTCGTGGCGGATTTTGTGGTTGACGTGGGCCGCGATCACATTCAAGTCAAGACGTTGAGTGGTAAGGGCGTGCACGAGCGCCATGGAATCGCGTCCCCCGGAAACTCCCACGATGACGGTGGATTCCTTCGGAATTTGTTTATGCTCGAGTTTCAGTTTCATCTGATGGGATTTTTGCTGATTTCGGCGGCAAGAACCATGTTATCATCATCGGCCATTTTATTGCGAGTTATCACTCCACATTTAAGGCATTCGTGCAAGAGAATCCAACCCTTTTTGCCGCTATGGCTTACGTTCGCGGGTTCCATAAGACCTTGGCAAGCGGAGGCTCTGTCACCGGGGAATTCCGCATCCAGATGCCGTGAATAGAGGCATTGAGTACAATGGTTTCTGCAGGAACTGTAATGGCGCGCATTCTGCGCGCCGCAGTTTAGGCATTGAAAAGATTCGTTCAAACTTATAAAATTCATGCGAACAAAATATCTCTCCACGCCAAAATGGACAAGTCATATGAAGCCCCAAAAGGGCGCTTGCTGTCGACATTAGTGATTTTCGCCTTTGTCATCGGACTTTTGTATACGGGTTTTCTTTTTTTCAGACAGATGAGTTTGAATTCCGATTTTGAAAGAATTCAAACATTGATGATGGAAACGCAGTCACTGATTAAGCAGTTGCAGGATCAACAGGTGGAAGAAATTCTGACGGCGCGAGATTTAAGCGAAAAAGTTTCCGCCGCGTCCATCAAGTGGTCACAAATCGTGAAAAGGCTTCAAGAGTTGACTCCCACCGGTGTTTTTTATAAGGCTTATACGGGAGCGAAGGATGGGTCCATGCAAATCAGCGCCTTGGGGGATTCCTATGCTTCCGTGTCGGGCGTTATCGCGACTTTGAAAAAATCCGAGGATTTTGAGGATGTCTTTGTGCCCTCGGTTTCTTTGGGAACGACAAGCGAGGGGAAGGAATTGGTGACTTTCACTTTACAATTAAAATCGAGCCCCGAATGAAAAGTAATCAAATCTCACAGTTGGTTTCAATAATTTTATTGCTTTTCTTGATTTTGGGCGGGGTGTTTTTTACGGCCCCAATGAGAGCCAGAGTGCTGACGGCGACGGAAATGAGAGATGCCGCGGCTCTTAAACTTCAGGGCTTGCAGTCGGAATATGAAACTTTGTCAGGTCTTGCTCTGCAAGTGTCGGAAAACAGCGTTACGAAGTCAAAATTGCTCGCGGCCGTGCCCGCGGGAACGGCGCAGGACTCGCTCTTGGACGAAATGACAAAAGCCGCTTTGGATTTGAGCATTGAAATGAATTCCATAAGTTTTTCGGAATCCGTAGATAAAGATTTCGGGAACTTTTTAAATGTGACCGCGAACTTTCAAGGTTCTTACGACCAAGTTATTGCCTTTTTGCAGAAGATGGAGAACACGTCGCGATTGTCACGGGTCACTTCATTGAGCGTTCAGCTCACCGGCACGAGTACGGCGGTCTTTACTTTGAACATGGAGGCGTATTATCAATAATTTCCGGCCCATGTCCGATACAAATGAATTGTTAAGCCGCAAGTCGGAAAATGAAACTTCTGTCGTGTACGGAGTTTACGATTCGTCGTCGCAACCCTTTGGCGCGCGCTTGCATGATTTTTTTGTGGAGAGAAGTCGCGTCGGCGTTCAAGATAAGTCTTATTTTTTCCATCTTTTGGCGGTGATGGTGGACGCGGGAATTCCGATAATGAAGGCTTTGAAAGTATTGTCCAAGAAGGCGCATAGCGAGAAATTCGCCAGAGTGATTAACACCTTGTCTTATGATGTGGAGCGCGGGAAAAAATTAAGCGAATCGATGGCTAAATTTCCGGACGTGTTTAAGGAATCGGAAACCGGAATCGTGCGCAGCGGAGAGGCAATAGGCAATCTCGGAGATTTGCTTTTCAAGTTGGCCTATCAGACCGAGCGCACTCACAATTTAATGATGAAAGTCAGAGGCGCTTTGATTTATCCGATCACGGTTTTGGTCGCGCTTTTAATTTCCGGCGCGATTGTCGTTACGACCGTTATTCCGAAATTGAGGGACTTTTTTTTGAATTTGAATTCGGACTTGCCCCCGCTTACGAATTTCGTCCTCAATATCGGTAGTTTCATGGTTGCGTTTTTTTGGCTGATTACGGGATTGTTGATTTTCGCGATTTTGATTGTTTCTTTTTATTTCAACACCGAGTCCGGCAAAAGAAGGTTCGATATAATGTCGCTTTCGATTTATAAATTGGACGACGTGGTTAGAAAAGTGAACGTCGCGCGTTTTGTCCAACTTTTGAGCATTCTTGTGACAGCGGGCGTTCCGATTAACGAGTCCATAAGAATCAGCGCCGGAGCCATGAGCAATATGCTGTATAAAGATTTTTTGGGAGATTTAAGGCTGAAAGTCGAGAGAGGCGAGAAAATCGCGGACAACTTGGCGACGGCTCCGTTTTTGTTTCCGGAAACCGTCGTTTCAATGATTTCGGTCGGTGAAAACACCGGTACGCTCGGATCGATTTCCGAAAAATTGGCGGTTCATTATGAAAGGGAAGTCGAGCAAGCGCTTGACAATTTTACGACTTTGCTCGAACCGATAGTAATTGTGTTTGTGGGCTTGGCGGTCGCGGTTTTGGCCCTCGCTTTGCTCGGGCCGATTTTCTCGCTGTCCACGATTGTTTCTTAAAGCCAAAAATGAGATATAAAGCTTTCACACTTGTTGAAATCATTATCGTAATCACGATTATCGGGGTGCTTACTTCAATCGGTCTTGTAAGTTATGGGGGTCTGATTGAAAAACAGCGCTTAATCATGTTCGGGAAGGATTTGTTGGCGAGCGCGCAACGCGCGCGAGCCGAGGTTGCTTCCGGCAAAATGGAGGACGATAAATTATTGTGCGCCGGTCTTTACTTTGAAGAGGGAGGCGCGCCGAAAAAAATTCTGACCGGCTTCGATGCCGAAAATAATCGTTGTGATTCCACGACTGAAATTTTTACCGACATGGATCAAAAGGCGCCGAACCTTATGATCGATAATATCGAGGTGGGCGGAGTGGCGGCCGGTCCGATTAGAATTCTTTTTGTACCGCCGGACGGACATTACGAGGTCTACGCGGACGATGAAGAAATGCTCGCAGGGATTCCGGTTGTCGGTTTTTCGCAATACAGTTTCGGCATTGAAAACGGTTCCGATAAAATCTATGTAAGAAATAATGAAAAATAAAGCATTCACATTGGTGGAAGTGATAATCGCCGTGACGGTAATCGGCGTCACTTTGACGGCGGTCTACGGCTTGATAATTTCCGTAATCAACGTGAACGCGCGCAATATTCGCAATCTTCAGGCTTCCGACTACGCCGCCGAGGGTTTGGAAGTCATCCGTTTTATGAGGGATTCGAATTGGCTGCAAAATTACAGTTGGGACCGGGGTGAATTGGCCTTGGGCGGCGACGCGTGGACGGAGGCGCTCGCCACGGGCCTTCAGCTCCCGTGGGACGCGGCGGAGCAGTTGAAGTGCCACCCTGAGGAGCGCGTCGATGAGGTGGCCGCGTTGCTGCGGCCGCTTTTGGAAGGGCTCGCCAATG
>CAYIRB010000072.1:0-4686 GCA_964365765.1 uncultured Candidatus Peribacteria bacterium
GCTTGCGGTCCGTCGCACAAGGCTTTTTCCGGGTTCGGGTGTACTTCAACCATCAGCCCGTCGGCGCCGGCCGCGATCGCGCCTTTTGCCATTGAAATAACATAATCTCGATTGCCCGCCGCGTGGCTCGGGTCGACTATCAGGGGATAATTCGACTTTGATTTTATTGCGGGAATGGAGCCCAAATTCAGAGTGAATCTTGTTTCGTCCAGAAAAGTTCTTTCACCACGTTCGCAGAGTAAAATGTTGGTGTTCCCGGCTTTTTCGATGTAGCGAACCGCTTGTAAAAATTCATTCAAAGTCGCGCTCATTCCGCGTTTTAACAGGAGAGGCTTCGACTGTTTTCCAAGCTCGGTGAGAAAGGGGCCGTTGTGCATGTTTCGCGAACCGATTTGCAGAATATCGGCGTAGTGCGAGACCAATTCGATTTGTCGCGCATCCATCACTTCGGTGATTACTTTCATTCCGAATTTATCCGCCGCGGATCGCAACAATTTAAGGCCTTCTTCACCCAGGCCTTGAAAGTCATCCGGATTCGTGCGTGGTTTGAATGCTCCGCCTCGTAGAATTGTTACGCCAAGTCCCGCCAAAAATTCCGCGGTTTTTTCAATTTGTTCCTTACTTTCAACGGCGCAAGGGCCGGCAATGATTGTTATTTTTTTCATATCCATTTATAGTTGTCGCAACGCTTCGCTTTTGCGTGGCCGACGAATCTTAGCATAAAATTATGTGGGTAGAAACTCATTGCCATCCGTATTTCAAGCAATTTGATGGGGATAGAGAGGTGGTTGTCCGGCGAGCGTTTGACGCGGGAGTGAAAAAAATGGTGGTTGTCGGGTGTGATAAATTCACTAACCGTCAGGCTTTGGCGATTTCCGAACGCTACGACTTTATGTATCCCGCGCTTGGAGTCCACCCCACCGAATGTAATGATTTGAACGATGAAGAGCTTGAATTTATTCGCGCGAATCGGGGTAAAGTTGTTGCGATAGGGGAGACCGGATTGGATTATCATCACATGAGTTTTCCGAAGGAAATTCAGGAGCAAACTTTCAGAAAACAAATCCGCTTGGCGAATGAACTTAACTTGCCTTGCATTGTGCATTCGCGTGACGCGAAGGACGATACTTTGAGAATTTTGCTTGATGAAAAGGCCAAAAAAGTCGTTTTCCATTGCTACACTTACGATTATGAATTTGCGAAAAAAGTTTGGGCGGCCGGCTACTACACGTCGTTTAGCGGGGTGCTTACTTATGAGAATGCGGCCGACCTTAGGGAGGCCGCGCAAAAAGGTCCTCTTGACCTTTTCTTGGTCGAGACCGATTGCCCGTTTTTACCTCCCGCTTCGATTCGCGGCAAAAGAAACGAAATGTTTTATGTCAGTGAAGTGGGAGCGAGAATCGCCGAACTGCGCAGTGTTTCAATCATAGATATTGAAACCGCGACTACGCGGAACGCGGAGAAACTTTTTGGAATTTAGCGACTTTTCCCATTGATTAATCCGCGACGTCTGTTTTTTCTTTTCAGCAATTTCATTTTCGCCTCTCTTACAACTTCGTGAATTCTCGGACTTGAGGATTGCCTGAATACCGAAAGAGTTGCCGGAAATACTTTTTCTTTCAAATCATACATGTCGTGATTGCGTGGCGATTCCCATGAATTTATCTCGCGGAATACGTCTCTCGTAATTATTTGGAATTCGATTCGGACGCCGTCTTTGTTGAGTCCGTAGAGTTTGTATGCGTACATTTCGTTTTCCCCGTTCTCAATCAGTTTGTTTTTGATGCAGAATTGGCCATGCATCAGTTTTTCCCTGTCTACGTAGGCGTGTGTTAAACCTAAACTTTTCCCGATGATGCGCGCGATTTTTTCCAAGTCTTCCATTCTTTGATTTTTTTCATTTTCCATGCCTGGATTATCTTCATCGCTCGTGATCAAATCAGCCCTATCAATATCCCACAGCACGAGTCTTCCGGCGATAATATCCGGAATGTCTTCGTAGTCGAAACTCGGAGAGTTAATCAGCCTTTTGATTATTGACTCGTCCAGTTTTGTGCGCATATCCTCGAACCAAACCCTATACGCTCTTTCACCGCCTTCAATCATTATATTTCGGATTGAATACTGTGTGTAGATTTCATCACCTTTGATTTCCACGGGTTCATCAATAATATTTCTTTTGGAATTTATGTAGGCTTTTGCGAGTATCAAATTTTCGTCTTGTCCAAATAATGCGGTTCCCACTTCAAGTCTGTATTTTTCTTGCAGTTGTTTTGAGGCTTTATTGGTCGGATGGTTCAGCACCATGAAAAAAAGGAAAGCCAAATAAGCGATGGTTTGGGCTTCGTGATAGCGCAAAAGGTTTATTCCCGTTTTATTTTCACTGTTGTCATCCTCTTCCATTGCTTGCATCAGCAATTCGTACATTCCTTTTGCTTTCGTCAGAAAGCTTGGATCCACTTTTACTTGCTCACCTCCGATCTCAAATTCAGCTTGAGCCTTTGCTAGACTTGCACCCAGTTTCTCATAGAACTTCCATGCCTTTCTCACGCAAGTCCTCAAGTCGGTCTTAACTTTTTCCATATCTTCATCCCCGTTCAAGATTTCCAGTTCCGTCAACAGCACGATATCGGGATCGAGACTCGCGTCCCCCTCCACTTTTTGTTTTACGTTCATCAATGCTTGTCTTACGTTTGCCGTACTCAGCAGTCCCTCTTTTTCCGGGTGCACAATATCTTTTCTTATAATTGGAGTCTTATCCATCAATTTCAGACTTTCACCCAAATTCCACAACAGGGCGTTTCTGGTTGCGGCAATGGCTTTAGCGG
Source organism: uncultured Candidatus Peribacteria bacterium (assembly GCA_964365765.1). Lineage (GTDB taxonomy): Bacteria > Patescibacteriota > Gracilibacteria > UBA1369 > 2-02-FULL-48-14 > CALRGE01. The sequence continues at coordinate 2,829 of CAYIRB010000072.1, forward strand.
CGCTTGGCTCTCCCATTCCGGTACTTTCGACAAACCTTGTCGCGATTTCGAGTATTTTTGAATTCAACCATTGCCTGTCCATCATTCTCGGTACGAAGGGTATGACATTTTTTATTTCCATTGCTCCGACTTCATCCATATGTTGAAGTACGGCGAACTTAAACATTGGATTCTCCGCTATATCATTCGGGAGTCCGCATCCGGCGATTTGCTCTCTGATATCATCCACTATATGTCTTAGTTCGCTTGGCGGTTCAACATCTTCCGGCACTTTAAAGTGCACCCGTCCCGGATCTTCAGGTAATGCGGCAAGTCCCGCGTTCGCAAGTTTGTGAAGTAATGTTGCTTCCGTTGTCATGGCAGTATTAAAACAAGGCCTGATTATAACAGATAGAAGACTCCAGTCAATTAAGTTTTTTGGATAAGTTCTCCGACGGATCTTATTTTTTCCATTGTCATTAAGTTCAGTTTCTTGATGGCTTTCAATCGCGTTTCTTCTTGAATTGTTTTCCTGATTTCTCCGGAAAGCCCGACTTCGCCGAAAAGTACCAAGTTATCCGGAAGCGATTTTTTCTTCAAACTCGACGAGATTGCCATGCATACGGCCAAGTCTGCCGCTGGGTCTTTTAAATAAAGTCCGCCTGTTATATTTATGTAGACGTCTTTGTCCGCCAAACTCAGGTCGCTGTGCTTTTCCAGAACGGCAATCAACAATTCGAGCCGATTTCGGTCGAATCCGCTGGCCGCGCGTTTCGGATAGCCGAAGGGAGAAGTATTCACCAAGGCTTGCACCTCCATCAGTATCGGTCGATTGCCTTCAATCGTGACTGTAAGACAGCTGCCGAATGCATTTTTCGGGCGATTTTCCATGATTTTTTCAGCGGGATTCCGTAGTTCCGTCAGTCCTTTTTCGTTCATTTCAAACATTCCGACTTCGTTCACGGTTCCGTAACGATTTTTTATTGAACGCAACAGTCGCAATGTTTGGTCGCGTTCGCCTTCAAGCAGAAACACCGCGTCCACCAAATGTTCGAGAACTTTCGGACCGGCAATGTTTCCTTCCTTGTTTACATGACCGATCAAAAGCGTGGAAATTTTCTTTCTTTTGATGACCGACATTACGCTTTCGGCAACGTGACGAACTTGGCTTATTGAACCGGCCATGCCCGGAATTTCTTCCGAAGAAATCACCTGAATCGAATCCAAAACCAGAAACCCCGGTTTTTCAGATTCTACCGCCGCCAAAATGTTTTCAAGATTCGTTTCGTAGAGCAATTTAATGTTTTCATGTTTGCAACCGAGCCTTTTTGCGCGGTCGGAAACCTGCTCGACGGACTCTTCACCGGTCACGTACAGCACGGAACTTTTTTGTGCCGCCATTTTGTCCAGAATTTGCATTGTCAGGGTTGATTTTCCAATTCCGGGTTCACCCGAAAGCAAAATCAAACTGCCATCCACAATTCCGCCTCCGGCCACCGAGTCGAATTCCTCAATTCCCGTTTTCGCCCTCGCTTTGCTCGGGCTCACATTCAAAATCGAAACCGGTTTTTCTGTTGTCAGACGTCTGGCAACAGTCGAAATTTTATCGGTTTTCCCCACGTTGACCGTCTCTTCGGCGAAGCTGTTCCAACCCTCACATTCCGGACATTTTCCCATCCATTTTGTAGTCTGATAAGAGCAGTTTTGGCAGACGTAGAGTGTTTTCAGCTTCATACGGTGATTTTAGCAAGTAAGTGAAATGATTGCGAGTTGGTATCGAATTTGTTAAAATCCGCTCGCCGTGGATCGGTAGCTCAGTTGGTAGAGCAGAAGACTCTTAATCTTTTGGTCGCGGGTTCGAGTCCCGCCCGATCCACCA
>CAYIRB010000073.1:0-4612 GCA_964365765.1 uncultured Candidatus Peribacteria bacterium
AAGGGGCTTTTTAAGAGGGATCAGTCGACGCGCGCCGAGTTCCTAAAACTCATCGGGAAATGAGGCCGGTGTTTCCATTTGAAGCCATTCGTAGAAGTCTTGCGAGCTGCCGTTGATCGCGTAGAGCGTGTTTGAGTAGGTGCCGAATTGCTTGATTGTGGCATCCATTTCGGCCAAAAGTTGCGCGCTCCCGCAACTTGAACTCGCGTTTGGAATTGTTTCACGAATGTCGGTCAAATTTACGTATGCCGTGCCTTCCGCGCCGTGAAAACTCAAGAGTATGCCGGACGTCTCGGCGCTAAAGAATGAAGTATGGCCGGCTTTTTTTTCGTCTTCACTCGGCCCGCGGAAGAGATTTTTTAGGGCGATTGTTTCAATGTCTTTGATTTTCGGCACTGCGCGCTCGAGAGGAGCAAGTGAGGAACAGTCATTCGCGTCATTGTTGAAATATACCTTGATTGTTTGAAAGGCGCTTTCGGGAATGTCGCGCGAAGGCGGAGTCGGACTTGACCCGCAGGCGGTAAGCAGTAAAGTGAGTATCAGAAGTTTTTTCATTTTGTACATGGATTTTCTACCGGAATCAGTAAACAATCTTATCGAAGAATTGTCAAAACTCCCCGGCATCGGGCGCAAAAGCGCTCAGCGTTTGGCTTTTTACATTTTGAAAAACGCCGACCAAAAAACCGCCGGCTTGGGTGAGGCGGTTATCAATATAAAAGAAGACGTTTGTTACTGCGCGACTTGTTTTGCCCTGACCGATAGAGAAACTTGCAGAATTTGCGACGACCCCGGCCGAGACCTCTCCACGCTTTGTTTGGTGGAAAACACAATGGATATGCTCGCTGTGGAAAAAACCGGTGAATATAAGGGCTTGTACCACGTCTTGCACGGCAAAATTTCACCTTTGGATGGGATCGGTCCCGATGATATAAAAATGGGGGAATTATTTAAGAGGCTGACGGACGAAAATTCCGTCTTTGTCGAAATTATTTTAGCTTTGAATCCGGATTTGGAAGGTGAAACAACCGCGCTCTTCATTAAAAGAAAGTTGGATAATTTTCATCCCTTGAAAGTCAGCAGAATCGCGAGAGGGGTTCCCTCCGGAGGCAGTCTCGAATATAGTGATGACATGACGCTTATTCGAGCGTTGCAGGGGAGGCAAACCTTATGAGCCCTCTGCGAAAGGGCTTCAAGCCATTAAAATGAATCTTTTTACCGCTCTCTTCGTTACCGCTTCTCAATGTATCTTGTCCGATACGCTTTCGTCGCGTTGCCTTGAGAGCACTAAAAATCTTCTATTTTTCTCATCTTTCAGCCCTTTCGCAGAGGGCTCCAACTATGTCCTTATTTAAAGAACTGCGCAGTCTGGTGGAAAAAGAAACGAGCGGCCTGAATTTAAAGAAAGTGAGGCGGGCTTATGAGTTTGCCGCCAAGGCTCACGAGGGCCAGTTCAGGGTATCCGGTGAACCTTACATTGTGCATCCGGTAGAGACCGCGAAAATTTTGGCGAAACTTCATGTGGACGAAGACACGGTCATCGCGGGGCTTCTGCACGACGTGCCCGAAGACACTTCATACACGCTTGAGGACGTGGAAAAAGAATTCGGTAAACACGTCGCGCAATTGGTATTCGCTCTCACAAAGCTTTCCAAAGTGCATTACAAACATTCCATGGGCGAAAGGCAAATTCAATCATTGCAAAGGATGTTTATAGAAACCGCGGACGATCCGAGAGTGATTGTCATCAAACTTTCCGATCGTCTTCACAATATGCGCACATTGCAATATTTAAGGCCGGAAAAACAGCAGAGGATCGCGCGGGAAACGCTTGAAGTCTTTGTGCCGCTGGCAAATTTGTTCGGTATTTTCGAGCTGAGATATCAACTTGAAGATTTGTGTTTTTTTTATTTGCAACCGGAGGAATACGCGAGAATCGAGTCATACGTGCACGACCACGACTTGAAGCGCAAGAAACACATAGAAAGAACTGTGAAAATGCTGAAGGTGCGTTTGAGCAAGTCCGCGCTCCGCGCGCGGCTGGAGGGCCGCTCCAAACATTTCTATTCGATCTACAAAAAAATGATTGCCGAGCAAAAGTTGCTTCAAGATATTTACGACTACTTCGCGCTGAGGGTGATTACAAAAAGTCTTGATGATTGTTATTTGGCGCTGGCAAAAATTCATGAGATTTTTAAGCCCAAGCCCGGGCGTTTTAAGGATTATATCGCCCTGCCGAAGGCCAACGGCTACCAGTCTCTGCACACGACCGTGATAGGGCCTGAGGGCAAGTTAATGGAGATTCAAATTCGCACCGAGGAAATGCATAATAATGCGGAGTACGGCGTCGCGGCGCATTTGTTGTACAAACAAAATAAGAATTCTTATCTCGAAAAGAGCATTGAGATTATTAAAAATTATAAAAATCCGGGCCGGTTTATTCACGGCCTGCAAGACGATATTTTGCAGGATAGAATTTATGTTTTTTCGCCAAAGGGCGAACTTGTGGATCTGCCGGAAGGCGCGACTTGTCTGGACTACGTTTACGCCATCAATTTGCCGGTCAACACAAAGTCGATGAGAGCGACCGTGAACGGTCTGCAATACTCCCTCATCGGGGAATTGAAAAGCGGTGATTATGTTGAAATCATTTACATGAACAAGAAAAGCCAAGGACCTGAAAGATGGTGGCTGGAACATGTTAAAACCGCCAAGGCCAAAGACGCGATTCAAGAGTTCTTTAAGAAAAAAAATTTTGACGTCAAACTCGCCTTGGGTGAAAAATTTCTTCAGCAAGAACTCGATCATGAAAACCAAGGTTTGATTTACCAGATTGCGGATTGGAGAATCCAGAATGTTCTGAAGTTTTTCAAAGTCGACGGCTTCGCGATTTTGCTCACACGAATCGGGGAAGGGACATTGAACGCGAATGAAGTGTACAAAGTCATGTTTCCGGACTTGCAATTGGGGCTTTTCAATGAAATTAAAAGTCTGTACGGAAAAATCAGCAATCGATTTTGGAGGGAAACAATCGCGTCCCAAAAATTCAGGATAAAAATTTACATCGAAGCCTACGACCGCAAGGGATTGATGAAAGATATTCTTGAGCCTTTTTATAAACTCGAGTTACCGATGTTGAAGATTTTCGGCTCCGGCCACGACGTGAAGCAAAGTTTCAAGTCTATGTCCTACGCGCTTGGAAACGAGGATGACTCCGATCATGAATTTCTCAGCAAGGACTGGATTGAAGTGCTGGTTGAAAACCATGAACAACTCATCGCGCTCTTCGATATGCTTGAGAGCGTTCCGGGCGTCAGAAAGGTGCAGAGAATTTTTAGGAAGAGGCAGTTTATTTTCGGGGCTTTGCTTTTGCTCACGGCTTTATTTTGGGCGGCCCATCCGTTCATAGTCAATTACATTCATAATCTTAAACTGCATAATGTCGGTTTTTGGCAGGATATCATCACCTATGTTTCTCTTTTTTCGCTTTTCGCGATGATTTACTGGTTGCAATCCATGAGCAATAAAACTTTTCCGCACTTGGAAGAAACGAAACTTTTTTGGCCGGTAATTTTTATTATAAGCAGTTTGGCCGTTTTGACACTGTTCATTGAAGGAATGATTTTCGAACTGGGCGTCGGAACCGGCATCACCATGGGTCTGGCCGGCATAGTTTATGGTTTTCTTATTTACTTTTATTTCTCGCATGAAAAACGCCGTAAGCGCCACCTGAGCCGCTTAAAAGAACCTTTCCTGAAGAAATATTTTGGAAAATCGAAGGAAGAGGAAATATAGACTCAAAGTCATTGTGCATGTTGTCGATTATCTCTGGCGCGTCGCCATTATTGATGGCGTTCAGAATCGCGGCGGAGTTGATGCGCGAGGTTTTTCCTTTCCTGTCGAATTCCGCGTAAGCTTCTTTTGTGGAGACTCCAATGCCGGTGAAGCGGATTTCATATTCAAAATCTTCCGGTAAGTCGGGAAGCGGACGGATTATTTCGCCGTAATGCGTCGCCAAAGCAAGCTTGGCGCCGGAAACGAAAAATGGAGTGTCCATTCCTATTTTTGTAGCGAATTCCATTAAATCGGCATGGGAAATTTTCAGGTCTTCTTTTTCATTTAAGTATATGAGAATGGCCGCGGCGTTACTGCTCGCGCCGCCGAGTCCCGACTTTTGCGGGATGTTTTTTTCGAGACAAATTTTGTATTTGAACTTTCGACCGCTGTGTTTTTGCAGAAGTTCAATCGCCTTGAGAACGCTGTTGTCCGGCGTGTTTAGCGCCGGCGGGCATTCGAACTCGAATTTGTCCGAGTCTTCGATGTGAATAAAATCATTCAGTTTGTCGGCGCGCAGAATGACCGTTTCAATTTCATGGTAAAGTTTGTCTTTGCCGAGAATTTTCAAAAAAAGATTGAGCTTCGCCGGACAAGTCAGAATGGACATAAACAGGTTAGAATTACCGAGCAACGAATACCGTCGGCCTTGCCGGTCATGGCGGCGATACTGATTTTTTCCGGCGAGATTTTCAGGATTTTCGCAATTGAATCTTTGATGGCGGGGGCGATGGGGTCGATACTGGGTTTGTCGCATTCGAGCATTATGGAAAGTCTTTAA
>CAYIRB010000074.1:0-4510 GCA_964365765.1 uncultured Candidatus Peribacteria bacterium
AGTGTTCCCGGGAACATATTAGGAAATAAAGACACATTGAAGCTAGGCCATTCGGATACAATTAATCAATGGAAAGCGACTTTGAACAATTCAAAACATTCCTGTGGAAATTGAACGACTTGGTATAGAATCGATCCATAATAATCTCCATCCATGACCATCCTCCAATCAATTCTTCTCGGTATCATTCAGGGAGTTACCGAATTTTTGCCGATTTCCTCATCGGGACATCTTATAATTTTCGAGACTCTTTTCGGTCTGAAAGTCGACAAATTGCTCGACTTTGACATTATGATTCACATGGGAACTTTGCTCGCGATTTTGATTTACTTCCGCGGGGACATTTTGGATTTGTTGAAGTTTAAAGATAAAAAAATGATCTCGAATTTGATTATCGGAACATTGCCCGCCGTCCTTATCGGTCTGCTATATAAGGACCAAATTGAGGCCACATTCCGCGGGGCATATTCGGTTTCAATTCTAATGATAGTTGTCGGTCTGCTTTTCTTCCTTCCGGAAAATATCTTCATAAAAGCGGCAAAAAAATTAAACCTGAAAAATTCCTTTGTTATCGGGCTCGCTCAATCGCTCGCCCTAATCCCCGGAATTTCTCGTTCCGGCGCGACCATTCTTACGGGAACATGGCTTGGAATCGAGCGCAAAGAGGCCGCGCGCTTTTCATTTTTACTCGGTTCAATCGCGATAGCGGGGGCGGGAGTTCTCGGCCTTAAAGACATAAACAGTCTTGAATTACCGAACGAAATTTTATTTGCCGGATTCCTATCATCTTTCGTGGCCGGAATAATTTCAATTAAATTCCTGATGGGTTTCTTGAAAAAATACTCTCTTAAAGCCTTCGGCGTTTACCGCGTAATCTTTGGAGTTCTCCTTCTGTTTTTCATGAAATAATTCCGGCTGGACGTTTTAGTATTATCATGCTAAGATAGCTGAAATTTAAGATACCTTGAATGGCCAGTACCCAGACAAAAGACTACGCGATTGCGACAATCGGGAGCCACACAGCTCTTCAAATACTCAAGGGTACCAAAGAGGAGGGAATGAAAGCGATAGCAATCTGCACGCCGGAAACGCGCAGAGTTTACGAAAGTTATAAAGTGGCCGACGAAATCATTGAAATCCCGGACTTCTCGGATTTTTTCAAAATCGAAGGCGAGTTAATTAAGCGAAACGCAATTGTGATCCCGCACGGAAGTTTTGTAAGCTATCTCGGTCCCGAGAAAATAAAAGATTCCCTCAAGGCCATGCACTACGGTTCCAAGGGAATTTTAATTTGGGAATCCGACAGAACAATGGAAAGAAAATGGCTTAAAAATGCCGGTTTGAACCTTCCAAGAATTTATAAAACACCGGAAGAAATCGACGGCCCCGCGATTATTAAATTTCACGGCGCCAAGGGAGGCTTCGGCTACTTCATCGCGCATTCACCGGAAGAATTCCGCGAACGAATTAAAAAATTCAAAAATCCCGAAGACTATGTTATTCAGGAATACGTCGTCGGAGTTCCAATGTACGTGCATTATTTTCAATCCGCGCTGACGGGTGAACTCGAAATAATGAGCTTCGACAAGCGTTACGAATCCAACGCCGACTCGATCGGACGAATCGCCGCGAAAGACCAGATCGGAACCGACATCCAAACCAGCTACACGATTACCGGAAACATGCCGATTGTCGTTCGCGAATCGCTCCTTCCGATGTTCTTCAAAATCGGTGAAAACGTCGTAAAAGCCTCAAAAAAACTCGACGGTGTGCCAAAAGGCCTTTACGGTCCTTTCTGTCTTGAAGGAATTATCGATCCGAATTTAAACTTCCGCGTATTCGAAATTTCCGCCCGAATCGTTGCCGGAACAAATCCATACACAAACGGTTCGCCTTACACTTGGCTCCGCTATAACGAGCCTATGTCCACCGGCCGCCGTATCGCTCGAGAAATCAAAACAGCAATCGAGTCCGGCCGCTTACAAGATATTTTAGGTTAATATGCAATACATTTCAATTTATATTACGGCGCCGAACAAAAGTGAGGCGCTGGCAATTGCCAAAACTTTGCTGCGTGAAAATCTTGTGAAATGCGCGAATATTTTTGACAAAGTGACGTCAATTTACAAATGGAAAGGCATTGTTCAAAGCGAAAATGAAGTTGTGATAATTTGCAAAACCACATCCTCAAACTTCAAAAAAATCGTTGCCAAAGTCAAAAAACTCTCTTCATACGATTGCCCATGCGTGCTTTCTATGCCAATATTGGACGGCAATCGCGAATATCTAAAATGGTTGAATGAAAAATAATTACACTATTGCCGTTCTCGGAGGCCACAGCGCGCTCGACGTCTGCGCCGGAGCAAAAAAACACGGTTTTAAAACTCTCGCCGTTTGCCAAAAGGGCCGTGAAAAAACCTACGCCGAGTATTACAAAACCCGTGACGGACGAGGTTGTGTCGATGAGGTGCTCTTAGTCGACAAATTTGCCGATATCACTGGAAAAGATGTTAATGGAGTGGATGTTCAGTCTCAGTTGATCAGCAAAAATGCAATTTTTATACATAACCGCTATTTTTGGGTCTACTGCAATTTTAATGATATCGAGGACAAACAGAAGTTTAAAGTCCCAATATATGGAAATCGACGTTACGTTAAATTTGAAGAAAGAAATATTGGAAAAAATCAATATTGGTTGCTTAACCAAGCAAAAATAAAAACTCCAAAAGTAATCAGAGATGGACTTGTTGGCTTTTATAATGAAAAAGACCTTAGGAAAGTACTTGATGATCATTTTGTAATAAACAAGGGAGGCCCGTTGATTGTAAAAGTAAACGAAGCTTTGCGTACATACGAAAGAGCATTTTTTATTATTAATTCGGAACAGGACTATTTCGATATTGGGAGCCGTATGGTAAAAAATGGTGTCATTAATGAAGAGACTTTAAATTCAGCTTTAATTGAAGAATTTATTATTGGGGCTCAAGTAAATTTTAACTTTTTTTATTCCACAATAAATAAACGGCTGGAATTAATGGGCACGGATGCTCGTAGACAAACAAGTATTGATGGGTTTTTAAGACTTGATGCAGAGCGTCAATTGGAACTGCTACGAAAAGGTTATAGACCCTCTATGATCGAGACCGGACATTACTCCGTAACAATCAAGGAATCTTTAATCGAAAAGGCCTACGAAATCGGCGAAAAATTCGTAAAAGCGACAGAAAAACACTACGGCCAAAAAATGATTGGCCCCTTCGCACTGCAAGGCGCCGTATCGTCCGAAAACGGCCGCGAAGAACTCGTAATCTTCGACGTCTCAATGCGAATTCCCGGTTCACCCGGCACGCGCTTCACGCCTTACACGGGCTACCTTTGGGGCGACCAAATGTCCTACGGCGAAAGAATCGCCATCGAAATCAAGGAAGCGATTGAACAGAAAAGGCTTTATGAGATTTTAACTTAATATGTTGCGACAATCTCGGCCAAAGCCTTATCAAAAGTAACAAGTTTTGCGCCATCACTGTTTATTGTCATTGATATTAAGACGCAATCCACAAATGAAAATTTGTGCGGATTCAATTTTTTAAAGATTGCCCACGCCTCGTCAAAAACAATCTCATGAGTATTCACTATTCCAATCGCGCTTTTGGGGTCGAGCAGTATATTTGCTATCTTTATGGCGGTCGCGCTTGATTCTCTATATGTGACAATTGTCAGCAATTCTTCCACGACCTCAATAGGAATAAAAATCAACTCTTCATTGGCAATAATCTTGGCAATCTCTCTCGCCTTTTTGTGATGTTTATCTTCCTTTTGGAAGAACGCGTACAAAAATGATGTATCAAGGACGATCATATATTATTTCATCAATTCGTTCGGAAACATTGTTTTCACCGTCATCCCATGAGAAAGAAGGAAGGTCAGCCAGTCTTTTTCGATTTTTCACCGACTTCTTGGCTTTTTCCTCCGCCGCTTCCCTTAGCCATACCGCTAGGGGTTTATTTTCTTTTTTAGCCAAAGCCTTGTAATGAAGATAAACCGGAAGTGAAAAATATACCTGAGCGGCCTGTTGCCTCATATTGTACTGTTACATATACTGTTAACAGTATAGATTTATCCAAGCCCTTTTTCAAGCTTTTTAATCAGCTTCCATGGAATTTACACATGCATCCATCACTGCGAAATGAAATTTATAAACTTCGTCACCGCCAATTCGCATACCGTCTAACGCAAAGCCAAAGTATACATGTCTTTTCCTCGAGTGAATATGATAAATTTCGTGAGCTATGGTACCAGTCGTTGCACAAAAATCCTTTTCCAGCATATGATTTTCATAAAGTTTCACCGTAGTAGATTCGGAATCATTTGACCAGTGGGCTGAAGCTGTTACCAGACCCGTTGGGCTACGCACTGAACATATATATTCCGCTTCGTTCATGGCCTTTACATATTTATCAAAATCTTCTTGATCCATTTCTTCGAGCCCTTCTTTTACAAGAGCCATGTT
>CAYIRB010000075.1:0-4422 GCA_964365765.1 uncultured Candidatus Peribacteria bacterium
CCGCCTTCTTGTGTTTTGTAATCCGTGCGGCGATCACCGCCGACTGAAAGGAGGCGGCGACGTCCGCCACAAAAGCCGGATTTCCCAGTTTATTTTCATTTTCCTGTAAATAATAAAGCACAGCGGTTTTCAGTCCCGAAAAGCTGAAGTCGTAGCCACCAACATTTCCGCGCGGGAATTTTATCGCTTTGGAATTCCCCAAACTTGCGGTTTTTTCTATCGCCGGTCCGCCCGGATAACCCAAGCCCAACAGTCGCGCCGTTTTATCAAATGCTTCGCCGGCCGCGTCGTCCAAAGTTTCGCCCAATAGTTCAAATTGCCCGTGCCCTTTCATTAAGACCAACTCGTTGTGTCCGCCGGAAACCGTCAAAATCACAATCGGAAATTCCGGAGCTGTCTCGGCTTCCAGCCAATTCGCGTAAATGTGCCCGTGGATATGATTCACCTCAATCAGCGGCTTGTCTTTGGCGAAGGCCAGCGCCGCCGCGCTGATTCGTCCGACAATCAGCGAACCGATAAGCCCTGGATTTTTTGTAACGGCAATCACGTCGATTTCATCCCAAGTCACTCCCGCTTCCGAAATCGCCGCCTCGATAGTCGGCATAATCACTTTGATATGCTCTCTTGCCGCGACCTCCGGCATGACGCCTCCGGTCGCTTCATGCATCGCCGCCTGCGAAGCGATAACATTCGACAAAACTTTCACGCCGTCTTCTACCACGGCCGCCGCCGTCTCATCGCAGGAACTTTCAATGGCTAGAATTTTCATAGGGCGATTGTATCAAAGCCAAAGCCATTGTAAAACAACGATTAGCTTTCCAGCGCCGCAAGCAATTCCGTCCTGAATTTTTCCGACCAATATGCGGCATACCGTTGATCCCAATCCTTGGTCGAGCTGGTGTCAAACGCTCTACTGCCCCAGTGGTTTGTGGCGGCTTTGGAATAAACTCTGTTGACTTCCCACTCAATTGTCCCATCTTTATCAACACCGGCATTTGCTCTAACTCTGTTCGCCGCATCTTGTACATCGGCATCGGTAAACTCTATTACCGGCTCCAAAGTAACACCGTTAGTAACAGCCTTGTCTGGCGTACTTATTCCGCCATCCGACGCGTCTTTATTACCCGGTATGCAAGCCACCAAACTTCCAAGCCCGACAGAATGTAGCATATTTTTTAATCCCATAACCATTTGTTAAATTACAATGCCTCATCATAGCAACGATCATGCGTTTGTAAAGTTTTTACAGACATTCAAAGGCATTTTTGCTATTCTTCCCTCGTGCACAAATCCGCCATCGAAATAATCAAGACTCTTCAAAATGCCGGTCACAAGGCATACTTTGCGGGCGGCAGTGTTCGCGACATGCTCATGAAAGTCGACCCTAAAGACTACGACATCGCGACTTCGGCGCGGCCCGAACAAATAGAGGAACTTTTTGAAAAAACAATTCCCGTCGGCAAATCATTCGGCGTGATTTTTACGCATTTGAACGGACACAATTTTGAAATCGCTACTTTCCGTTCCGACTCAGGCTACTCCGACGGTCGCCGTCCCGACGCGGTGATTTTCACTCATGCCGAAGATGACGCGAAGCGCCGCGACTTCACAATCAACGGACTTTTTTACGACCCGATTAAGGAGGAATTTCACGACTTCGTCGGCGGACGCGATGACATAAAAAACAAACTCGTGCGATTCATCGGCGTCCCGCATGAAAGAATTCTGGAAGACCATTTGCGAATCATCCGCGCCATTCGATTCAAAAATACTCTGGGTTTCGGCTACCATCCGGACACTTACGCCGCCATCAAAAAACACGCGCAACTCGCGGACAAAGTCAGTTGGGAACGCGTGCGTGAAGAGCTCAATAAAATTATTCTGTCCAAGAACGCGCCCACGGCTTTTGAGGACTTTCAGGACACCGGTGTTTTGCCTTACATTTTACCCGAACTCGAAGCTTGCAAAGGTGTTGCTCAGCCCATGGAATATCATCACGAAGGCGACGTGTGGACTCATCTCATGCAGGCGCTCAGCGCCCTACCCGAAGACGCAAGTCTCACCGCGCGCTGGGCGGTGATTTTCCACGACATCGGAAAACCCGAAACTTTTAAAATCGCCGAACGAATACGCTTTGATCATCACTCGGAAGTCTCCGCCGAAATTGCCGAAAAGGTCATGCGCCGTCTGAAGTTTCCCCGCCGCGACATGGAAAAAATCTCTTGGGTTGTCCGCCATCATTTTATGATGACTCAACTTTTGGAAATGCCGCTCGGCCGCCAACGCCACTGGTTTTTGAACGACGGCTTTCCCGACTTGCTTCTACTTTTTTACGCTGATGCCGCCGGCACGACCCCCACCGACTTGAGCCTTTTCGAGCGAGTAAAAGCCGCTTACGAAAATTGTTTGGAGCATTTCCCCGCGCGCCCGAAACCACTTTTGACGGGCGAAGAAATCATGCAAGCTTTGAATTTGCCGGCCGGGCCGAAGGTGGGCGAAATGCTTGATCGAATCGCGGAAAAACAATTGAGCCATGAATTGAACGGTAAGGCGGATGCCTTGGAATGGTTAAAATCTTATGCCGAATAAAACAATGAAACTCAAGGACTGGCTGTTTAAGGTAAACCATGCAAGACGGGTAGCGGCAAATTACGCTTTTGACGTAGGACATCGGCTCTAGCCATTCTCAGGTAAGTCGTGTCTAACACGCTGAAACAAGGCAATCCACTCTTCGGGTGTCGCATCCGGCTTTAGCCCATATTTCTTTCTCGGACGTTTATTATCTTCAATGCCCATAGTCACAAATCAATATTGCTACGCATTATATAGATATAGCCAGTTAGTCAAGTTCAATAATTTTGAACCCTTACATATCGTTTTCCATATCTCGCGCATCTTTATCTAAGCCGGAAATACGAAGAAGCTCGGCGGTAATCATTCCGCCGAAAAATACCGCAACTCCATTTCCGGATTCTGCGACTTTATTACCACACAAAACCGCCAAGGTTTTTAAGCGCACGTTGTCCACCACGTCCGCGCAATCTTTGGGATACAATTCATCAAACACCGCATCGGTGTTTCTGCCGGTTTGAGACTCAACTGCTGCTTTAAAAGCGGTTATAACCCGGTCACCGTCTATTTCCGTCCTTATCTCCCCCAATGATTTTAATGCCATATATTGTTGTCTAAATGATAGCGGCGGACTCTACCACACCGGATGTGAATATGTCAATAACTGTAATCCACGGTAATTCTGCTCCCGCCCGTAAACTTATCGTAAATCATAATACTGATGTCTCCGGTCGACACGCCGAACGTGCTTTCATGGCTTTTTCTTATGGTGCTCAAATCGAATTTAAGATTTTGTATTTTGTAACTTTTGCAGGTCTCATTGTTCGCGTCATGTATTAAATACAAGGTGGTATTTTCAGTATCTTTAAATGTTCCATCCCACATCAATTGAAAGCTGTGTTCCCCGCATCCGCCGCCGTAACCGGGAGTCAGATACAAATAATCACCGTCGAGGAAATAATAATCGACGTATGTATCCGCCGTGAAAGCAAAGCCGTCACTATCTGTTGGAATATCACCGCCGACTTTAATTTTAGATAATGTATAGCCGCCGGTACCGGCATCCAGATAGTCGATCAAACGATCCAGAGTTACCGCGAGCTCGGCTCGATTTACATTGTCGGAGGGTTTAAAAGTACTGTCGTCATAGCCTTGAATAATGCCTTTATCGGTCAGACTTTGCACCGCGTAAGCATACCAAGCGCTTTCATCCACATCCGTAAAAGTTGTCACAGCAAACGCGGTTGGAATCACGCCCGCCAGGATACCGAGCAGAAACAGAGGGATTTTTTTCATAAGATAAATTTATCTTACCTCGAACCAATCCGCAATACACTTGCGTTATTTATCATATGTGGTACAATCCGTATCTATGATTTTAGATTCGGAATTAAAGTTGGGAATAGGCATTGGACTCGAATCTCTCCAATCGGCCGCGAAGAGACCGATTACCTTGGATCATGCGAGTATTGCCATTGAAACAAGACTTACTCAGCGAGATTTGATGTCCGTATTTGAACGAGAATCGCTTTCCGCTTAATTACAGTCCGCAAGTCAATACACAAGCTTCATGTAACATTTCTTGCAGTAGACCGGTTCGGGGCGTTCGGGAGCTATGCTTGTTTGAATTGCCTGAGCGCATTTGGAACATTTTCGGTCCCAAAGCGTTATCGGGTTTCGACGACGCTGACGAGCTTTGTGCCTGCACAAAGAACAGTGCTCGGGAAGTGGAATATTGTTTTGCTCATAAAAAGCCAGCTCCTGCTGTATAAATCTGTAGGCTTTGCAGCAAGTTTTGCAATTGCGCTCATTTCCGGTCGCTTGCCCGTTTTGCATTTCCTGAGGATCAAC
>CAYIRB010000076.1:0-4337 GCA_964365765.1 uncultured Candidatus Peribacteria bacterium
TTCCATGCTGGTCGTCGTGTAACACGGGAATCGCAAGCGATTTCCGCAATTTTTCTTCGATTTCAAAACAACGCGGTGCGGCGATATCTTCCAAATTTATTCCGCCGAATCCGGGCGACAAATTTTCCACAATTGAAACGATTTCATCGGCATTTTGCGTTTTCAAAACAATGGGGAAGGCATCCACTCCGGCGAACCGTTTGAACAGCAAACATTTACCTTCCATCACGGGGTAGGCCGCCGCCGCGCCTATATTGCCCAATCCCAAAACCGCGCTCCCGTCGCTCACAACGGCAACCATGTTTCCCTTCGGTGTAAGTTCGTACATTTTCGACTCGTCAGCCGCGATCGCTTCGCAAACCGCCGCCACTCCTGGAGTATACGCCATGCTTAAATCATCCTTGTTCGCCAAAGGAACTTTTGACACTACGGCCAACTTCCCGCGGAATTGTTTGTGGAGAGCGAGCGCCCCGTCAGAATGCTGAAGTTTTGCCGTCACGGACATCGAGAATTACGTCGTAAGAACGCTCGTACTTTACCGTGATATCGGCGCTTGTGGAATAGTAATAGTCCACGGGCCCCGTTCCGACTCCGATCGCGTCGGTCTCAAAAATTGCCGCGTCGTCCAGCAAATCAATCGCGTCCATTCCCATGCTGTCGGCCTTAATCGCGCTCCTTACAGCCGCGATAATATCGTCGATTGTCATTTCATCCTGCGCAACAAACTCAATACTGTTCACAACTTTTTCCATGTAGGACTCCAGATAGCTTGCGTAGAATCCGTCCCCGCGCATCGCTACAAAATTAAGCATAGTATTATTTGGAAGCACAACATACCACTCACGCCACTTTTCACCGCTTTCATGGTAAATCACCAAAGTCGAATAGCCGTTTATCACACCCTCACTTGTTTTTTCAGTTAAATCACTTTCAATTTGATTGAACAAATCCGCCGAAGATTTGCCTTCAGTATTCATATAACGAGTCATCAAAAGGGTAGCGCCGTTAGCATATGGATTTAGAAGACTGAACTGATTGTCAGCTCTGTCCAGCAACCACACGGCACCCACTCCATCGGGCTTATAACTCCAACCGAACGGGACCTTTAATGAAACCGAAACGGTGGGGAAATTTCTTTTCGGCCAATTTGTGGCCTCATCGAAAGCAGCGGAGCCGTTTTTGACAATTTGCATTCTGTAAACCAGCTCGGCGACCATGCCGCGGCTCATATTTTGTTCGGGATGCCAGCGGCCGTCGGTTTGCGCCGGCTCGATGTTAAACGCGCGCGAATATGCCGCAAATGCTCCGAACCACGAATCGAAAGGCGTATCCACAAAGGCGTTTTCCACCGCCGGAACGGCGGCTATTCCGCTCGCTACTAAAACCAACTTCACGGCCTCAGCTCTGTTTACCGTTTGCGAAGGCTTATATGTTCCATCGTCATAACCTTTCACGATTCCTTTTTTAACCGCGATTTTCAAATAATCGTAAAACCAATCCGTAGAGCTTACGTCGCTGAATTGCAAAGGCGGCAAATCCGCCGCGCCCTCCGTGGAAATCCCCAAGCCCAAAAGCGCGATTTTAACCGCCTCGGCCCTGGTCACGTCTTGGTCGGGCATAAAATTTCCATCCTCATAACCCTTTAAAATCCCCTGTCCCACCAATTCATTGATGGCCGCGTAGTGTGGATTGGAAGTGGCCACATCCGGAAAATCCGCCAGCGCGTTAGCGCCATTGGCCAGAAAGAAAAAAGTCGTAAAAAATAAAACCGTGGATATTTTATGCATTTGGCATTTCAGCTTGATTAAGCTACCACAATTTCCCCCGGGCTGTACATATCCAAATTGTCCTTTCCTATAAGTCGCACGACTTCGTCAACAACCTCATCCATTTTTATGTAGCGTTGCTGGCCTTTTGACATGTCTCGAATAATAATCGTGCCGTCACGCACCTCCGTGATTCCCAAAATCAGAGCGTATGGAACTTGGAATTTGTCCGCCAATCGCAACTGCGCCTTAAAACTGTTTTTTCCAAGAGCTCCAATTGTTCTAACGCCTCTATCGCGTAGTTCATCAATCAATCTCAAGCACTTTTTCTTGGCCAAATCGCCCAATTGCGCCACGAAAATTTGAACATCATCTTTTGAAGGAACCGTCACGCCGTTTTTCTTCATATTTTCGATCAACCTTTCAATTCCAACCGCGAAGCCCACGGCGGGAGTCGGCTCGCCGCCCATGATTTCCATCAGACCGTCGTAACGTCCGCCGCCGCCCACGGCGTTTTGCGCGCCGGTCTCAGAGTCCCAAAATTCAAAAACCGTCTGTGAATAATAATCCAAGCCTCTCACCAATTTTTCATTTTCCGTATATTTGATTCCCAATTCGTCTAAAAATTCCTTCACCGACCGGAAAAAGTCGGCATCTTCTTTGCTTCTGTATTGAGCAAATTTCGGAGCCAATTCGGATAAAATCATGCAGTCCTCATTTTTGCAATCCAAAAGCCGAAGAGGATTTTTTTCAAGCCGCTTCTGACAATTTTCGCAAAGCGAACGCTCTTTGCCTATAAAGTAATTCACCAAAGCTTCTACATACTTCGCGCGGCTTTTCGCGGAACCGATATTGTTGATTTGCAAACTCACGTTTTGATCAACACCCAAGTCCTTGAAAATTTTGTAAGCGATAAAAATACACTGCACGTCGAGGGCGGGATCGCTTTCTCCGAGTATTTCAAATCCGAACTGCCAGAACATTCTGAATCGTCCTTTTTGCGGCTTATCGTATCTGAAGTGCGGTTCAATGTAGTAAAGTTCAACAGGCTGTGGGAGTTCCTTCATCCCGTGTTCGATGTAGGCGCGGCAAATGCCCGCGGTACCCTCCGGTTTCATTGTCATGGAACGTCCGCCCTTGTCCTCAAAGGTGTACATTTCTTTTTCGACAATATCGGTCGATTCGCCCACGCCGCGGCTGAAAACTTCCGTCGCCTCCAATATCGGGGTCGTTATCCTTCTGTAACCCGCTTGCCTTGCTCTGTGACGCACAACTTTCTTCACAAAGGTGAAGTATTCATGATCTTTTGGAAGAATGTCATGAAATCCGGGAGGTGTCTGAAGTTTCGGCTTTTTTTGTTCCGCCGCCTCTTGTGCTTGTTGTTCGTCCGTCATAAAAATTCTATTACCGTCAATATACCGGAATTTTAAGGTTATACAAGCCTTATTTATTCATCGTCGTCATCGTCCTCGTCTTCATCATCATCCAATTCCTCATATTCCACCGGCTCGTCCCCGGGAATATTGATGTCAGTTCCATCGTAGGGGTCGCTGTATTCTATCTCGCCCTCAATGTCATCGTCGTCTTCCGCGCCATCCTTTTCATCATCCTTATCGTGTTCGATTGGCATATATATTTGGATTAGCCATCAATGTATCATATTGATTCGGGAGGTCAAATTTATTGTTTATTGCTCTTTTATTGCGCGTGAGTTACAATTTAATAAATTATTAATTTATTATGAGTATTGTAAAAGTCACTTCCAGCGGGCAAATCAGTATTCCAAAAAAACTAAGGAAAAAAATTAAGGCGGAATATTTTATTTGTGAACTTAAAGAAGGCGGTTATTTTTTTCAGCCGGTTGAAACCGAAAATACAAAGGAGAAAAAATACCGCATGAAAGACTTAAAGGCCTGGAATTTCAAAGGCAAGAATCCCGAAGAAAAGGATTTATCCAGACGCATTGACGAAATTGTATACCTCTTATGACGTATTTACTCGACTCAAACCTGATCATTGCTTATTTTCGAACATCCGAACTTGATCATGCGGCATCTAAAGATTTTATTCGGAAACTCGATACTTTTTGCATTTGCGACTACACGCTTCTGGAAGTCATGACGGTAATGCTTTTAAAGGAGAATAAAAAAGATGTTGAACGTGTCTTGAATTTTCTCCGGACAAATAAGGATGTGACGGTTTTGCGTCTTACACAGGCGGAAATTGGCGAAGCTTTAAGTTTATTTATCAAACAAAGCAAGAAAGCTTCCTTTACCGACATTAGTTTGATGGTACTCGCAAAAAATAGAGGTCTTCAACTTGCCACGTTTGATACGGAACTTTCCAAAACGGCCAAAGAACTTTTCCGCAAAAAATAAGCGGCCGCTCCAATCATCGCGGCGTTATCCGTGCAGTAGCTCATTTTTTTTGGCACACGGAAAACCGGAGCTTTTCTGTGCTTCTTCAATTCACTTTCTATCGCCAATCTCAAGGCTTTATTGGCCGAAACGCCGCCTGACAAATGGACTTCCTTGGGTTCGAATTCATTTACCGCCTTCATGAGTTTTGTAA
>CAYIRB010000077.1:0-4228 GCA_964365765.1 uncultured Candidatus Peribacteria bacterium
GCGGCCAAGGGCTTTACTCCCTTTCTTCCCCCTTTGCTCGTGAATCATGAAGCGATGGTCGGAACGGGATATTTTCCGGGCGGCGAAGAGCAAGCATACGCAATCGAGAAAGACGAGAAATTTCTAATCGGAACAAGTGAAGTTCCCGTAGCCTCATACCACGCAGATGAAATTCTGCAAGAAAGCGAACTGCCAAAACTTTACGCGGGCTATTCTTACTGCTTCCGCCGCGAAGCCGGAACCTACGGCAAGGACACCCACGGCCTTTATCGAATCCATCAATTCCAAAAAGTCGAGCAAGTCGCGATCTGTAAAAATGACATGGAAGAAAGCGGGCGAATCCACAAACTGCTTCTGCAAAATGCTGAAGAAGTCTTACAAGACTTGAAGCTTCCCTACCGCGTCGTGGCTGTTTGCTCCGGCGACATGGGCCAAGGACAATACTACAAAAATGACATTGAAACATGGATGCCGTCCCGCAATTCTTACGGCGAAACGCATTCCTGCTCAACTTTCCTCGACTTTCAATCGCGCCGGCTCAATATTCGGTATAAGGACAAAAACGGGAAAATTCACTTCGCGCACACGCTCAACAACACCTGCATCGCATCTCCCAGAATTCTGATCCCGATTCTTGAAATCTATCAAAACGCCGACGGAACCGTGACGATTCCGGAAGTCTTGAGACCGTGGATGGGCGGGAAAATGAAGATTAATCTTCCCTAAACTCAGCACTTTTTTGATCCACCTCTTTAACAAGCTCATAAAGAGTTTGCGCAATTTCAATTGCAAAAACTATCATCAACGTTGCCAATATATAATAAAGCAGTATTTCGAAGACCCGTTTAAAACGGTAACGCTTTCGCCTGGCTTTAGCCCCACAAAGTGACAGATATTGTTAAAAAATCCTTCAATCTCTCCACTGAGCAGTTCTCTCTGTTCGGGGGCTTTTTCGGGGGTTTCCATGCCAAGCTTATAGCAAATTATGTTGACAACTGTCTAGACATCGGTAAAATTCCTCGCAGACCGCTCTCTTGTACCGATTGTGTTATGAAATGAGAGCTTGAAGCCTGCAAAAGGCTCCGGCTTTTATCTCCAACATAATCGTTCAATATGCCATCTAAAAAACTCGAGCGCGCAAATTTGGAGCCTCTTAAAAGGAGGTTTTTTGTCGACAACGACAATCAATTTGAATTTCCGAATTTGATTGAAGTTCAAACCGACTCATACAAATGGTTCCTTGAAGAAGGAATTCGGGAACTTTTGGACGAAATTACTCCGATTCAAGATTTCTCCGGAAAAAAATTGGAACTTCACTTCCTTGAACATGAAGTGGGTGAGTCAAAATACGGACCGAGAACGTGCAGGGAGAAAAATCTCTCCTTCGAAGCTCCGCTGAAAGTCCACGTGCAACTTATCAATAAGGAAAGCGGTGAAATCAAGGAGCAGGATGTGTTCCTCGGCCCCATTCCTTTAATGACTCCTCAAGGAAGCTTCATTGTGAACGGAATTGAAAGAGTTGTCGTTTCCCAGCTTGTACGATCACCGGGCGTATTCTTTTCAAAAAACGCCGCCGCGCCGGGAATGCATAACGCGAAAATAATTCCAAAACGCGGAGCGTGGCTTGAAATCGAAACAGACAAAAAAGGGGTGATTACGGTTAAAATCGACAGAAAGAGAAAAATTTACGTGACTTCCCTTTTACGCGTGTTCGGATTCGACAGCGACAAAAAAATCTTGGACATTTTCAAGGAAATGAGCCTTGATCCGATTCACGACTATATATTGATGACTTTGGAGAAAGATTCCGCAAAAACAACGGATGAGGCCTACAAAGCGATTTACAAAAAAATCAGACCGGGCGACCTCGCGACTCCGGAAAACGCGAAGGCCCTGATTCAGTCGATGTTCTTCGACTACAGAAAATACGACATGGGTCCGGTCGCGCGCTACAAGATCAATCGAAGATTCGAATTGGAAACTCCGAATGAGAAAAAGTTCCACACTTTTCAAGTGGCCGACTTCATTTTGATTTTGAAGCACCTTATCAGACTTAATAATAAGGAAGAAGTGCCGGACGACATCGACCATCTTTCAAACAGACGTATTCGACCGGTCGGTGAGCTAGTTCAAAACAAATTCCGTGTGGGACTTTTGCGAACGGACCGCATAGCGAAAGACCGTATGACGGTTATGGACTTGGACACGGTTACTCCGACGCAATTGGTTAACTCCAGACCTATTACGGCGGCTTTGCGCGAATTCTTCGCGAGCTCACAGCTTTCGCAGTTCATGGATCAAACGAATCCCCTATCGGAATTGGCTCACAAAAGACGTTTGTCGGCAATGGGTCCGGGGGGACTTTCACGGGAGCGCGCGTCATTCGACGTTCGCGACGTGCACCCTTCCCACTACGGAAGAATTTGCCCGATTGCGACGCCGGAAGGACCGAACATCGGTCTGGTCGTGCACCTTGCGACTTACGCGAAAGTGAACAAATACGGATTCATTGAAACTCCTTTCCGCGAAGTTCTGCACAGCGTAAAAAATGACGGCCACAGCGCCGACGGAAGAATAGCCTCCGAGGACATTCATGAAAAAAACCATAAGATAATCGTAAAAGAAGGTAAGGAAATCGACCTGAAAACCGCCAAGGCTCTTGAGAAAATCAAAGATATGAAGGAAGTGCCCGTTCGTGCTTTCACCGGCAAAAAAGTTAAATACTTTGACGCGGAAGACGAGGGTGATTTGTTGTTCGCGGAAGCGAACTCGCGCATAAAAGACAACGGCGAATTCATTGATGACACCGTCGCGGCGAGAAAAAGAAACGAACCGATCGCGGTTAACATCAAGGATGTTGATTTTATCGACGTTTCCCCGAAGCAAATTATTTCCGTTACCACTTCATGTATTCCGTTCCTGGAACACGACGACAACACTCGCGCTTCCATGGGATCGAACATGCAACGTCAAGCCGTACCGCTCCTGAAACCTCAGACTCCGATTGTCGGAACGGGAATGGAAGCGATTGCGGGAAAAAACTCCGGTCAGGCGGTGGTTGCCGAAGATGACGGAGCCATTTCATTCGTTGACGGAGAAAGAATCACCGTCATTTACGACTCCGGTAAAAAAGTGACTTACGATCTAAACGTGTTCACCCGCACAAACCAAGCCACTTGCTTCCACCAAAGACCGATTTGTGACAGCGGACAAAAATTCAAAAAAGGCGACATCTTGGCCGACGGGGCATCCACCGAAAAAGGTGAGCTCGCGCTCGGTCAAAACCTGCTTGTGGGTTACATGTCATGGCAGGGTTACAACTTCGAGGACGCGGTAATTCTTTCAAGCCGGCTTGTGCAAAACGACAGATTCAGTTCAATTCACATTGAAGACTTTACGGTTGACGTGCGAGATACAAAACTCGGTCCCGAAATAGTGACTCGCGATATTCCGAACGTGGGAGAAGCGCGACTTAAAGACCTCGACGAAATGGGTATCGTTCGCGTTGGCGCATCCGTACGCGAGGGCGATATTCTCGTGGGCAAAATCACTCCCAAGGGAGAAACCGAACTGTCGCCGGAAGAAAGATTGCTGAGAGCCATTTTCGGGGATAAGGCTCGCGACGTGAAAGATACGTCGCTTCGCCTACCCGGCGGCGAAGGCGGAAAAGTGGTAGACGTTCAAATTTTCACCCGCGAGTCGGGTGACGAATTGCCGAACGGAGTAAATAAACAAATTCGCGTGTCAGTGGCTCAAACAAGAAGAATCTCCGTCGGCGATAAAGTGGCGGGACGACATGGTAACAAAGGCGTGGTTTCAATCATAGTCGCGGAAGAAGATATGCCATACATGCCGGACGGACGGCCCGTGGACGTGATTTTAAATCCGCTCGGCGTATCCAGCCGTATGAATATCGGTCAGATTTTGGAAACGCACTTGGGTTGGGCGGCAAAAGAGCTCGGCATTTACGTCGCGACTCCGGCTCTGAACGGAGTAACAAGCGAACAGACCGTTCAAATGCTTAAGGAAGCGAAGCTTCCGGAAAAAGGAAAACTTCAGCTTTATGACGGAAAAACCGGTGAACCTTTTGATCACCAATCAACAGTGGGCATTACATATATAATGAAGCTCGCGCACCTTGTCGAAGACAAGATTCACGCTCGTTCCGTCGGTCCATACTCTCTGGTCACGCAACAACCTCTGGGAGGAAAGGCTCAACACGGAGGGC
>CAYIRB010000078.1:0-2131 GCA_964365765.1 uncultured Candidatus Peribacteria bacterium
TCAGCGTAATTGACGGAAAAAAAGTGAAATGGACTTGGGTGCGCGGACACAACGGTCACAAAGAAAACGAAGACTGCGACGAGCGCGCGGTATTCGAAGCGGAAAAACAGCAAAAAATCTTCAAAAAGAGAGGCGGCGCAATTGCTTTTCAGAAAGCCGGTGATGGTCAAACTTTATTTTAAAGCATCTTGTCCAACATTTTCACCAAGTCGTCTTTCGGGCGAGCACCGGTAAATTTCTCAACCACTTCGCCGTTTTTAATAAAGACCACGGTAGGAATGCTCTGAACCCCGTATTTCCCGGGAGTTTCGGGTTGGGCGTCCACGTCCATTTTTCCAATCTTGATTTTTCCTTCGTATTGCTTGGCCAAAACGTCAACAATCGGCGCCATTTGTTTGCAGGGGCCGCACCATTCGGCGTAAAAATCCACCAAAACGGGAATTTTGGATTTTAAAACCTCCGCGTCAAAATCTTTGTCTGTAAAATGCTGTGTCATTTGAATTTTTGATGATATTATTACCCGCCCATTGTAACAGCGGCCAACGGCTTGAGCAAACTCGTAAAAAATGTTATAATTAAGAGATTAAATCTCCATGAAAAAACTGATTGCAGTTTCCGTTCTGGGCATAGCTCTAATCCTCTCCGGTTTGAGCGCTCCCACGCGCGCGGAAAACCTGAAAATTTCGGGCACGCTGACCTTAAAGTCCGAACTTACGGCCAGCACGACGATAATGGCGACCTACTATGAAACAAACGACACATTCATTTCGGAAATATACGAATCCAAATTTCCATTCCAGCTCTTGGGGCTCACATGGACTCAAGAATTGCCGGAAAGTACGTCAGCCGCAATTTTAATGAGATTTCGCTCGCAAGAGGGCGATTGGTCTCCGTGGCAACATATTGAGGCGGACGAAGACGCGGGGCCGGACGGCGACAATCTTCATTCCTACGTGATAACGGGAACGAGTACGGCTTTTCAATATCAAGCGACTCTAAACACAAGCAACAGATACTACACGCCCAAATTGGCGAATTTATCTTTCGACTACGTCAAGGGCGGAAGTACCTCGCTCTACATGAAACTGAAAAGAATGGTTTTTACGGATGACAACGACGTCATCAGCCGCTCCGACTGGGGCGCCGACGAATCGCTTCGACTGTCCAAGAAAACGCCCGGCAATGAAGTAAATCTTTCCTCGGAAGACGGGAGCGAAATCGACAAGGGCGAAATTCTTAGTGATGGGGATCCTGACATGGAAATCACCAAAACCGTCACGACCGATTCGAACGGCAATAAAATTCTATGGCCGCTCGAATACCCTAAAAAAGTAAAAAAAATCATTATTCATCACACCGCGACAAACAAAGTTTTGGACGATTCCGAAGCTTCCGTGCGCGCCATTTATTATTACCACGCCGTCTCGCGCGGGTGGGGAGACGTCGGTTACAACTACATTATAGATCAGGAAGGCCGCGTTTATGAAGGCAGATACGGCGGCGACGGCGTGGTGGCCGGGCACGCTTACGGATACAACACCGGCTCCGTCGGCATAGCGCTTTTGGGAAATTATGAAACGAACGAAATCCCCGCGCCAATGGTAAAAACGCTTACCGGCCTTATTTATGAAAAATCGCAACTTAACGGAATCGACCCGGACGCAAGCGGACTTTTCCGCGCAAAGGTGCTTCCGAATTTAATGGGGCATCGGGACGTGGGCAAAACGGTTTGCCCCGGCGCGAACGCTTACGACTACATTCCGGAAATTAGAAAGGTGGTGGGCGACGCTCTTGACGCGCGCAGACACAGTAATTTTAACGCCGAATATTCTTACGAGGAAGTCGGCCAACGGGAACTTTTGACTTTGGATCCGCGGAGTTCCGCGACGGTAAGGATAAGTATTAAAAACACCGGAACCGCGACTTGGAACAATTCAACATACTTGAAAGCTAGCGCGGGGTCTTCCGACGCGAATGTATTAACGGTCGCCAAAGCGCCTATGAATGAAACCGCGGTTACTCCAGGCAAAACGGCAACGTTTGATTTAACGCTTTCTTCGGCAATGTACGGAGGACTCGTGAACTACGACATCACACCTGTATTCAACGGTTCGCAAAAAGTTTTGAACTA
>CAYIRB010000078.1:2231-4168 GCA_964365765.1 uncultured Candidatus Peribacteria bacterium
TATTACGCGCCTTCAATGGACAATTCCAACGCTTTTGTAAGCGGCTCCGGAAGCATTTCCGTAACCGTGACCCCGACGAATTCCGACGTGGAAATAGGCGAAGCCTCCGGCGATTTGACTTTCACTCCCGCTGAAAAGAAATCGTTCTCGTTAAAAATCACCAACTACGGCGACACGACTTGGCAAGCATCCGGCACGCAAAACAAACTTACTTTCGGGTTTACAAAAAACACCGCGATTATTGTCAGTACTCCAAAACTCGCGGTTAATTCACTAGCTCCGGGAATGAGCTCAAAAGTCAGCTTCTCGGTGACAGCACCTTCCAGAACGGGCGACTATTCGATTTACATCCGGCCCCGCGTGAACGGCAGAAACCTGATGAATAAACCCTATATTCTCAAAATTAAAGTGGAAAGCGCCGCCGTCGCTACCGGTTACGGCGCGAATTATACGAAACCCATTCGAATCAAATTAACGCCCGACACCGCGATTACTCCCATAATCACTTCAAGTTCGGCCTTTTCGGTTTACGACAATCTGACATTGTTGAAAAACTTTGCGACCGGCAGTCGAGTCAGAGTCTCGCAAAACGGTGAGAAACTCGACATCTCTTCGGGCATCTATTCCTACTCCGTCACCGGACCGGTGCGCCTGACTCCGGAAACCGGCGGAATCATGCAGATTATTACGATGGATCAACGTCCGGCATGGAATACGGATTTAAATGACAACCGATTCCGCGGTACTCTCGAAGTTCGTAATGTGGACGGCGAATTGACTCTCATAAACGAACTCGCGCTTGAAGACTACATGAAGGGAATAGGCGAAGTTTCCAACGGCGATCCCTCCGAAAAAATCAAAACGATGATGGTTATCGCCAGAACTTACGCAAACTATTATCTTTCAAATGAAAAGTTCCCCGGCAAGCCATATAACTTGGACGACGATCCGAATAATTCCCAAAAATACTTGGGCTACGGGCTCGAAAGCCGTTCCCCGAATGTCGTTACCGCGGTACTCGGAACCGCCGGCGAAGTGGTAACTTACGGCGGGAAATTGGTTAAAACCCCGTACTTCACGGCAACCGACGGTACGTCGACGAAGTCGGCGCTTTCGGTTTGGGGCTGGACAGACACACCATGGCTTATACCCGTTTTGGACGCGGCTTGCGCGACTTCAACAAGTTTCCAGGGGCACGGAGTCGGACTTTCCGGTTGCGGCGCTACCTCGATGGCGAATTCCGGCAAGACATATTTGGACATTATACGCTATTATTACACCGGCGTAGACGTTCAAAAGATATGATTCTCGCGATAAACACAGCACAGAAAATTCACGAACTCGCTTTGATTGACGGCGATCGAATTTTGCTTGAAAAATCATGGCCCGACCAAAAAGACGATGTCGAAAAACTCACGCCAACCCTCAAGGGAATGCTTGACGAACTCGGTCTGGAAAAAAAAGAAATCACGGAAATATTGGTAATTTCCGGTCCCGGCTCTTTTACATCTCTGCGTACCGGCATTGCATTTGCCAACTCACTCGCCGTCGGTCTGAACGCCAAACTTTACTCCATGGATACTTTTGAACTGCTTCGCCGAAAAGCGGCGGTCACAAGTCCGATGCTAGTCATTCTAAACGCGGGTGGATTGGATGTGGCAGTCCGGCACGAAAACGAAACGCAAGTCGGCCCGATAAGCGGGCTGCTTGGAAAATTCCCGCATGAAAAATTCTCCGTGGTCTCCGAATGTAACGAAACGCAGGAAGAAGAATTGCACGGCATTTGTCTTGAGAAAAAGTGGCGTCAAATCACAGGTCACGAACTCCAAACTTTGGGCGAAACCGTTTTGACTTTCGATTTTGCAGGTCTTCGACCTGTGAAAGTTGTGGAGCCGCTTTACATGAAAGGGCCTATAATTACAAAGTCGACTAACAAG
>CAYIRB010000079.1:0-4151 GCA_964365765.1 uncultured Candidatus Peribacteria bacterium
AAGACCTTGTTTCAATGAAGCTAAAACACCGGCTCTGAACGCGTCGCCGGCTCCCGTGGGATCCAAGCATTTTTTCACTTTATAGGCGGGAACGCGGCGGGATTTACCTTCCTCAATCAATTCCACACCCTCGGCTCCCTTTGTAATAAAAATTACCGGAATGATTTTAATGATTTCTTCCCGCGATAGACCTGAAATCGACTTCAAAAGTTCCCATTCGTAGGCGTTGACGAACAATCCTTCTATTTTTGTCAAAATCTTCCTCAATTCGCCTTTATTGAATGTATGAATCATTTGTCCGGGGTCAAAAAAGACTTTCAAGCCCTTTTTATGCCCGCCGGTGATCGATTGAATCATTCTATCGTGATTCTCGGGCGCGACCAACAATAAATCCCCTTTATTCGCTTCGGGCGGAAGCGCAAATTTCACTTTTTCAGCCAAGACTCCGGGCGCAAAATGCGAAATCTGATTCTGTTCCCGATCCGAAGTGATAAATGCTAGCGCGGTATGATTCTTCAGCTTTTTCAGGTACTTGGTGTTCATGCCCCATTTTTTCATTTCTTTTACGTACTCGGTTCCGTCATGACCGATGAGGGTGCATAAATAGGCGGGCGTTTTAAGAATCCCCAAAGAATACGCGACATTTCCGGCGCAACCGCCGAAAAATTTTTCCTTTTCAAAAACCACGAAGGATACGCTTAATTTGTTTATGTGTTCCGCTTTTATTACATCCGCAAATCTGCCGGGGAACCGGCTCAGTTCGTCGAAGGCGATGGAACCTTGTAAAAATATTTTCATTTTCTGTTTTGAATAAACTTGGCGGCTTCCATCAGGCTGTCGAATGATTCCCCGCAATCGCCCCAAAACCCATTCAGCTTCGAGTACCCAAGCCCCGCATTTTTTACATAATGATTATTTACATCGGAAATTTCAAGCTCCCCGCGAGCCGACGGTTTGAGCGTTCTGATGACTTCGAATACGTCCCGCTTGTAAAAATATAATCCGGTAACCGCGAATTTGCTTGGCGGACTCGCGGGTTTTTCTAAAATCTCCGCCAATTTTTCACCTTCAAATCTCGCGACACCGTAACTTTTGGGATTTTCCACCTCTTTCAAAAAAACATGGGCGATTGAATCACTTTTCTCAAAGTTGTCAATTTCATCTTTAAGATTGTCTTCAAAAATATTGTCCGCCAACATAACGGCCATGCTTTCATTCCCGCAAAATTCTTCCGCGAGCGCCAATGCCTGCGCTATCCCGCCGGCTTCTTCCTGTACTTCGTAGGAAAGTCGAAGACTGAATTCAGCGCCGGAACCCAATAATTCCAAAAAATGCCCGGCGTGCCCTTTTCCTGATACAATCAGCACCGATTGAACACCCATTTCCTTCATTTTCATGAGGGGATGATAAATCATCGGCTTGTTATAAACCGGCAGAAGATGTTTGTTTGTGACTTTTGTCAGCGGAACGAGTCTTGTGCCCATTCCACCAGCGAGAATAACTCCTTTCATATGAATCAAGTTTATACCATTCTATCGTTTGGCGCAGCCCCTCTTCAAAATCCGTTTTCGGACTCCAACCGAGTTCGGACTTTATTTTGGAAAAATCGACCGCGTATCTTTGATCATGACCTTTTCTATCCTCGACGAATTCAATCAAATCTCTCTTTCCCGCCATAATTTTCAATATTTTATTGACAACCTCTATATTTTTCACCTCGCATTTGCCGCCTATGTTGTAAATTTCACCCGTTTCCCCTTTTTCCACTATCAATAAAACCGCCTCGCAATGATCGCGCACATATAGCCAATCGCGAATATTTTCACCTTTGCCATAAACAGGAATCGCTTCGTTTTTTTTCACCCTGGTGATGACTTTTGGAATAAAATTTTCATGACTCTGGAATGCCCCATAATTGTTCGAACATCGGCTGATTGTAACGGGCGCTCCGAAAGTTCTTGCGTAGGCCAAACAAAGAAGGTCGGCCGCCGCTTTGGTGGCGGAGTAGGGGGAACTGGGCCGTAAAGGACTGCTCTCCTTAAATTTTCCTTTTGAACCGAAACCCAAGTCGCCGTAAACCTCATCGGTGGAAATTTGATGAAATCTCTTGACCTCGTATTTCACGGCCGCGTCAAGCAAAACTTGCGTGCCCACAACATTGCTTAGCATGAAAAGGGAGGGGTCGCGAATGCTACGATCGACATGCGTTTCCGCTGCAAAATTAATCACCCAGTCGAATTTATGCTTCTTGAATAGCAAATCCACCAAATTCTTATCCTCAATCCTTCTCTCAATGAAACCCAAGCCCAAGCCTGCGATGTTCGCTCTGTTCCCGGAATAAGTTAAAGCATCCAAGACGGTGATTTCATCGCCCGGCCTGTTTTCCAAGTGGTAGTGTAGATAGTTGGAACCAATGAACCCGGCTCCACCCGTGACAAGTACTCTCATCCGAGAAAGCGTTAACTTATAGTGTTTTCATTTTCTTTTCGATTTTCCACGCTTCCAGAACATCTCCCTCCATTAGTTTGATTTTTCCTTTGTAGCGTACACCGCATTCTTCACCTTTTGAAAGTTCTTTGGCGTCTTCGTTTACAACTTTTAAGCCCGTAATGTCCCCGTCGCCAATCTGTTGCTCTCCACGCCATACCCTGCATTTTGATGAGGATTGAAGCACTCCCTCGGTGATTTTTCCACCCACGACCATTTCTCCTTTACCGGTAAAAAATACTTTCATAATCGTGAATTTACCGAGTTCGAGCAAAATACTTTCCGGCTTCAGCATTCCGGAAAGAATCTTCGTCAAATCATCAATCAGTTCGTAGATGACGCTGTAAACCACCACTTCGATTCCGGCTCTCTCCGCCAAGGACAAAACGTGATGGCTCGCCTTCGTATGGAAGCCCACAATCAATGTGCCGGGACTTGCCGCGGCCATCATGACATCGGATTCGGTAATACTGCCGACTCCGCTGTGAATGATTTTAATCGCGATGTCGTCATTTTTGATTTTCGCCAGCGACTGCTTGATTGCCTCCAAAGACCCGATGGTATCGGCTTTCACGATAATCTTCAAAAGCTTCAGAGAACCCTCCTTGATTCTGTTTAAGATTTCTTGCATTCCCATTCCGCTTCTCAATATTTCTTCATCTTTGTACATTTCCCGAATCTGACCGGCTTGTTGGCGCGCGGTTTTTTCATCTTTCACGACCTGTAAAATTTGTCCGCTCTGCACCGTGTCGCTCAAACCCGCAATTTGCGCCGTGTCGGACGGGTTCAACACATGCAATTTTTTTCCGGTATGGTCTCGCATCATCTTGATTTTTCCAACGGCCTTGCCCACGATGACGTTGTCACCGACCTTCAGGGTTCCCGTATTGATTAAAATAGTTGCAACCGGCCCGAAGCTGGCATCCAAATGCGACTCGATTACCGTTGCAACACCCGGCCTGTTCACATTCGCTTTAAGTTCAAGTATATCGGCGACCAAAAGCACGCTTTCCAAAAGCTTGTCAATGCCCTCTCTTTTTAAAGCGGAAATCGGAACCATCATGGTGTCTCCGCCCCATTCTTCTGGTTGCAGACCGCGCTCCGCCAATTCGGCTTTAACCCTGTCCGGATTCGCCCCGGGCTTATCCATTTTATTTATCGCAACTATTATCGGAATGCCGGCCTCTTTCGCGTGGTTTATAGCCTCCTCGGTTTGTGGTTTCACGCCGTCATCAGCCGCCACCACGAGAATCGCGATATCGGTCGCTTTGGCACCGCGCGCGCGCATGGCCGTAAAAGCTTCGTGGCCGGGAGTATCCAAAAAAGTAATGGCCCTTCCGTTTTTTACCACTTGATACGCACCTATATGTTGAGTAATACCGCCCGATTCCGTCGCCACCACATTGGTATCGCGAATGGCGTCCAGCAGGGAAGTCTTTCCGTGATCCACGTGTCCCATAACTGAAACGACGGGCGGCCTTTGTTTCAGGACGGATGTATCGTCTTCCGCCAACAGTTTTTCCAAATTTCCCAGGAAAACATCCTCGGCCACTTCTTCCGATCTTTTTCTTATCAATTTAACTCCGGTGCCGTCCGTGATAATTTGAGCGGTATCAAAATCGATTATTTGGTTGATATTCGCCAAAATGCCGTTTTTCATCAGT
>CAYIRB010000080.1:0-3520 GCA_964365765.1 uncultured Candidatus Peribacteria bacterium
CCGTTTACGGAGTCGATAGCCGCGCCGCATCTTCCGACCGATTATATACCGAAACATTTAACCTTGGTCCGCGACGTATCAAAGGTTGCGGCCGATTTGATTCGCTATATTTTGAGGACGAATGCCGGTACAAACACACCTTTTATCGGCCCTGAAATTCCCGTTGAGATGATTCACGGCGCGGACAGCGTGAGCATAAATGAACTCCATGATTATTGCAGACGACTGAGAGAAAATGACAGACTCGATGATGCCAATGCGAGACTCATGCTCGCCTTTATGCCCTTAGCGAAGTCAATCTCGGCTCCATATAAGCAAATGGGGGACAGACAGGGCATCGATGTTTCGGGATTGGAACATGACGGCATGCTGGGCGTTCCGGACGGCGCGAGAAGATTCGAACCGGAAAGAAAAATAAAACTCAAAACTTATATGTACTTTTGGATCAGGGCCTATGTGCGAAGGGCATTTGAAAAGCGCAGAAAAATGGTTGATGTTTCGGAGGACCGCACTCAAAAAATCAGCGACGCAAAAAAAACCGACGGGAAATTTTATGCTCTAAACGGTCGTCGTCCTCAGTCGGCGGAATTGGCCGCTTTGTTGGAGGTTGACCCCGATCAACTGGAAGTGAATAAAATGGCGGGCGGCAAAGTCTTGTCTTTTGAAACGCCCATGAAAAATCGTCATGGCGGCACCGTCGGTGACATGATAGAAGCTTCGCTCTCATATGACAGCCTCGAACAGCTCGACGTGATACGCCTTAAAAGGATTCGCGCGGGCATGGAAGCGGTTCTGACGGATCGTGAGAAATACATTCTCCACTTGGTGGTTCATCAAGAAATTCCCGTCCGCACATTGTCGCGGACAGTCCTTAAAGGAACAGGCAGTTACGAACGTTTGAATCAAGAACTGCATTTTATTATGCTGAAACTCAGAGCATACGCTAACGGCGTGCGGATAAATGAAATCATGAATATCAAACTGGATGATCTCATTTCCATGCGGGCGGCGGAAGCGGCGATGTACGCCTCTATTTCTCCAAAAGCTTCTGCAACTCTTCCTTGAAGCTTTCCACGTCTTTGAATTGGCGATACACGCTGGCAAAGCGGATGTAGGCGACCTCATCGACGACTTTTAGGGCGTGCATGACATCGCGGCCTATGATTTCACCTTGCACTTCTTTGCCGGAGCCGCTCCAAATTTCCTCCAACTTAGCGAGAATTTCATCAACTTGTTTTTGGGTGACAGGCCGTTTTTCACACGCGCGCCAAATGCCTCGCTCGACCTTCCCGCGCTCGTAAGTTTCCCGCGAACCGTCCTTTTTTATTACAAGAAAATTAGCGGTTTCCACGGTTTCAAAAGTCGTAAATCGGAAATCACATTTCTCGCATTCCCGCCGCCGCCGAATACTGCGCCCGTCGGCCGACTCTCTGGAATCCACCACTCGTGTGTCCTCGTGTTTACATTTGGAGCAAATCATCGTAATCTAAAGAGGAATTACAGAATCAATTTATAACCAAACCCGACAAAAAGAAAGATGTTTGATAATTGGACCCAGGACCAGCTCACGCAATTGGGAATAGTTATTTTATTGGCTTCGCTACCCGCCATAATTTGGTCGGTGATAATTTTCAGAGGCAGAAGAACTTCCAAATGGCCTTTGTTTTTGGCCTTCCTTTTGGGAACGCTGACCGTGACGCCCATCATGCTGTTGGACTATCTTTGGACCATATATCCGCAATTCGACATCTACTCCGCAATCGATAAAAATTTCAGTGAAGTCCACGTTCTCGCGATTATGACTTTGCTGACGGTCGGAGTCGTGGAAGAACTTGTTAAGAGCGGAGTCGTGAGGGTGATCGATAAAACAAAAATCGGCATCCACACGGTCAACGACGCGTTGAAGTACT
The DNA here is from genome assembly GCA_964365765.1 of uncultured Candidatus Peribacteria bacterium. Taxonomy (GTDB): domain Bacteria; phylum Patescibacteriota; class Gracilibacteria; order UBA1369; family 2-02-FULL-48-14; genus CALRGE01. The sequence goes on from CAYIRB010000080.1 coordinate 1,911, forward strand.
CGATTCTGGCAGGACTCGGATTCGCCTTTACCGAAAATATCTTTTATTTTTATTACATTTGGCAGTCCAGCGGAATTTACGGACTTATTTTCCCGCTGGTTTTCAGGTCGGTATTCACGGTCTGCGCGCACATGATTTTTTCCGGCATTTACGGTTACCACTTTGGAATCGCCAAATTCGCGAACCCCATTTTACAGCAAAAACTTTGGCTCGGGGAAAGGGCGCGTTTCGTGAGTTTCATGTCAAAAGTTTTCGGTTTGGACGAGGGCGCAACCTACAAAGAGCTCATTCGTTTGAAGGGTTTGCTAATCGCCCTGAGTTTGCACGCGGCCTATAATCTATTTCTCGAATTCGCTATTTTGACACCGGTGATTTTGATTGTGCTGGCCGGATTCTTCTACCTTTTGTATCTTATGGCACACAAGGCGGGGGCTATCGCTTTCACCGGACTCGAAAGGAGTTCAACCATGCAAAAGAAAGATGAGGACGTGGTGCTCGAACTTTTGGGAATGTGGACAAAGGAAGGTAAGTATCAGGACGTAATCGACATTTGCCAGAGGCTCTTGATGCGCGACCCTGACAACAAAGTGGTGCAACTTTTTCAAGCGAAGGCCATGGACAGCGCCAAGTTGACCAAACTGGAAGACTCTTTCGGTTCGATTTTTAAATCGGATGACAACAAAAAGAATGACGCGAATATGCGCAATTTGGTCAAACAGAAAATATTGATCGAGATGCTTAACGAGAAAAAAGCTCAAGCCGTTCCGCCGCCAGCTCAGCAAAGCGGTCAGTCATCCCCGCCAAGTAGTCCCGCAGTAACCGCGCCCGCTCCGTCTCTCCCACCGCAAGCATAGGTAAATCCTGCGGATTCTCCATGTAATACTTGAAAAGTTTCTTGATGGTTTCTTGGCCTTTTCGCATGGGCGCAACCGTGTCCGGATGATTGTAAAACCTCGCCAGCAAAAATTCTTTCAATTGCCGATTCGCGTCCAGTAATTCGGGTGAAAAGCCGACCAAACTCGTATGGCTCGCGTAGACTTCCGCGAGCGTTTTTATACCGTTATTTTCGAGTCTTTCGTTCGTTTCGACGCAGACATCCGTAATCATTATCCCCACCATTTTGCTGATGACGCGCGACCAGCGGATCTTCGCGTCTTCAATCGGACCGTAAAGTTTTTCCGTAAGTTCAAATGCCATTGCCCAAAGCGAGAGTTTTTGCAAATCCAGCTCCGTGAAAATTCCGGCGCGCAGTCCGTCGTCCACGTCATGATTTTGATAGGCGATTTCGTCGCCCATGTTCACAACCTGCGCTTCAAGACTCGGTTTGACGGCCTCATCTTTTTTCGGATTGTCCCAACTTGTTTGATGCTTTCGCAGGCCGTCTATGACTTCCAGACTCAAATTCAAGCCCGTGAACTCCGGGTAAACGCGTTCGATTTCTTCAACGGTGCGGCGGCTTTGCTCATTGTGCTCGAATTCCATGCCGTACTCGCTCAACGCTTCGTGCAACGCGAATTCACCGGCGTGCCCGAAAGGCGTATGCCCCAAGTCGTGCGCGAGTGCGATGGCTTCCGCCAAATCTTCATTCAAGCCAAGTGACCGCGCGATAC
>CAYIRB010000081.1:0-3380 GCA_964365765.1 uncultured Candidatus Peribacteria bacterium
TGAGTAAGAACATGACGAGAATAATTTTCAGACTTGTTTCGGTAACAAAAAAAGATAAAAGCGCGGCGACCATAACGGCTGTCAGCGCGGCGCCCGTTAATCGTTTAGGAACGAGCACGGCAAAAAGCCCGATTGCGAGTGGTAAAAGAGTAATCCACAGGAGAAGCCAAAAGAATGTGCCAAGGCCGGGAGTCACGGCGAATTTCAGCAGAGAGTTTGAAAGGAGAAGGCCAAGCGCCGCGCCGAATACACCCAAGCCTATGAGTTTGGGAATGGATTGCGGGAGCGCTTTGCTCGATTTTATTTTCACGGAATTATGATAGTGGGGCCATTGAAACTTTTCAAGTTAAATGATGCTGGACGAAGTCTTTTCCGCCGAGTAGAGTTTTGTTTGTATTTAACCACGTCCAATGAAAAAACTATTTCCCGCGCTTGCCGTTTTGGCGAGTGTTTTTATTAATATCGGCTCGACTGCCGCGGTTACGAATCAAAGCACCATCACGAGCGTGGTTCAAATTTATACCGTGAATTCACAGGAAGAGATTGCCGTGGGAAGCGGATTTTTTATGAGTCTGGACGGTTTTGTGCTCACAAACGCGCATGTGATTATGGATCCATACACAGGCGAACCTTCGGAACAAGTTTACATTTGCGGCGTTGATGATGAATTCAGCACTCCTTATTGCGGCATGTACGGTACGGTGCTCACTTACAACGAAGGACTGGATTTGGCGATTGTAATTCCAACTTACTGGCTGGATTGGAACGATGATTACACAACTTACACATATACGGAAATCGATTTGAATACTCTTGAAATAGACACATACGTGGATTTTTCCGATTACATTCCGAGCCTTGGCGACGAAGTAACGATTTTAGGGTATCCCGCCGAGACGACCAATACATCCATAACGCTGACGGAGGGGAAGATCAGCGCCTTCACTTTTTTGGATGATGCCCAAGATATTGTTTACTACTACACCACGGATGCCACAATCAATCCCGGGAATTCCGGAGGGCCTGCTTATAACGCTGACGAAAAAGTCGTGGGTGTGGCTTCGGCTTATTCCGTGAGCAGTGGAAACAGTTACGGTTACGTGATCGCGAACGATGTAATTTTGGCTTGGTTTTTGGATCTTGTTGATGAAGGCTACCTCAATTCCGATTTTGTCAGCATCGCTTTTTCGAATGACTATATTGAGGAAGTGGCAAGTTATGACGACGCGGATTTGGAGATTTTTAAGGATGTGGATTACAGCTCGGATAACGCGCTTGCGATTTATTACTTGAAGATAAGCGGGATTGTGGGCGGTTACTCCGACGGAACATTCAGGCCCGAAAACAATTTGAATCGAGCCGAATTGATGAAGATTTTGGTGGAAGGGAAGAGTGTGGATCCGGAAGCGGATATTTATAAAAACTGTTTCCCCGACGTGAAAGAACAATGGTTCGCCCGCTACGTTTGCTACGCGAAGGAACAAGGCTGGGTGGAGGGGTATCCCGACGGTAAATTCAAACCCGAAAACAATGTTTTGAAAGTCGAATCGACCAAAATGATTTTGGAAGCTTTCGATATCGCCCTTTTAAACCCCGCCTCCGCTCCATATCAGGACGTCGCGGTGGCGGCTTGGTATTCGCGTTACGTTTACACGGCTTGGTGGAACGGTTTTTTGGAAGAAGCCGGCACTTTCTATTATCCCTCCACGGAAATAACTCGCGGCGGCGTGAGCGAAAACATCTATCGAGTGCTTGTCGCACAATGAGTGGCAAGGAATACAAGGCGCCTATGGCGATTTTAAGGCCGGTGGCTTGCATGAAAAGTGAGATATAATACGAGGTCGATGACTGTCTTTGTCATAATAAGAATAATTGCAAAAACCCTCTCGCTCCCCAAGTATGTGAAAGGGAACCTTCGATCTTCCCGGGGTTTTTGAACAAGCTCTAATTGCCAAAGCGTTTTGAGGATTTGGGATTATTTTTGCAAACTCAAACCGGAATCATTCCCTTTCAACATGCGCGCATAATGCAGAAAGCTTATGCATATTTCGGCGCGCTGAATTTTTCTTCTATCCAAATTTATGTCGGGCCCGCTTTCTTCGAAGTCTTTCATCTCTTTCGGATGAATGTAATCGACTTTCATGGTTCCCACACTCATCTCACTCGAATTTAGCGCGTGGACGAGCGGGAAATAGAGCGCATTCGAATAAAGATCGGGATTTACATATTTTTCCAAAGGATATTTTTCGGGATTTCCGGTAAAACCGTATCTTTTTGCCAATACAGCTTGAACTTGAGGGGTATTTTTGAAAAAGTGATATCCGGAAAACCAGTCCCATTTTCCTTTTTCGGCTTCATCCAAGATTCCAAAATGAGTTAGTGTTCCATCAATGAAGCGATGGCAACGCCTTTCGGATTCCGCTTGTCTATCAGGTAAAGAATCTAAACTTTGTCGTCCCACAAGCATCATATCCAAATTACGTTCTTCAAAGGCCGCGAGAGCCGTATCCAAGCCGCGATGCGCAAAATCGAGTCTCTCGGCTAAAGTGAAAGCTATTCTTTCAACTCCAGACAATTCGCCAGCTTCCGCAAAAGCCTGCTGTCTTGATGGTCCCAGGCCTCTTTCTTTTTGCGGGCGGAAATTTACCGAATCACCGCAAACTTCCAATACCGCTTTTCGGAAGGCTTCCGGACTTCCGCCGTCCACAACAAGGAGCTGATAACCCTTCTCGACTACTGTTTTAATAGTTGCAATAGCTAAATCACCTCTAAGATTATCTTCATTGTCCCTGCGCGGTTCCGAAAGTTTATCCGCTCTATCCTCCCATTTCGGGTAGAAAGTTGTGCTACAGACCGCGACGTTGTTCATATCTTAAAAAGAGGCTATTGTATCTGGATTTGTTGTGTGTGTCAAGGGGCAGGGGGGTATGTAATTGTATGCTCAAAACGGAGAGATTCAAGCAAACCTTTTTTCTTGGACTTTCAGGTTTATCGCGTGCGCAATTATGTGGTGTTCGCGGCAAAGCGGCGCGAGATAATTCGGATCATGCATTTTGCTCAGCGCGAACATTTGGGTATGGTGAATATGAACTGATGGTCTGTAGCAGGTGGAGATTGAGCATTTTGTGCCATGTTCTTTTTTCAACAATCTGCGAGTTTTCACCGGCATGTATTTGCTTTTGGCCAGTTCAACAGGTTCAGCTTTCTCCTCCGCAATTTCTTCCTCCCGTTTGTTAAGGGCGCTCAAAATAAATTCATTGATATCTATTCCTTTCGTTTGAAGCTCAATCAGTTTTTTAGTCACTTCGTCGTTTAAGGTTAGCGTCTGCCCGGGCAGACCTGTAAACTTTTCGTCACGAACAAATGTTTCAACAGCGCTT
>CAYIRB010000082.1:0-3319 GCA_964365765.1 uncultured Candidatus Peribacteria bacterium
CGATAATCGTCTGACTGGTTTCTTCGTCCGTATTCACGCGGAAAGTCGGATCCTCCTCCGCGAGTTTCTGCAGAGCGAAGCCCATTTTTTCCTGGTCGGCTTTTGTTTTCGGTTCGATCGCGATTCGAATAACCGGTTCGGGGAATGTGATTGATTCCAAAAGGATCGGTTTATCTTCATCACACAGCGTATTTCCGGTAACGGTATTTTTCAGACCGATCGCCGCGGCTATGTCGCCGGCGCAAACTTCCTTGATTTCTTGACGAGTGTTGGCATGAAGTTGCACAAGTCGCCCGATTCTTTCTTTGGTTCCGTTGCTCGAGTTCAACACATAAGAACCCGCTTCGAGTTTTCCGGAGTAAACGCGGAAGAAGCACAGTCTTCCCACGAAGGGATCGGTTGCGACTTTAAAGGCGAGCGCCGAGAAGGGAGCATTTTCCGTCAATTCGCGCGTTTCTTCCAGTTCGGTGTCCGGATTTGTTCCCTTAACGCTTCCCACGTCCAGCGGGGAAGGAAGGTAGTCGTTCACCGCGTTCAAAACCAATTGAACTCCCATGTTTTGAAGAGCGGTACCGCAAAGAACCGGATAAAGCACGTTATGAATTGTCGCGTGGCGCAGGGCTTTTTTGATTTCTTCGATGCTTATGTCCGCTCCGTTCAAATACTTGTCTGTCAAAGCCTCGTCGGTTTCAGCAACGAGTTCAACCAATTTGGCGCGATATTCTTCAACTTTGCCTTTCATGTCCTCGGGGACGGGAATTTCTTTTACGATTTCACCCATTTTTCCTTCAAAGACGTAGGCCTTTCTTTCGATAAGATCAATAATTCCGGCGAATGTGCTTTCTTCGCCGATAGGCAGTTGAATGGCGACGGCTTTTTTGGAAAGTCTGCCCCAAATCGATTTCAGCGACATATAAAAATCCGCACCCGTCTTGTCCATTTTGTTGATGAATGCGATTCGGGGGACGATGTACTTGTCCGCTTGTCTCCAAACCGTTTCGGACTGAGGTTCCACGCCTTGCGATCCGTCGAATACCGCCACCGCTCCGTCCAATACGCGCATCGATCTTTCCACTTCAACCGTAAAATCCACGTGCCCCGGAGTGTCGATTATATTGATTTGATTGTCGTGCCAGAAACAAGTCGTGCAAGCGGCCGTAATTGTAATGCCGCGTTCTCTTTCCTGTTCCATCCAGTCCATGGTCGCTTCACCTTCATGCACTTCGCCGATTTTGTGGGTTTTTCCGGTGTAAAACAGAACACGTTCCGTGGTCGTTGTTTTTCCCGCATCGATGTGGGCGCAAATACCGATATTACGCAAGCGCGCGAGGTCAAACTTCTTGAGTTCCATAATATGTGTAAGCGAAAAATAAATGCGAAGGCATTATAGGGAAGCGCTCGAGGAAGTCAAATCTAAATTCCTGCCGCGACGTATTGCTCGAGCGTGGACACCAAGGTGTTATTCACTTCGATAAAAGCGCTGTAATCGGCGTGAATCGTTTCGTCAATTATCGTCACTTGCGAGATGTCGGTTTTGTAGGTGCCGTCTTTGTAGTAGGCGAGCATGGCTTCGTAGTCCTTCAAAAAAGTTTCGGCGGAGTTTTTGTAAGTCTTGAGGGCTTCGCCAACGGCATTCTGCTGTTCAAGGTTTTTGCTTTCAAGACTGGAAAGCCCGTCCACTTTTGAAAGAAAATCTTTGGCGGATTCCAATTCCAGTTCCATCGTCTCCGTATTTATTTCCATGTTTTCCCGGACAATGGTCGGTACGGTTTCGTTATAAATGTCAGCGGTTTTTTCGATTTGCGCGGAAATTTCATTGATTTTACCGACGACGGCGTTGTTATATTCGACCGCGTTGAATTTGCTGAAAAAAGTGCAACCTGAAAGAATTGTGAACAAAGCGAGTCCCGTGAGAATTTTTTTCATATCGTGTGGAGTTTTTTGGTGGACTGATTGTAGCATGAGGAGTAAAAATCTAACAAGCCGAAGAATCATGACAATGCTCACGCCTTCGGCGCGACCGGCCACCTTAGCTCAGTTGGTAGAGCGCCACATTCGTAACGTGGAGGTCATGGGTTCGATTCCCATAGGTGGCTCCATCAGTCATGGAGCGTCAGCGGAGTGAGCATTGAGCGAAACAGCCCCACTTTTAGTGTAGCGTACCTTCGGTGCGTGTTACGCGAACCTTGCGAGGTGGGCGAAGGCCTTGTTGGCCTGAGCCATTTTGTGAACATCGTCGCGTTTCTTGATTGCGTTTCCCGTTCCTTCGCTCGCTTCAAGTATTTCCTGAGCGAGCTTTTTGTACATCGGGATGCCTTTTCTGTTGCGGGCGCTTCGAATAACCCACTGAAAGGCGAGCATCTGCTGTCTTTTTGGATTAACTTCGAACGGCACTTGATAGACTGCGCCGCCCACGCGCTTCGGGCGCACTTCCATACTCGGCTTGATTGATTCCACGGCGTGTTTGAAGGTTTCTTTCGGATTTTTATGTCCGCGCTTTTCGATTTCTTTCAACATGTCGTTGAAGATTTTTCTTGCGATGGACTTCTTTCCCCTGCCCATAACGTAGCAAATGAATTTCTCACTTGTCGGATCGGATTCCGGCGGAATGTACTTTGTCATTTGTATTGTCATGTCGCGTGAAGTTATTTCTTAGGTTTTTTGGCGCCATATTTCGAGCGGCCTTGTCTTCTGTCATTAACTCCTTGGGTATCAAGGCTTCCTCTTACAATGTGATAACGGACACCGGGAAGGTCCTTAACACGGCCGCCTCGTATAAGAACAACAGAGTGTTCCTGCAAGTTGTGGCCTTCACCGCCGATGTAAGCGTTCACTTCCATTCCGTTTGTAAGACGCACGCGGGCGTACTTTCGTAGAGCCGAGTTAGGCTTTTTTGGAGTCATGGTCGTAACTTTCAAGCACACGCCTCGTTTGAAAGGGCAGTTTAGAGGTCTGTTTACGGTGTTGATCGTATTGAAGATTCGCTGTAAGGCGGGAGCTTTGCTCTTTACGCTTACCTTCTTTCGAGAATTCCTTACTAGTTGATTGATTGTAGGCATAATTTTTTCAGACCGGCTTTGACCGGCTGGCGTAGTTTAGTAAAGTTGCCGTGTGATTGCAAGGGGAATTTTGTTTTTAGCACAGCGTGTAGAGTATGAGTATGGCTTGCGGACGACTTGCTGCCGGTTTTTCCGGCGACGATGACGGCGAAATATGAGTATACCCTCACCATGGAATTTGTCCAGTCGGAATGGCTGTTTTACTCTGTTAATTCCGCGAATTTTTGCTATTATTTGTAGACATTAACCCCAGCAAAAAT
>CAYIRB010000083.1:0-3259 GCA_964365765.1 uncultured Candidatus Peribacteria bacterium
TTCCATTGATGAAGTCGGGCTTTTCAGAGAGCTTTTTGAGGGCTTCAGAGACGGAATTTTCGCTGTCACGGCGGTTCCGAATCTGGATGGTGAAACATCCACTTTTTTTGATTCCGAAATAAGCAGCGCGATTGACGAAGTTGAATTCGCGGATTCGGTCATTCAATATGAAAACGGTGATTTTCAAGTTACTACGAATTTCGGCGAGGAGCCTTCTTTGAGTCAAGTGAGGGCCGATGTAATAATTACCGATGCCGATTGTCAAACACTGTACGGATATGCAGGCTATTCTTTTGAACAAAGTGATGCCGGACTCGGCACTTCGCTCGAGTATTATATGGATGAAAACGGCGATTTGCTCTATTTCTAGCCATTTTTGTTAACAGGTTAAATTACTTGAATTTTATCTTTAAATGTGCTATCATTATGGGATTAATAAAAACGTATGGAAATCGAGGTGGAATTCGAAAAAAAGGAGTTGGAAATCGGTGAATTCAATGATCTTGCTTACTTGGTGGACAAGTTGAGCCGGGCTTGGAAGGGCATCGAATACCGGCTTGAAAAGATGAATGGGCGTGCCAAGCACTACGTGTTTGTTGAGGACGTACTATCGGAAGATGAATACGAGTGCGGCATTGTTGAAAAAGTTGGTACGAAAGCTTATGCTTTTTCGCCGGCCGTGCATGAAATGATAATGAGAGCCTACCTTCGATACGTGGAGGATTTTGGAGAATTGAATTAGAGATTGACTTTGGGTGGTTTCGACATATACTCAATAAGCTTTATTTGTTAATGAAAGGAAAGGAGGTATCGGAAACTATGCAGAAATCAAATTTTTACGTTCTCCCTGACGAAAAAGAATCGTCGGAGAAAAGAGTGAATCGTTTCAAAAAATGGTTCACAAGAAGTCGTATCGGCCCCGCCGTTAAGGAGGGTCGTTATCGAAAAGATAAGAAAACCAAGCGTGAGATCAGACTGGCGGCGCTTTACAGAGAACGTTATAGAGCGGAGAAGGAGAGAAATAAGTTTTACTCGTAGAAAATGGATGGGCCCCGCCTAGGCGGGGCCTTTTTCTCAAAGCAATGACAATAGGAGAACTTTTACAATCCGCGCAAAAAAAAAGTCTAAGAACGGAAATGGAGATTTTTTTGGCCTTTCTTTTAAAAAAATCGCGTTTGGATTTGGTCAGAGACGGCGATCATGAAGTCACGACCGGTAAAATGGCGGAAATTCAGGCGGCCTGGCTCAAAATTCTGGATGGCTGTCCGCCCGCTTATTTGACTCACGAAAGAGAGTTTTATGGAATTTCCTTTTACGTTGATGAAAACGTATTGTTGCCGAGGCCGGAAACGGAATTGTTGGTTGATCACACGCTGAATGCCATAAACTCCTTGTATTTGGCTGGAATTAAACCCGTGAATATTTTGGAAATCGGAACCGGCTGCGGGGCGATTTCTCTGGCCTTGGAGAAAAAAGATACAGGACTGGCAATCACCGCGACGGATGTGAGCGAGGGAGCTTTGGAGGTCGCCGCGAAAAACGTCAAAAAAAATTCTTCAAAAGTAAAATTAATAAAGTCCGATCTTTTGGAAAATGTGCAGGATGGGCATTTTGATATTTTGGTAGCGAATTTGCCGTATATCGGCAAACTTAAGAATAATTTTATTTCGAGAAACGTTGAAAAATATGAACCCTCGGTCGCGCTCTTCGGCGGCGATGACGGATTGAATCTTTATGAAAAAATGTTCAGGCAGGCGGTGAAGCACAAAAGGAAGTTTTTTTACATACTCGGTGAGATTGGTTTTAGCCAGGGCGAGGGCATAATCGCACTCGCTAAGGAAGTTTTTCCGGAAGCCGATATTCATGTTATGCAAGATTACAGTGGCTTGGATCGCCATTTTATATTAAAATTCCCCCGATGAATCAGAAATTGCAAAAATTGGAAGCCGAGTTTGAAGTCCTTGACGCGGAAATGATGAAGTCGGAAGTGATTTCCGATCAGCCCAAATACCAAAAACTTTTGGCGCGCAGAAGGGAAATTGAGGAAGCCGTTAGACTTTTTCGGGAATTAAAAAAATACCAAAATGCCGTGGCTGAGAGTAAGGCGGTTTTGCAGGAAGACGACGAGGAAATGCGCGAAATCGCGAAAGATCAATTGAAAGACGCGGAGCAAAAATTGGAACGTGTAACCGAGCTGTTGAAGTTGGAATTGGTACCGAAAGATCCGAAGGATTCCAGCAATTCCATTATGGAAATTCGCGCCGGAACAGGCGGGGAAGAGGCCAATTTATTTGCCGAAGAATTGGGACGAATGTATTTAAGGTACGTGGCGGATAAAGGTTGGAAGGCGGAAACCATAAGCCAAAGTCCCGGTGAAAAGGGGATGAAGGAAATGATTTTCATGGTTGTGGGTGCCGGTGCGTACGGCAGAATGAAGTACGAGAGCGGCGTTCATCGCGTGCAAAGAATTCCGGAAACGGAGTCGAAAGGGCGCGTTCATACTTCAGCCGCTTCGGTGGTTGTTTTGCCGGAAGTGGAAGAAGTGGATGTAACAATCAACGATAACGATTTGCGAATTGATGTTTTCAGGGCCGGGGGCCATGGCGGCCAAAGCGTAAACAAAACCGATTCGGCCGTAAGAATCACTCATTTGCCAAGCGGGTTGGTGGTCGTTTGTCAGGATGAAAAGTCACAGTTGAAGAATAAGCATAAGGCCATGGGTGTTTTGAGGTCCCGACTTTACGCCTTAAAGGAAGAAAAGAAGGCGAAAGAATTGGGCGAGGCCAGATTGGCACAGATCGGGAGCGGCGACAGATCCGATAAAATCAGAACCTACAATTTCCCTCAGGACAGAGTTACCGACCATCGCATCGGACAAAGTTACAGCAATTTGCCCGGAATTATGGATGGCGATTTGGACCAAATAATCGACTCTTTGATTTTGGAGGATCAAACACGTAAACTTTCATCGGATAAATAATTTTTATATGCCGCACATCACACTTCAAATGCTTGAAGGACGCAACGTGGAACAAAAAAAAGAACTCATAGAAAAGATGAGCCAAACCGTTTCCGAAGTTGCAAAATGCCCGATTGAGTCGGTGACTATGACGATTCAGGAAGTTTCCAAGGAAAACTGGGGAGCTTCAGGGAAGCAACATTCTTAGATATTTCATTAATTGTTCGAACATCTTAAATGTAAGGGCTTGCGGTCCGTCGCACAAGGCTTTTTCCGGGTTCGGGTGTACTTCAACCATCA
>CAYIRB010000084.1:0-3131 GCA_964365765.1 uncultured Candidatus Peribacteria bacterium
TGAAGATTTGCATTTTAAAAGACAAATATGATATTACTTTTGTAAGAAGTTCTTTGCTCCCGGAAGGTCACGATTTAGCTACTCTCCTAACAAAACCATGTTTGATAAATTACAAAAACATCATCTGTCTTTCCGCCCAGCGCGGAAATGGGTTGGTCGGAGCCTATGTTGCCCACTTGAGTTTGAAATCTGACGCTTCCCAATAAATCGTTTGGACTGTTATTTTGCACGCTCGCTTTTATTTTTATGTCCGATCCTTCAAGGAAGAACGAGGTGCTGAATGTGACATTTGTGTCATACAAAACCAAATCTCCGCTTGCGGCGAAGGCGGTAAGAGCGTTGCCAAAAGCCAAAGCGGTGAGCGCTAAAACTGCATATTGGTGGCGAATTTTCATGGCTTTCGGGTTAGATAAGCGCGAGTTCCTCCGCGTTCTTTTCGGCCAGTTCGGCCGCCTTTTCCTCATCGGTCTTTCTTATGAACGACAGCGATGCGACTTTATCGTTGTTTTTCACACGCATTATATACACACCTTGCGTCGCGCGTCCACGTGAAGGAATGCTGTCCACGGAAGTTCTGATCATTACTCCTCCTTTTGACATGACGATTATATCTCCTTGAGAGCCCGGTTCCAAAACTTTTGCACCAACCAGTTTACCGGTTTTGATTGTTAAGTTAGCGGTTTTGACTCCGGAACCTCCTCGCGTCTGGAATCTGTAATTTTCAACGGATGTTCTTTTTCCGAGGCCGTTTTCCATAACCACCAAAAGCTCGGCGTCCTTGTTGTGAACCATATCCATTTCCACCACTTCATCTCCCATTTTCAATTTGATTCCCCGAACTCCCATTGAGGATCTGCCCATGGGTCGAACATCCGCCTCGTCGAATTGAATGCATTTTCCTTCGCGGGTCACTATCATCACGTGATTTGTCGGGCTGGATTGTTTAACCCATGACAGTTCGTCGCCTTCTCTTAATTTTATCGCTATGAGGCCGCTTTTTCTCACATTGCCGAATGCCGCCACCGGAGTTTTTTTCACAGTTCCGTTTTTGGTTGCCATAAACAAGAAGTCGCCTTTAAATTGTTCGTTCGTGACGACCAGCATCGCTGTCACCACTTCGTCTTTAATAAGCTGAATCAAATTTACAAGCGGAATGCCTTTCGCTTGCCTTGTGGTTTGCGGCAGTTCGTAAACCGGCAATTGGAAAACCCGTCCCGTGTTCGTGAAAAACAAAAGTTTATCGTGATTTTTCGCGTGGCGCACCAACTCGATTTCATCTTCTTCCTTTGTGCCCATGGCGATTTTACCTTGTCCGCCGCGGCCCTGCCTTTTGAACGCGGAAGGCGGCACCCTCTTGATGTAATTATCATTTGTGAGCATCACCACCATGTCTTCGTTCGGGATTGTGTCTTTCACAACGAATTTGCCGAGAGCGTTCGGCACGACCTCGGTTCTTCTGTCGTCGCCGTATGTTTTTGCGATCTCTTTGAATTCATCTTTCATAATTTTCAGGACTTTTTTTGTATCTCCCAATATCGCGTTCAAGTCGTCGATAAGTTTACGTTTTTCTTTCAATTCGTCTTCGATTTTTGATCTTTCGAGTCCGGCGAGAGTCTGCAGTCGCATTTCAAGAATCGCGGTTGATTGCAAGTCGCTTAATTTGAACTTTTTCATCAGGGCATCATGCGCGTCTTCTTTGGTCGCCGATTTTTTGATTGTCGCAATAACTTCGTCGATATGGTCGAGCGCGATTTTCAAACCTTCCAAAATATGGGCGCGCGCCTTCGCCACTTTTAATTCGTATTGAGTTCTTTTTGTAATGACTTCTTTCCTGTGCGTGATGAAATACTCTAATACCTGCTTAAGGTTGAGCAGACGAGGTTGAATACCGTCAACCAATGCAATCATATTCATATTGAAGTTTGACTGCATCGGGCTGTATTTGAACAACTGATTCAAGACCTTGCTCGGGTATGAGTCGCGTTTCAATTCCACAACGATTCGGATTCCTTCGCGGTTGGATTCATCCCGCAAATCGGAAATGCCGGTGATTTTTTTATCTCTCACAAGGTCGGCTATTTTTTCAACCAAGGACGCTTTATTCAATTGGTATGGGATTTCGGTAATCAGAATGCGGGAGCGTCCTTTTTCATCCTCAATTGTCGCTCTGGCACGAATCGTGATACCGCCTCGTCCCGTCAGATACATTGTTTTAATCGCTTCAGTGTCGTAAATAATACCTGCGGTCGGGAAGTCCGGGCCTTTAATGTAATTCATCAGGTCGTCAACTTCGGCATCCGGATTGTCGGACAGATATGCCAAGGCATCCATTAATTCGTTTAGATTGTGCGGAGGGATGTTGGTTGCCATACCTACGGCGATACCCATTGTTCCGTTCAACAAAAGTTGCGGAATTCGAGAGGGGAGTACCTTAGGCTCCCTGTGTCGTCCGTCGTAGTTGTCCACGAAATCTACGGTTTCTTTCTCGATGTCCGCGAGCATTTCGTCTGCGATTTTTTCCATTTTCGCTTCCGTGTAACGCATGGCCGCGGCATTGTCTCCGTCTATGGAACCGAAGTTACCTTGTCCTCTAACGAGCGGATATCTGAGTGAAAACTCTTGCGCCATACGCACCATTGAGTCGTAGACCGCCGTGTCGCCGTGCGGGTGATATTTCGCCAAAACTTCACCCACGACGGCCGCCGATTTTCTGAACCCCGCGCTGGAGCGAAGTCCGATTTCATGCATCGCATAGAGAATTCTTCTGTGAACCGGCTTCATGCCGTCTCGAACGTCCGGAAGCGCGCGCGAAACGATTACGCTCATGGCATAGTCCAAGTATGAATCTTCAATTTCGTTGGTTATCGGTCTTATCTTGATGTTTCCTTCGAAAAGCGATGAATTTTCTTCGCCGCCGGTTTTTTCCGGTTCGTCATCGGGTTGTTTCTTATCTTTTTCTTCCGCCATATTTTGATTATGATTTTTTTAGCACGGTGATTTTAGCACATGGTTTGGCGAATTGGAAAAGAATTTATGTTTTCGTATTTGAGTTGTTGGCGCCGATCATTTTCCGCGCCGAAATATGAGTACACACTCACCCATGGATTTGTCCAGTCGGAATGGTGATTTTA
>CAYIRB010000085.1:0-3005 GCA_964365765.1 uncultured Candidatus Peribacteria bacterium
GGCGACTTGGATTTTCGCGGAGGCGTATTTTGTTAAGTTCGGTGTTTTGCATTTTATCGCCGTCGCGATTCCGATTGCCGTTTTGTTCAAAGGACGAAGCGCGTTTTTGACGCTTGGCGCGGCGGTTTTGGCTTTTGATTTGGGTATGACTTTCAAGGGGCTTACCGTGGATTCGTATTTTCTTTTTCCGTTCGGACTGACTTACTCCGAGTTCGCGTCTCTCGATTACTTCCCGATTTTTCCGTGGCTGTCGGCGGTTTTGGTCGGATTGGTCGCGGGAGAATGGTATTTGAAGAAATTTAATTTGAATTTTCGGCAGGTGCCGGTTTTGGGTCGGATGGGGCGGCATTCGCTTTTGATTTACCTTTTGCATCAGCCGATTTTGATTCTGGGCATTTTGTTTGTTGTTTCCATTTCGGGACAAAATCCCGCCGTGCCGATCGGCGGCGAGCCTTTAATTCAGGCGTGTGAACGGCAAGGTCCTTGGAACGGAGACTTAATTCTAAGTTCAATGGATGATTTCGGTTTACGGACAGGCGAGGAGCGAATCTTTGTGAAATCAGGGGGCGTTCCGACCATGATACAAGACTCTGATGGGAGATTGATTTCTGCTTTTCAATGGTTTGACTGCGGCGGATTGGGGGTGTTTGATAAAATCGCGGTAAAAATTTCCGAAGACGAAGGTCTCACTTGGTCTGATCCCGAACCTATAGTGATTAGTGGAATGCCGGAACAATATAAAAGAGCCTTCGATCCGACTTTGGCATTAACGGATGATGAAAAAATCAGGCTGTATTTTACGTCTTCGGCGATGGGAGCGGAAAGGCCGGACGCTTCAATGAAAATTTACTCCGCGATTTCGGACGACGGAGTGAATTACACTTTTGAACCGGGTGTGAGATTCGGACTAGAAGACGGGCCCGTTAACGACTCCGCAGTCGGTCATTTCGGGGGACTTTGGTATTTGATTACTCCAAAATTCGATTTTCCGAAAGGCGCGCGCTTCGCCGTTTCCGAGGACGGCTTAATTTTCACGACACGGGATGTTATTATTTTGGACGGAGAAGTGAATTGGACCGGGAACTTTTTTACCGCCGCGGACGCACTTTATTTTTACGGTACTCCAAACTGGTACACAAAAACCACGGATGGAAAAACTTGGGCGGCGGTTCTTCCTTTGAAAACAAATTTCGGAGCCGATCCCGCGGTATTTTGTCCGGCCGGCGGCGGCTGTTTGATTATCGCCACCAAAGTCAGTTCGGAAACACAAGGTCGAGAACTTCGTTAAAGTTTTCGGAACAAGTACCGTATATATATATTATGGATTTATCCGGATGCTCTTCGACGGCGGCCGAATATCCCTTGCCGCTTGCATCCGCGGACCGGCTGCCGGCTTGGCCCTCAATCCCGAATACGCCATTGAGGAAATCTCTCAAATATGTAATGTTGGCCTCCATTCGCCGGTCTATTTCCGGAAGTGATTCATTTATGTCTTAGGTTGATTATTGATGGAAAGGCTGGCAATATGCCCGCGATTTCTTTATATCACATGTTCAACGAAGAAGGCAGAAATTTGGCTCAAATGCTTAAGGGCGGCGTCATTATGGACGTGACCAACGCGGAGCAGGCGAAAATCGCTGAAGAGGCGGGCGCGTGCAGTGTTATGGCGCTTGAACGAGTGCCGGCGGACATTCGCGCGGAAGGCGGAGTCGCCAGAATGAGCGATCCGGAAATGATTAAGGCGATTCAGGCGGCTGTGACTATTCCGGTCATGGCGAAGGTGCGAATCGGGCATACGGTTGAAGCGCAAATTTTGGAGGCTCTCGAGATTGATTTTATTGATGAAAGCGAGGTGCTTACTCCGGCGGATCCGTTCTCGCATGTCGTGAAGAAGGATTTCAAGGTTCCTTTTGTTTGCGGCGCAACGAATTTGGGCGAGGCCTTGCGAAGAATTAATGAAGGCGCGTCCATGATTCGAACAAAAGGGGAGGCCGGAACGGGAAACGTGGTTGAGGCTGTTCGTCATATAAAAACGATTGCGGCGGAAATCGCGGATTTGAAAGGAAAGGATTTGAATGAATTAGCGGCGGTCTACAGAGTGCCGGTGGAATTGTTGGAGGAAGTAAGCCGACTGGGTCGACTGCCCGTGGTGAACTTCGCGGCGGGCGGAATAGCGACTCCGGCGGACGCGGCACTTTGTATGGCGCTCGGTTGCGACGGCGTGTTTGTGGGAAGCGGAATTTTCAAGTCGGCGGATCCGGCGAAAACGGCGAAGGCGATTGTGGAAGCTGTCATAAATTACAAAGACGCGAAAAAACTCGCTGAAATTTCCGGCGGTTTGGGCAAGGCGATGGCCGGTCTGAATATCGAGGATTTGAATGTCAGAATGCAATCCCGCGGATTATGATTGGTGTTTTGGCTTTTCAGGGCGGATTCGCGGAACATCAAAAAGTTCTGGATTCTTTGGGAATCGCCAACAAACAGGTGCGAAATTTCGAGGATTTGCGGGGTTTGACGGGATTGATTATTCCGGGAGGCGAGAGCACGGTCATCGGTCGTTTTTTGATCGAGACGGGAATGGGCGAGGAAATAAAAAAGTTGGCAAGAAATCCCGAATTTAAAATATTCGGCACTTGCGCCGGAATGATTTTGCTGTCGCGAATGGGACTTTTGGATATTGTCGTGGAGCGAAACGCCTACGGCAGACAGATCGCCAGCTTTATCGCGGATTTGGATGTGCGCGGCCTTGGCAAGACGCGCGGGCATTTCATTCGCGCACCGAAAATTGTTTCAGTGGGGGAAAGCGTAGAGGTTTTGGCATCGCATGAGGGAGTCCCTGTATTTGTGAGGTGCGGGAACATTTACGCGAGCAGTTTCCACCCCGAACTCGCCGGGAGCGATGTCATTCACAAATTGATATTTTCGTGATTTTGTTTGGTGACGACGACGGCGAAATATGAGTACACACTCACCCATGGATTTGTCCAGTCGGAATGGTGATTTTA
>CAYIRB010000086.1:0-2631 GCA_964365765.1 uncultured Candidatus Peribacteria bacterium
CCGCGGTAGCTCAGTTGGTAGAGCGCATCCATGGTAAGGATGAGGTCTCGGGTTCGATTCCCGATCGTGGCTCCATATCGCTGTTTTGACATTTTGCTTATCTGTAATACAATGACCACCTTTAAGCTGACAAATGGCGCAAATAATCGAGTTTCAGGGGAGGTATCCCGCTGCGGGAGCAAACCGTGTCGGACATGAAGAGTCAGGTCAACATGCAGTTGTTGAACTTAGTGAAGAGGATTCCTTCAAAGCTCCATTCAAGAGAATTTTCTCGCGGATGGGTAGGATGACTTTGCTTCGCAATGGCGAAAGAATTTTGCCATTGAAGCATTTTTTGCATTATTTGAAGGAAATCGCTTCATTTTTTCCCGAAGATACCATGACCGTTTCAGAGTTGGTCAATCTGAATGGCATGGATTTCTCGAACGCTGAGAAGGGAGTGAATATTTGGGCCATGATGGAGTATGGAATCGCAGAAGGACGGGACGGCATAAATGATCCGACGTTTATAAATAAAAGAAGGTTGATGCGATTAATACGTGAAATGTACGGCACTTGTGTTGAGGATTTGATGGGTCTTGACGTTAGGCATTACGAACAATATGTGGATTTCAATGTGTCCCGCGGAGGGGCGCAGGCCGTTGTGATGGCCACAATTATGGAAGAAACTTTTGTTGATTATAAAGAGTTTTTACAAGGTTTTTCGGATTTTCTTGTGTCGGCGGAATCAACTCTTGAGCCGGTAAAATTTGCCTCGGCTTTGAAAAGTGTCGTTAATGAAAGAGTGGAAATGTGTTTAAACGGCTAAGAAAAACAAATTATGGAAGCCATTAACAGAGTCAGAAACATTTTTGAAGAAACGGCCATACAGCTAAATTTCAATCTGCCCGAAGTTTTCCGCGAATGCGTTTACGCGCTACTCGATGAAGTGGAAAGCGATTTGCCACGGGACATGGTTGATATGTCAAAGTATTGCGTGAGAGTTGACGACATGCTTGCAGAATCGGAATTATCGGAGGATTTAAAGAAAACGATTCACGCAATTCGCAATAAGATTCGGATGAACATTGTGTTAAGACAGGGGCGTGCAAAGCAGTGGACACGTTTGCAGGACGGAGAAAACCATGAAATAGTGGACAAATTTAAGAAGGCCATTTGCGTTTATTTGAAAATTCCCGAAAATGCGCCGTCAAAAAACAGTGATGAATGGGAGCACAATAGAAACTTGATAACTTCCTTGAAGTTGAAAGATATAAGGAAATGGGGGCTTTTTGATGGCACGACCGGAAAATCCAAACTTTTTGACTCTTACGTTGACGCGCTAGTAGCCGCGTTTAATGCGGATTATGAAGTAGCCGAAAAACTTGAATTAAACCGAAGCGCCAGAGTTTTTGAATGGAATAGCAAGAAAATTGTTAGAAAAAACGTACTGGATGTCCTTAGAAAAGAATGCGGACTTCCGGAAACTCCTTCGCCGAAAGGCAGTGAACAATGGAAATCGGAAAGAGAGAAAATTCTTTCTATCAAAAACATGGATTTTTTAAGATGGGGAATAATTCATGCCACTCACAACGAATGGTTCAAAAATCACATGGATGTTTTGATATCGATTTTTGACGAAGACTATGAAATCGCTCAAGATATGGACAAAAGACGCTGCGGAAAAAAACTCTCTTGGAGAACTCATGAAGATGTCGTGGGCAATGTGAAAGCGGTAATTTCGCAGGAACTTACTTTGCCGGAAATTCTTCCCGAGCCTTTATCACCGGAATGGTTGAAATACAGACAAGCCGTTTTGGATATCACTCAAAAGGATTTTACAAGATTGGGAATAACCGCGTCCTGCGGAGGGCGGTTTTTCGCATCTTACAAAGTTTTGTTATCGGAAGTTTTTGGAGATGACTACGGGATTAAGGGAGAGCTTCTTGTGACAAAGCCGTTCGGCGGAAAGAAAAAAAAATCCAATGCGGCGCAGTTTGAAGATGCGGAAAAAGTTTATATTTCTCCGGCCCAAGCCCAATTTCTTGAAAGAAGGGCAAAAAGGAATGCCGCCCGCGACCCCGAATTATTCGCGAGAGAGATGGCGGCGAGAAAAGTATATAATGAAAGATTAATCGCCGCTCTGCTGAAATCGGCGCCGAGTTATTTCTATTTGCTTGATCCGAAGTACGGAGATGCATATGAAAATTTACGCGGCGTGATGTTTACCGAAGCGAATCCGAACGACCCGGATTTTCCGGAGAGTCTCAAAAAGACAAAATGGGGGGAGGATGAGATTTTTCTGACGAGTATCGAAAGCGGCAGGAAACGCTTTTACAGACTGCGGAAAGACATTTTGAAACAAGTGGCGACTTGATTATTGGAAGATATTTCAAGAAGATGATTTAATGTCATCATGAAAAGACTTGCTGAAATTGACGCGCTGAGGGGCATCGCCATCGTTGCCATGATTGTTTTCCATTTCTTTTTCGATTTGGATTTTTTGGGGATTTCCCGTCGGGAAATGTATGAAGGCGGCTGGCTTGTATTGGCGCGCGCCGGCCAATTTTTGTTTTTGGGCTTGGCTGGATTGTCCGCGGCGCTTTCTTCACGCGGGTTTGTGGGACAGTTGAAGCGCGCGTCGCTGATTTT
>CAYIRB010000087.1:0-2289 GCA_964365765.1 uncultured Candidatus Peribacteria bacterium
GGAAAGACGGATGACGTTTTCGTAGTTTTCACTCCCGAGAAATTCGGATACTACGACCTCACGGTTACCGTAATTCCATGGGATACTTCTGAGGACAACCCGGCCAACAACGTTGTAAACAAAAGAATTTATGTCGAACAAGACACAGATCGCGACGCGCAACCGAACAGTTCGGATCCGGACATTGACGGAGACCAGACCAACAACGAGCAAGACGCCTTTCCACTAGACGAATATGAATCGCTTGATACGGACGGAGACGGAACGGGTAACAATTCCGATCTGGATGATGACAACGACGGCTTCCAGGACTCAGGTGACGCCTTACCGCTCGACCCTACCTACTCGAAGGACATGGATCAAGACGGCATTCCCGACGAGAAAGATGAAGATCTTGACGGAGACGGTTTGAACAATTCCGATGAAATGCAAAGCGGAACGGACGCACTTAAAGCCGACAGCGACGGAGACAATGTCAATGATAAAAACGACAGCTTCCCTCTTGACGCGAAGGAAAGCGTGGATATGGATACAGACGGAACCGGTGATAACTCCGACAAAGATGTGGATGGCGACGGAATTCAAAACGCCGATGACGCCAATCCATATGACAAACTTCCGGTCGCAATGAGTAGCGAGGATACTTACATAACCAACCTCGGCTCCGACCTCACTCTGGACGCGAGCGCCTCAAACGATCCGGATGGGGATATCGTCAGGTACATCTGGCAATTTGGCAAAGATGACATTCTGGAAGGACCGGTGGTCTCGAGAAGTTTCACCAGCAAAGGAGTTCAAACCGCGATTTTAACGGTTACGGACGATAAAGGTCAAAGTAACTCGACGGAAGTAACAATTCGCGTTTTGGACTACAGATTCGTATTTTGGGCGATACTGTTTGCTATAATTCTGATTTCTATTGCCTTCTACACAATCTATCGCTATAATTCGCGAGCTTTACCTGTAAAACGAAAGAATCATAATAAATGAAAACTGATATTCACCCAAAATATTTCGACGACGCTATTGTGAAATGCGCGAATTGCGGCAGTGAACTCAGAACCGGAGCAACCCTGCAATCCATTCAGGTTGAAATTTGCGGCAAATGCCATCCCTTTTATACCGGCGGTAAGAACGTCCTGCTCGATACCGAAGGCCGCGTTGATAAATTCAGACAAAAAATGACTGGTGCGAAAGGCCGCGTTAAAAAGGATAGAAAAAAGAAAACACTCGAGGAAAAAGTGAACGAGGAACTTTCACAGCAAATGGAAAAGTTGAAAGCGAAAGAAGCAAAAGCGACAGCTAAACGAAAGAAAGCGGATGTTTGATTTTACAATCACCGCACGCGACGGTAATGCCCGAACAGGTGTGTTTACAACTCCACACGGTGAAATTCACAGTCCCGTTTTTATGCCGGTCGGCACAAAGGCAACGGTCAAATCACTGGATTATAAAGATCTCGAAAATCTGAAAACGGAGATAATTTTGGCGAACACCTATCATCTTGAAATGCGCCCGGGCTCCGATTTGATTCAAAAAATGGGCGGCCTCCACAAATGGATGAATTGGAATAAGCCGATTCTCACCGATTCCGGCGGCTTTCAAGTTTTTTCTCTAAGTAAAAGCAACAAAATCAGCGATGATGGCGTCGAATTTCAATCGCATATCAACGGCGATAAATATTTTTTCACGCCCGAATACGCCACGATAGTTCAGGAAAAATTGGGAGCCGACATAATCATGGCCTTCGACGAATGCGCGCCGGCCGGTGTTGATGAAACCTACGCAAAAAAAGCTATGGACAGGACTCACAAGTGGCTGGAACGTTGCATAAAGGCGAAAACCAGAAAAGATCAAGCTCTCTTCCCCATTGTCCAAGGAAGTTCCTTTAAAAATTTGCGCGAGGAATCCGCGAAATTCATTGCACAATTCGATTTACCGGGAATAGCAATCGGCGGAGTCAGCGTTGGAGAGTCCTTTGAACAAAAATTTAGTGCAATAGACGCCGTTATTCCGCACTTGCCCGCCGAAAAACCCCGATATTTAATGGGCGTGGGTACTCCGGACGACCTGTTAAACGCCGTGGAACGCGGAATCGACATGTTCGACTGCGTGTTGGCAACAAGGCTGGCCCGCCACTCTTCTTTTTGGACTCGCGAAGGCCGCCACGACATCACGAACGAAAAATATAAATTTGACGACTCCCAGCTCGATCCGGATGTCCCGCATAACGCTTCGCAAGAGTATTCCAAAAGCTATATCCGCCACCTCTTGACTCAAAATCAAATG
>CAYIRB010000088.1:0-2155 GCA_964365765.1 uncultured Candidatus Peribacteria bacterium
ACCGCGCGCCGACTCTTCACAGACTTGGTATTCAGGCTTTCCAACCGATACTGACCGAAGGCAAGGCCATTCAAATTCATCCGCTCGTTTGCGCGGCTTTCAACGCCGACTTCGACGGAGACCAAATGGCTGTCCACGTTCCGCTTTCCGACATGGCTCAAGAGGAAGCCCGAACGCTTATGGCTTCGGTTGAAAATCTCTTGAAACCGTCAGCCGGCGAACCGATTACGACTCCGGCCCAGGACATGGTGCTGGGAGTGTATTTTCTCACGAAGATGAATCCGGGTAAAAAAGGTGAAGGAAAAGTTTTCGGCAATGATGAAGAAGCGGAAATCGCTCAACAATTCGGTGACATCCACCTGCAAGCAAAAATCAGAATTCGAATCAAAGGCGAACTTGTGGAAACCACCTTGGGACGCGCGATATTTAATCGCATCGTGCCCGAAAAACTCGGCTACCAGAACAAGGTATTCAAAAAAAGCGACATTATCGAAATAATCGGCACCGCGTTCGAAAATTGCTCTCAGGAAGAAACATCCAAACTCTGTGACGACTTGAAAGAAATCGGTTTCAAATACGCGACTCTTTCCGGAATTTCCATCGCCGCATCGGACATGCTTGTCCCGGACGCGAAGAAAAAAATCATGGTGGACGCGGAAAAAGTGGTCAACAGCCTATACGAAAACTTCAACATGGGCTTCATGAGCGAGGAAGAACGTTACAGCCAAGTCATTAAGATTTGGTCACAAACAAAAAACCTCATCACGAATGAAATGATCAAATCGTTCGAGCCGGAAAACGACATTTTCTACATGATCGACTCCGGAGCCCGCGGTAACTGGGGACAGATTACACAGCTCTGCGGAATGAAAGGACTCGTTGCCAATCCGGCAGGCAAGACAATCGAATTGCCGATTAAGTCAAACTTGAAAGAAGGCTTCACGATTCTTGAATACTTCATCGCCACACACGGAGGACGAAAAGGTAAGTCCGACACGGCTCTTAAAACCGCCGAAGCCGGTTACTTGACCCGACGTCTCGTGGACGCGGTGCAGGACATCATTATTAAAGAAACCGACTGCGGAACTTTGAAAACCCACCTTGTCACGCGCGCCGAATCCGACGAAATCGGTGAGGCCTTCGAACACAGAATTTTCGGCCGAACCGTGGGCGAAGACCTGCGCGACAAGAACGGAAAAATTCTTATCAAGAAAGGTATTGAAATCGACAAATCGATTCTGAAAATAATCGTCGCGAATAAAGTTGCGGAAATCCGCGTTCGCTCAGTCATGACCTGTCTCACTTTAAACGGAGTTTGCCAAAAGTGTTACGGCCGTGATTTGGGAAGCAACAACTCGGTGGAACTTGGAACCGCGGTCGGTATTATCGCCGCGCAATCAATCGGTGAACCGGGCACTCAGCTGACTATGAGAACCTTCCACATGGGTGGCGTCGCCGAAGAAGAAGATATCACCCAGGGTCTGACTCGTGTTGAAGAACTTTTGGAAGCCCGCTCGCCCAAAAAGCCGGCAATGCTTGCCGAAGTGGACGGAGTCGCGAAAGTAAGCTCGAAAGGCCACCAAGTCACGATTTCAATTCTTCCGACGGAAGTTCCCATGCGCAGTTATGAAATTCCGGACGGAGCCGAAGTGCTTGTCAAGAAAGGCGATAAAATCGACTTGAAACGCGTTCTTGCCGAAAAAGGTAAGAGCAAAATCAGGTCCGACGTAATCGGCGAAGTTATCAAAGCGGGCAAAAAAGAAGTTGTGATTCAAGAAGAAATGCCGGAGTACGACTACAAAATCGATGCCGGAAAAACAATCAAAATCAAGAGCGGCGAACTCGTGGCAAAGGGAACTCCTTTGACTTCCGGCCACATCAATCTTCGAAAGTTGATGAAACTCACGGACATCTACACAACTCAAAAATACATCATGACCGAAGTGCAGAGCATCTACGCCTCGCAAGGTCAGACAATTAACGACAAACACATCGAAATCATCACCAGACAAATGTTCTCCAAAGTGCGAATCGTCGAACCGGGCGGCTCAAACTTCCTTCCCGGCGAAGTTGTGGACTTCCAGACTGTGATAGAGGAAAACGCGGTATTCACAAAAAAGAAACAACCTTTGATCGAATACGAAAGACTTCTTCT
>CAYIRB010000089.1:0-1955 GCA_964365765.1 uncultured Candidatus Peribacteria bacterium
CACATAACGATTTTTTGTTACTTCTTCAAGAATGTCCCAAATCACCTTGTCGCTCGACTGTATCATTTTCTCCGCGTTTTTAATGTTGTGCGCGTGGCCGTCCGTAATTAATTTTCCGATAACGAAAGGTTTGAACAGTTCCATCGCCATGGATTTTGGCAGACCGCACTGGTGCAATTTCAATTTCGGACCGACGACGATTACGGAACGACCGGAATAATCCACGCGTTTACCGAGAAGGTTCTGTCGGAATCGTCCCTGCTTACCTTTGAGCATGTCCGAGAGGGAACGAAGTTTGCGCTTGTCGCCCGAGTTAAACACGGTCTTTCCCTGACGCGCGCTGTTGTTGAGCAATGTATCCACAGCTTCTTGAAGCATGCGCTTTTCATTTCGGCAGATAACTTCCGGAGCGCCAATTGCGATAAGTCTCTTCAAACGGTTATTTCTGTTGATGACTCGCCTGTAAAGGTCGTTCAAGTCGCTGGCCGCGAAGCGACCGCCGTCCAACTGAACCATCGGTCGAAGATCCGGCGGAATAACGGGGAGCGTTGTCAGAATCATCCACTCCGGTTTGATCCCGGATTTCATGAGCGAGCCCAGAAGTTTGATTCTCTTGATCAATTTCGTGCGTTTTTGGCCCGTGGATTTTTCCAATTCCTTTTCAAGTTCGCCGATTTCTTTGTCGAGGTCGATTTCGCTGATAATTTGTCTCAGCGACTCCGCGCCGGTGCCGGCCTTGAATACGTGGCCGAACTTCATTGACGTGTCGCGGTATTCAAGTTCCGTAAGAACTTGTCCGCGCTTTAAAAATTCCAGGTCTACTTTCGCTTTTTGATGTTGTTGAACCAATTCCGTGACTTTTACGCCTTGTTCTTTTTCAAGCTGTTCTTTTGTGTGAGTTCCCAATTTTTTCTTTTCTTCAAGCTCGGTGATGATGTCGTTCTTGTATTGTTTGAACTCTTCTTCCAACTGAGCTACCGCTTCAACCTTGGACTTTTCATCCACTTCCGTGATGATATAAGCCGCGAAGTAAACAACCTGTTCGAGGGTTTTTACCGGAAGATTCAAAAGCAAACCGATGCGGCTCGGGGTTGAGCGAAGAAACCAAATGTGAGTTACCGGCACGGCCAATTTGATGTGACCCATTCTTGTTCGGCGCACTATCGATCGTGTAACTTCGACTCCGCACTTTTCACAAATCACGCCTTTGTAGCGTACGCGTTTGTACTTTCCGCAAGCACATTCCCAGTTTTTCGTGGGACCGAAAATACGTTCACAGAATAAGCCGTCGCGTTCGGGTTTTTGCGTTCGATAGTTGATAGTCTCCGGTTTTTTCACTTCACCGTGCGACCAAGAAAGAATCTGGTCGGGGGAAGCGACGGAGATGGCGATGGCGTCAAACAGCGCCGGCGCCTTTGAAGATTTTTCAGTCATGTTCATTGTATGTTGTGTAAGGTTAGGTTTTGATGCTTTTTAGTTTAGCGCACCTTTGGTGCGTGATGCTCACGCCTCCGGCGTGACTACTCGTCTTCCGCCACTTCCACAGGATCACTGTCGAGTTCCGGAAGTTCGCCCATGTCTTCCTCGTCGAGAGTGAGATTTTCATTTTCCATGGCCTCCACTTCGGGAGCCAGCGCGGGAGTTTCGTCCTCCGCCGGCGCCACATATTCTTCAACTTCTTCCGGCGCGATGTCGTCATCTTTCACTTGAAGAAGATCGACGTTCAAGCCGAGAGATTGCAATTCCTTAACCAATACGTTGAACGATTCGGGAGTGCGCGGCTTTCGAATCGTTTCATTTTTGATGATGGATTCGTAAGCTTTTGCGCGGCCATAGACGTCGTCCGATTTAATCGTCAGCATTTCTTGAAGAGTGTGCGAAGCGCCATATGCTTCAAGAGCCCAGACCTCCATTTCTCCGAATCTCTGCCCTCCGTGTTGAGCCTTTCCTCCCAG
>CAYIRB010000090.1:0-1731 GCA_964365765.1 uncultured Candidatus Peribacteria bacterium
CGCCTTCTTCAGCCAAATTCATGGCCACAATTTTTTCGCCGATGAGTCCGTTTCCAAAAAACGCGAGGCGTGATGTCTTCAAAGCGGCTGTTGAAGCAATCACTACAATTGTAATTGTAATAATCGTTTCAATCAAGGACTCCGCTCGGGGGGATCTGCATTTGGAGTGGCGCATGAACCAATCATAGCGTTAAAATGTGCGCATGAAAAGACGCATGCGGAGTCCGGCCTTCACCTTGATTGAACTGCTTATTGTTACTTTGATAATCGCCCTGCTTTCGGGCGGCTTCATGATTTCTTACACGAACCTAAGAGAAAAAGCGGTTTTCGACGACGACCAAAGTAAAACGATTTCAATAATCCAGAAAGCCCGCGACCTTTCACTCACAAATTTGCAAGTCAACGACTTGGAGACGGACTACTACAGACTTGAAGTCAAAACGGACGGAATCACTTTAACCGGCTACGACATTGACGGCGGGACAAGGTCAATCGGCTCTGTAACTTTCAGCACCGGCATAACTTCCGACACGGAATTTTATGCCGATTACTCACCGCCATACGGCACAATCACTTTGAGCACCGGCGGCCAAAGTCAGGATTTCACAATCGCCGACTCAAACGGCAACACCTCCACCGTCAGCATCGGCATTTTCGGCGGATTTCCGGAGGCGAGTTAGGCTTTCACCACAAACCCGATAATTTTTCCGGGCACAAAGATTTCTTTGACGATTTTTCCTTCGGCCAAATATTTCGCGACTTTCACACGAGCGTTAGCGAGTGCTACTTCCTTTTCGACACCATTTACCAACTCAACCGTCCCGCGTAATTTTCCGTTAACTTGAATGCCGTAAGTTATCTCATTTTTCACAAGAAACTTCGGATCGGCCTTCGGCCAAGTCTCCGTAAACACGCTTTTTTTGTGGCCCAGACTTTCACAATTTTGTGGGGCACTGTGGGGGGCGTGTGGAGCTTGCGCCTTTACAACCATTTCTTTTTGCGACTTATTCAGCCCCTTTGCGATACCAGCGTTTGTTAATTCCATCAGAGCGGCAATCGCCGTATTGAAATTCATTCTTTCAATCGACTCCGTGACGCGTGCAACCGTTCGATTTACCGCAACGTAAAATTCCTTTCCATCACTTTCTTTTTCCATAAATTTCCAAAACCTATCCACGAACCTCGCGATTCCGGTAATCCCTCGGTCGCTCCAGTCGCCGCCATCCGTGAAGGGGCCCATAAACATCAAGTACATTCTGAAAACGTCCGAACCGTATTTTGCGACAAATTCATCAGGGCTGACGACGTTGCCTTTCGACTTGCTCATCTTCGCCCCATCCTTCGTCACCGTTCCTTGATGAACCAATCGCTTGAACGGTTCCGCGGAATCCACAAATCCCAAATCGTGCATCACTTTGTGAATGAACCTCGCGTATAAAAGGTGCATGCAGGCATGTTCCGCGCCGCCGATATACATATCCACCGGCATCCATTTATCCGCAATCGCCTTATCCCAAGCTTTCTTGGAATTTTGCGAATCCGGATAACGAAGAAAGTACCAGCTTGAACAAACAAAGGTGTCCATTGTGTCGACTTCGCGTTTAGCGGCGGAGCCGCACTTCGGGCATTTTACATTCACAAACTCTTTAACCGTCGCAAGAGGCGACGTCCCCTTTGGCACATAATCTTTTACATGCGGATGAACGACGGGAAGGTCTTTTTCCGGCACCG
>CAYIRB010000091.1:0-1557 GCA_964365765.1 uncultured Candidatus Peribacteria bacterium
GAAAAGCCGAGGGATCGACGTTTTTGTAAGAAATTACACCATCAGCTAACTCATCAACGCAAGTTTCTTGCTCATAAGTCGGCGACTGGGCGGTTAGGCCGTTTTCAACTTCGCAAGCGGCAAGCGCGGAAGCCAAAAGAATAGGTATATGTTTCATATGTTTGGGTTATGTATAAAACATCTACAAACTATCGCCAAAACCTTAAAAAAATCTGAATTTTTTCTAAATTTTTCCTGTAAAAAAAGACCCCCGATTCCGAGGGTCTTAATTGATTTATTCAGATTAATTCTGTTCTTCCACGTAGTAATCCGCGTAGCCGTAGTCTTCAACGGTATAGTCATAAACCGGACTGTAAAGCTGTGAACAAGTCGAATCCGTTATTACCGTGTTGATGATAGTACCGTCCAAGGAAGGAACGTCTCCAAAATCCACGTAAGCGTCCACAATGGGGCTCTCGGTTTCAATATCATCGTTTCCGAAATCCTCCGAAGTACTCTCGGTATACATTTCACCTTCCCGAATCGTATTTGAACTTCCGTCGATGTTGCCGATTGCAGCCAACAAAACCGCATTATTCAACAATTCTTCTCTGAAGAACTCATACTCGTCGTGAAATTGACCGTCCGAACTAACACTGGCATCGCGTTTTGACGGGTTTCCGACTGCTCCGGTCTGGTTTTCAAGACTTACTTCAGCGCCGGTAATGGTATCAAAACATTCGCTCGGAGTGATACTTGAATCAAGATCACTGCCGGCAACCACGAGACCGTCGCCAAAATCCCCGCGGCATCCCGCCGCCAAGCTTGCGCCCAAAGCCATTGCGGATAATTTATTCATATTTAATGTGTTAACAAATACGCCGCAATTGTACAGGTAAATATAAATCTGTCAACGCAATCTAAACGTGAATCTTGAAACTTCACATAAGGCCAGCTAAAGCCAAGAGTTGGCAATCGAGACAGTACACTGAACTGTACATTTCAACTTTGCGCTAACCTGTAAAAATCTTTGCCCGGGCAGAAATGCTCATTTAACCGTACAGTTCATATCGTAGTGGCCACCCTGCTCCCTTGCTTTTTTGGCTACGCTAAAACAATCCTGAGGTTTCAAGATTCACGTAATCTAAATATCCAAATTCTTCACGCGTTTTGCGTGGGTTTGAATGAATTTCTTTCGGGGAGCGACTTCCGAACCCATCAAAATCTCAAAAGTTCTATCCGCCTTTTCGGCATCGTCAACCGTAACCCTCAACATCGTTCGCCTTGCGGGATCCATTGTGGTCTCCCAAAGCTGTTCCGCGTTCATTTCACCCAAACCTTTATAGCGCTGAATCGAGAGATTTTTCCCCTTATTTTCCTTTAAAATTCCGTCTCTTTCATCATCGTTGTACGCGTAATGAATCGTTTTGCCGCTTTGCAACTTATATAAAGGAGGTTGCGCGATATATATATGATTGGCATCTATCAACTCTCTGAAATATCTGAAGAAGAAAGTCAATAAAAGAGTTCGAATATGAGCTCCGTCCACGTCGGCATCGGGCATGATTACAATCTTAT